>JAWOLE010000335.1:0-2601 GCA_033853815.1 Thermoanaerobaculia bacterium
GAACCAGGGAAATGCTCTCTCCCGGCGCGGCTGAGCCCAATCGGACCTAGGTCCTAGTGCAAATGGCTCATGCGCGATGTGATACGTCCCTGGAGATATATGTCAGGTCTGACATACGCCTGTCTCGTTTGAGACAAGAGAGGGTTCGTTCGGGCGCGTAGGCCGCCGGCCCGGGTGCCGTAGGGGCGGCCGTTTGCGGCGGCGTATCCGCCGCATGTCGCGTCCCTCGGCCGCATCTGTGGCCGACAACGCTCGGTACGCGGCCGCCCGGCTTTAAGGGAACGACCGGGGGCGGGAGGGGGCCAGCCCCTCCCCTACGGCGCGGAGGGCACGACGACCGGGGGCGAGAGGGGACTAGCCCCTCCCCTACGGCACGGAGGGCGCGAAGCCCAGAGCCCTAATAAAAAAACCCCGGGACGCCGCCCTTCCACGCGGCGCCCCGGGGCATCGGCAGGTCGTGGGAGCTAGGGTAGGAGCTCCGGATCAAGTCTCCTCACTTCGTTCGATTACTTGCGGATGAGGATTGCGATCACCCCGAGCCGTAGAGACGCCAGACAATGTCGTCGCGGCTCAGCTTGAGGTGCCGGGCGACCTCGGCAAGGATCGCCGATAGCGTTCCTACGCGTAGAGCATCGTGGTCCGGTATGGTGACGTGATGTTCGCCGCCCTGTTGTGTGGACAGTCTCATATGGCTACCCACCCGGCGAGTGACGGAGTAGCCGAAGACTTCCAGCGACTTTGCCAGATCGCGCCCCGAGATGTCTCGGGGGAGCCTCATCGGGCGAGAACTTCGTCCTTCACGAGGTGCAGGCGGATGATCTTTGGACCATCACGGTCGGCGAAATGGCAGGCAACAGCTTCACGAACGTTGGCGTGGAGCTCTTCCAGCGTATCCGCCTCCGTGAAGATCGCCTCGCCGAGGGCTCGCGCCGTGAAGCCGCCCTCCGGAGACTCCTCAACCGAAAAGACGATCTCGCTGTCCGCCTTAGCCGGCATATCGAGAGGATACCACCGCATGCTCTTGTCGAGAGCCTTCTCCGGGAGACCCAGTCGGGCACCGGCCCAAAAAAAACCCCGGGGACGCCGCCCTTCCACGCGGCGCCCCGGGGCATCGGCAGGTCGTGGGAGTTTTGTGGGAGTTCCGGATTCCTTCCTTTACTTGGTCAAGACGAAGTCCTGACGCGCATCCTGGAATTGCTTCAAGCTCACACTGGCCGAGGCGGGCGCCTTGTATCCCGCCGGCGGCGTCACCGTCACCGTGAACGTGCCCGGGTTGGCGAAGCGGAACGAGTAGTGCCCGCTCTGGCTGGTCGTGGCCGTCTGCATCAGTTTGTTGCCGACGTTGTAGAGGCTCACCGTCACGCCGGACACTCCCTTATAGCTGGCATCGGTCACGAAACCCTCGATAACCGGATCCGAAGGATTCAGGCCGGTGAAATCGTCCTCGATGTACAGACCCGACGTGAGGCTCTGATTCGGCGTGTTTCCCAGGGTCATGTTCTGGGCGTTGACGAGCTGGACCGAGTAGGTACCTGTGCTCGGCGCGAGCAGATAGTAGAAGCCGTCGGTGTACGAAGTGGAGGTGTACTTGACCGTGTGGCCGTTCTGATCGAGGAGGTACGCAGTCAAGCCGCCCTTGGGATTCAGGTTCGAGTCGAGGGCGAAGCCGCCGATGCCGGTCACGTTCTTGCCCGCCGCCGTGAAGGTCGTGTCCGCGCTGAGGAGGGACGAAGGCGAGCTGTTGACCGTACCGGTCTGCTGGAAGTCGAACCCCTGGATGTACGTGCTCGAGGCGTTGGACGGGAAGCCCGTGCTGCCCTTGGGCGCGAAGTCCAGGTGGATGGTCACGTAACGGAGCCCGCCCGCCGGGATCGTGAACGACACGCTGACCGTGGACACGCAGTAGAGCGACTGAGTGGTCGAGTTGGCGAGCGGCTCCGCCGGCGTGATCGTCGCCGTGGAGGTCACGTCGGTCGTCCTCATGAGGTCGGAGTAGACCGCGACCGGCATGCTCCCCTTCAGGCAGAACGCCTGCGCCAGCGAGGGATTCGTGCTCGGAGGAATCGCGAGGTTGAGCGTGACCGTCAGCGGCGTGCTGGCGTTGTTGGTGAGAATCTCGTTGTAGTAGTAGGTGCCCGGGTTGGTCGCCGTCAGCTTCTGCGAGTTGGTGGCCTTGTCCGGGCTGAACACGACGTCGATCGCGGTGATCGTGTTGAAGTCGCTGTCGGTCATGAAGCTGCTCGCCGTCAGCGACTTGTTGACCACCTGGGAAACCGCCGACGACGTGCTGCCGGTGTAATTGGAGTCGCCGGAGTAAACCGCCGTGAGAGAGTGCGTCCCGATCGAGAGCGAGGACGTGCCGAGGGTCGCGGTGCCCCCGACCACCGTCACAGGGGATCCGAGCGGATTCGCCCCGTCGTAGAACTGCACGGTGCCGGTCGCCGTGGCCGGCGAGACCGTCGCCGTCAACGTCACCGTGGCCCCGCTGATGGAGGGGTTGGGAGACGACGTCAGCGAGGTCGTCGTTGACGCCTTGGTGATGCTGGCCGTCGTCGTGGCCGTCGTCGAGGTGAGGGCGTAGTTGCCCGAAGCGTTGCCCGA
>JAWOLE010000336.1:0-5518 GCA_033853815.1 Thermoanaerobaculia bacterium
TGGCTTTCGCTCCCGACGGCACTCTCTACGCCGCGGGCTTCGACCTGGGAACCGCCCTGATCCTTCGTGTGGACAAGAGCACGGGAACCGTCCTGGACTCGAAGGTGGTCGAGGCGAACATCGCCGGGCTGGCATTCGATCCCCAGGGGACACTGTGGATCTCCAACGGGGACGCCACCGGCCTTCCCGAGCTCCACACGCTCGACCCGGCGACGGGTTCGTACATCACCACGCTCACGCTGTCGGAATACGTCGTGATCTCGGACCTCGCGTTCGCGCCGGACGGGACCCTGTACGCGGCGCTCTCCGACGAAGACAAGCTCGCGACGGTGGACACGACGACCGGTCTGGTGACGCGCATCGGCTCGTTTGGAGGCGACGTCGGCGGGATGGTCGGACTCGCGCTGGGAAACCCCGTCAGCCAGCTGACGGCCCTCGGGCCGGCGCACCTCTGGGTCGGCTTGCAGAACAGCAACGACTCCGGCGCCGCCTACGACCTGCTCGCCGAGCTTTTCCGCAACGGCGAGCCGGTGACCTCCGGCCTGTCGCGCTGTGTCACGGGGCTCTCCCGCGATCCGACCGAGGTCTCGATCGGATTCGACGCCTTCGACCCGGTCCAGGCCAACTCCGGCGACGAGTTCTCCCTCAGGATCTCGAATCGGATGGGGACGAACTCCGACGACACCAGGTGCAACGCGCACGGAAAGACGCACACGAACGCCGTCGGACTCCGCCTCTCCTACGACTCGGCCGGACACGACTCGCGCCTGGACGCCACGATCACTCCCAACCCGGCCGGGAGCCTCTTCCTTCACTCCGACGGAAGCGCCTGTTCGAGCCCGGGCGAGTCGAGCTCGGGTGTCACGACGACCTTCCTCGACGCGACCGCTCCGACCGGAACGAGCGACCGCTGCCGGGACTCGGCGAGCGGAAACCCGGGCGGCGTCAATCCGTGGAAGGAGATCGGCACCTGGAAGCTGACCGTTCCGTAGAGCGAGTTCCAGGTTCCCGGAACCAGGTACGAGCCGGGGGGCGAGCTCGGCTTGTTAGGTCGCCCCAGCGTCGAGCCGCCTCCCTCGTCGGCACGCGCCGGCCCTGCCGCGCCAGAAAGAACCGGGCCGTCGCTGGTCGCTCAGTCGCAGTTACAGTGAGGCTTAGGTCCCGTGGCGGTGTGCTCCTTCGCTCATCGCCTCCTCCGGGAGGCGTCCCGCCGCCGGGGCTCGCATTCGGACTCAAGCCACACTGACAGCCCCGGAGCCGGCGGCGTTTCCCGGAGGAGGTGATGGGTGACGAGCGTGGGAAGCGCACCCGGCATCGTAGTGTCCCTGCGAGGAACCCTCAGCGGCGGCTGATGGACCTGGCGAGGCCGACCGCCGCGTGCCGACGAGGGAAATGACGACGGATCCGGGGCGACCTTTCCGCTAGGGAGTCGGTGTCGGGGGGAATCTCTTGGTCCCCTTGAGCTCCTGCTCGGTCTGCTCGATGTTCTTCTGAGCGAAGGCATCGAACCAGGTCCAGGACCCGTAGCGTTTCTTCAAATCGGGTAAGATCGTTTCCACCAGGGCCGACCCGCTCTTGCCCTGCGCGATGCCGTGCTCGACGGCCAGCCGCAAGCCGGCCAGGTAGTCGCGAAAGAAGCGCACGTCGAGCGCGGCTCCCACCTCGCCGTGGCCCGGAACGAAGTGGGCGGCCGGATGCGCCCGGATCAGCTCGTCGAGGGTCCGGACCCATTCCCGCGTATTCGCGTCCACGAGGTTGGGAAGCGTGCTCTTCCAGAAGAGATCGCCGGCAAAGACCGTGTTGCTCGCCGCGTCGAAGACCACCGAGTCCCCCCCGGTATGTCCCGGTCTCACCAGGACCTCCACCCGGCGGTCCCCCGGCCAGACCGAAAGCCCGTCGCGGTAGGTGATGTCCGGAAGCGGAAGGGAAGCGACCGCCGCCTTCTCCTCCGGCGGGGCTTTCTCGCGAAACTTGAGATTCTCGGTTCTCACCCAGGAACGGACGTTCTCCTGCGCCAGGATCACCGCGCCCTGCTTCGCGAAGACCGCGTCGCCGCCGGTGTGGTCGAGGTGGTAGTGCGTGTTGACGACCCACCTCACCGGCGCTTGCGTGATCCGGCGGATCTCGGCCAGGAGCTCCTCGGCCGCCCCCGGCGCCGCGAAGGCGTCCACGACGACGACGCCTTCCGATCCGACGACGAATCCCGCGTTTCCGACGGAGAGACGATCGCCGGGCTTCGCAATCGCGGCGTACGCTCCTGACCCGACCGGCACGAGCGTGAAGTGCGCCGGCGCCGCCGCGTCGGGCCCGAGGCCCAGGCCCACCGCCGCGAGCAACCCCGCCGCCGCGACGAACCGGAATCTTGTCATCACGCGGATTCTAGCTGCGGAAGACTTCCCCCTATAATCCGGCGCGATGGCCAGCGAGCTAAATCCGCCTCCTCAGCGCGTCCGCTGCGTCATCAACGGCGAGGAGATCGACGTCTGGGAAGGGTACCGCCTCTGGGACGCGGCCCTGGACGCCGACGCGAAGCTCTGGCACGTCTGCGGCGGCAAGAGCGAGTGCACGACGTGCGCCGTGATCGTCGTCTCCGGCGGCGAGAACCTCTCCACACCCACTCCCCATGAGAGGCTCTCCCTCGGCCAGCGGCGCTTCCCTCTGAACCTGCTGGGCGCCCGCTTCTTTCCGCTCCGCTTTCTCTGGTGGATCAAGAAGCGCTGGAAGGGAAAGCCGGTCCGCCTGGCCTGCGAGACCTACGTCCGGGGCCCCGTCGAGGTGGTCGGTCTCTTCGGAAAGAAGTCGCGGCAGGCGCGGGAGAATACGCTGAAAGCTGAGAGCTGACAGCCGATAGCTGACAGCTCTTCCCCATGCGATCGAAAAGAGCCGGCTTCTGGATAGCGGCTTCCTCCGTCCTGGGAGCCGCCGGCGCCTATCTCGCCGGGTCCTGGCTCGCGGGGAAGGCTCTCGCCAGGCTCCTGATCTCGCCCGAGGGGCTCGAGCCCGTCCGAGAGCGGCGCGAAGACCTCCTCTCGGCCCTGCGGGAATCGGGCGCCTCCGTGGACGACTTCCGGTATCGCGGCAGCCGCTACGATCCGGTCGAGCTCGCCGCCATATACGCTTCGCCGCCGCCGCGGGAAGTCCAGCGTCCGGCGATTCTCTTTCTCCACGGCAAAGGAGGAGCCGCCGCGGAGTGGAGACCGGAAGCTCTGCGGGCGCTCGCCAGCGGCTACGCCGTCCTGCTGCCCGACCTGCGAGCGCACGGCGAGAGCCGCGGGGAATTCTTCACCTACGGCTTCCTCGAGAAAGACGACATGGCCAACGCCATCGAGGCGGCGCGCGACCGCTTCGGACTCGACCCGGCCCGTCTCGGTTTGCACGCCTGTTCGGCCGGTTCTTTCCCCGCGCTCGAGTACGCATCTCACTCCCGCAGCGTGCACGCGCTCTGGATCGAATCGCCATATGCCGACGCGCGAGAGATGGCGCGTCACTATCTCTCGCTCTGGACCGGCCTTCCCGCCGGACTGCTCTCGCTCACGAGCCAATGGGCCGTCGCACGGGCCGTCCGACGGGTCCGCCGGCAGCTCGCCTTGCCGCCGGAGGCGCCCGGCCTCGAGGCGGTGGACCCGATCCTCGCCATCCAGCGGATCGAAGCTCCCGTGTGCCTCGTGTACGGGGAAAGAGACGAGCTCGTCCCTCCGCGCTTCGTGCACCGCTTCGAGGAAGCCCTGCCGCCGGGCAGCGAAGTCTGGAAGGCCGAGAACGCCGGCCACTGCCACCACGAGGACGAACCCGCGCGCGTGGCGACCGAGGAGTACGACCGGCGATGGAGGCAGTTCTTTTCCCGCCACCTCCCCCTTTAGCGAAGATTGATCGATTGAAAGATTGAATGATTGGAAGATTAGGCCGTGCTCAATCCTTCAATCTTCAATCTCTAAATCTTCAATCTCCTCGGGTCCTGTGTGCGTCCCTTCAACTGGCCGCAGGCGGCGCTCGTGTCGGGCCCGCGGCTGCGGCGGACGGTGACGGTCAGATGCGAACGCGCCAGGCGCTCGACGAACCGGTTGATCGTGGCTTCGTCCGGCCGCTTCCACTCGGGCAGGTACACGGGGTCCTCGTTCAAGGGAATGACATTGACCTTCACGGGAATCCCGGCGAGCAGGCGCGCCAGGCGTGCGGCGTCTTCCGGCCGATCGTTGACTCCGGCGATCAGGACGTATTCGATCGTGATGCGCCGGCGCGGCTCGAGCGGCCATTCGCGCAGAACGCGCAGGAGCCCTTGGAGGGGATACGTGCGCGTGATCGGCATCAGGCGGGTGCGCGTCTCTTCGTCAGCCGCGTTCAAGGAAACGGCCAGGTTCGGCCGCCGCGGCAAGGCCGCGAACCTCGCGAAGGCCGGCGTGATCCCGGACGTGGAAACCGTGATGCGCCTCGGCGACAGCACTTCAAGAAGAACTTCGAGGGCGCCGATCACGCCGTCGGGGTTCAAGAAGGGCTCGCCCATACCCATGAACACGACCCGCGCCCCGGGAGCCGGGGCGCCGGCGTTGTCCAGGACGGCGTAGAGCTGCCCGACGATCTCGCCGCCGGTGAGGTTGCGGCCGGCGCCGAGTCTGCCCGTGACGCAGAACGCGCAATCCACCGCGCACCCCGTCTGTGACGACAGACAGACCGTGTACCTCTCGACCTTCGGACCCCGGGGCAGTTCCCTGGAACCTGGAACCTGGAACCTGGAACCTCCGCGCACGGCGCGCGCGTCCTCGAACTCGTTGACGTCGGCGCGCGAGGCCTCTCCCGGCATGAAAACGGACTCGATCAAGGCGCCGTCGGAGAGCCGGAGGCCGTACTTGACGCTCCCGTCGGCGGAGGTCTCGCGCCGGGTGATCTCCGGCAAGCGGATCGGCAGGTCCCGCGCGAGACGCTCGCGAAGCTCCCGGGGAAGCACGCGCACGGCGGCCCAATCCCGGATTCCCTGCCGGTGGAGCGCGTCGAAGATCTGCCGGCCCCGGTAGCGCGGAAGCGCCCACTCCGCCACGAGATCCTCCCAACCGGCGGCAGTCAGAGCGAGCGGCTCTCGATTGGTCATTCGAAAGGAACTCCTCCGGCAGCGGCGCCGGTGCGGAGCAAACCTACGCGCGCGTGAGACGCCGGAGCGACGTTTTCCGCGAGAGGGAAGAACGGGCGCGCACCTTGCGGGTCGGGTCGATGCCCACGGATTTGAGGAAGCGAAGGTCTTTGATGTTGATGCGGAAGGCGGCCTGCTTCACGGCAGCTTCGTCGCCGTTGTCCGTCTCCACCACCGGCTGGCGGCGGCGGCTTGAGCCGCGGGCGGCGCGGCGGTTCACGCCGACCTTGGCGTCGAGAACCATGTAGAGGTTGTAGCCCTCATCGCGGATGCGCTGAATCGAATCGTGCACGCGCCCGGAGCCGGAGATGGACTCGTTGATCGCCTGTCCCAGCTCCTTCAGCATCTCGCGCAAGTGCTCGTTCAATTCCATGACCGCGGCGATTATCGCTTTCG
>JAWOLE010000337.1:0-7278 GCA_033853815.1 Thermoanaerobaculia bacterium
ATGGCCATCACTTCGGTGGAGCCGCGGCCCGCGATCTCGCTGGCGATGCGCGCGAGCTGGCACGCGCAGCTTCCGGAGTTCCCGGTCGCCGCGCACAGCGTGTCGAAGCCGGTTGTGCTGAAGCCTCTGGAGAAACCGGTCCCCTGGTTGACCTCGAAGATGCCCTGGTCGCCCGGCAGCCAGAGCCTCCGCGGCCCGCCGAAGGTCGGGCGATAGAAGATGTGGTGCACGAGAGTGGAGCTGCCGGTCGAGGCCTGATAGCTCCAGATCTCCGCCTGCCGGAACCCCCCGCAGCCGGAGGCGTCTTCGATGCCCGCAGGCTCGCCCTGCCGGACGACCATGCGTCCGGCGTCGCTGTTGAGCCCGTCGTATTCGGTCGCCGCGACGTCGCGGTAGTGCTCGTAGCGAAGTTTGTAGCCGGGGCCGAGCGGCGGCGGGAGCCCGTCCCGTTCCCGGCGCTCCCAGAACTCGGTCTTGAACATCTCGCGCTGGTAGGGCGCGGACAGTTGCAAGAAGAGGTTCTCCTCGTCGGGGAGGATGATCGGAGCGACGTAGTCGGTCAGCCACTTGCGCTCTTCTTCGGGGAGGGCCTTGATCCGT
Source organism: Thermoanaerobaculia bacterium (assembly GCA_033853815.1). Lineage (GTDB taxonomy): Bacteria > Acidobacteriota > Thermoanaerobaculia > UBA5066 > Gp7-AA6 > JAWOLE01. The sequence goes on from JAWOLE010000337.1 coordinate 601, forward strand.
TCCGCCTTCTGCTTCTTCGACAGGGTAGGCGTTTTCTGTCCGAAGGCGGTCCCGGTGAGCAGGAGGGATACCGCGACGAAGAGCGCACAGCGAACCTTCGCCGTCATCAGCGCAGGATCTTAACGCCGGCGCTCGAAGACAGTATTCCTTGAGGCAAGATTTAGATGCGCGATCCGGGCGGATAATCGCCGACCGGCAGGCCGATGATCTATCTGGACAACAACGCCTCCACAAAAATGGATCCGGAGGTCGCGGCCGCCTTCCAGGAGGCGGCGGCTCTCTTCGGCAACCCCTCCTCCGTCCATGCGGAGGGACGCCGGGCGCGCCGGGCGATCGAGGAAGCCCGGGACGAGGTCACCCGACTCATCGGGGCCGCGCCGGAGGAGGTCTTCTTCACCTCGGGGGGCACGGAAGGCAACGCCATGGCGATCCTCGGGGCGGGGGCCGGCCGGCCGGGGCGGCTCGTGCGGACGGGAGCCGAGCACCCCTCGGTGCGCGAGGCGGCCGACAGGCTGTCGGAGGAGGGAACGGAAGTCGCGGTCGTCGATCCGGAACCCTCCGGGGAGCTCGACCCGGGGCGTCTCCTGGAGGCCCTCCTGCCGGGAGCCGATCTGGTGACCGTGATGGCCGCGAACAACGAGTACGGGGGTGTCTTCCCGATCCCGATCCTCTGCCCGGCCGTCCGCGAACGCGGCGCCCTGTTCCACACCGACGCGGTGCAGGCCGCGGGCCGGATGGAGATCGACGCTCACGCCTGGGGCGTGGATCTGCTGACGATCTCGGCGCACAAGTTCCATGGCCCCAAGGGCGTCGGGGCGCTTTACGTGCGCCGCGGCGTGCCGCTTCGCGCTCATACCCCGGGAGGGGGACAGGAGAAGAGGCTCAGGGCGGGCACCGAAAACACTCCCGGGATCGTCGGCTTCGGCGTGGCCGCCCGGCTAGCTCGCGAGAGGCTCGGCGAGGCGGCCGGGATCCGCCGTCTCCGTGGCCGGTTGGAACGCGGGATCCTCGAGCGCGTCGGAGGCTCCCGGGTGGTCGGAGCGGGAGGGCCGCGCCTGCCGAACACCTCGGCTGTCCTCTTCGAGGGTCTGTCGGGCGAGGCATTGCTCGTCCGCCTGGATCTGGAGGGCGTGGCGGCCTCGGTCGGAAGCGCCTGCTCGAGCGGGACTCTGGCCCCTTCGCCCGCCATCCTGTCGCTCGGGTTGCCGCCGCAGGACGCGAAGAGCGTCGTGCGCTTCTCCCTCTCCCGTCTTACGACGGAAGAGGAGATCGACGCTTCGATCGACATCGTGGCGCGCGTCGCGCGCGAGGCCCGCAACGCTCAGAGCCATCAGGCGCCAGGCGTCAGGCGTAAGGCTTGAGTCCCGGGGCTTCGCCTAACGCCTCACGCCTTACGTCTCACGGCTCTCATACAATGGTTGGATGCGCATCGCGGTGGCCATGTCGGGCGGCGTGGATTCTTCCGTCGCCGCGCTGCTCCTGAAGGAAGAAGGGCACGAAGTCATCGGCCTTTCGATGCAGCTCTGGGACCACTCCGGCGACGCCGGGCGCTCGGGCCGCTGCTGCACGCTCGACGACCTGTCGGATGCGCGACGCGTGGCCTGGGCGCTGGACATTCCGCATTACGTTCTGAACCTGGAAGAAGAGTTTCGGGAAGGGGTCGTGCGGCCCTTCGTCGCCTCCTACGTGGCGGGGGAGACGCCGATTCCCTGCTCCTCCTGCAACACGAAGGTGAAGTTCGCCATTCTCTGGGAGCGCGCGGTCGCGATGGGTTGCGAGGCGGTCGCGACCGGCCATTACGCGCGGCTCGAGCGGGACTCCGCCTCGGGGCGGACGTTGCTCAAGAAGGGGAGCGACCCGGCCAAGGATCAGTCCTATTTTCTCTACGACCTGAGCCCCGATCAGCTCGCGGCCGCCCGGTTTCCCGTCGGAGATCTCACCAAGGAGGAGGTCCGCGCGCGGGCCCGTCGCGCGGGGCTCCCGACGGCGGAGAAGGAGGAGAGTCAGGAGATCTGTTTCGTGCCGCGGGGGCAGCGCGCGGGCGACTTCGTCGCTCGCCACGCGGCGGATTTCGGCCTCCCTCTTCCGAGCGCGGGAGGGCCCATCGAGGATTCCGGTGGAACCTCCCTGGGCCGCCACGAAGGGCATTTTCGTTTCACCGTGGGCCAGCGCCGGGGACTCGGCGTCCCCGCCGCCGAAAGGCTCTACGTCCTTTCGCTCGATCCCGCGGCCAACCGCGTCGTCGTCGGACCCGCGAGGGAACTCGAGACGCGGGAGGCGGAGGTCCGCGACCTTCGGTTCCTGTCCGAGGCCCGCGGCTCCTCGTTTTGCGCCCGGGCCCGCGTGCGCCACCGCGCCCCTGAAGTCCCCGCGACGGTCGTTCCGAAGAGCGGCGGGCGCGCGCGCGTCCTCTTCCACGCGCCCGTGCGGGGGATTGCGCCGGGTCAGTCCTGCGTCTTCTACGACGGCGACGTGGTCGTGGGCGGGGGAGTGTTGACCAGGAGCCTGGCGTCAGGTTAGGAGGTGCCAGGGGAAATGCAGGTCTCAGGTTTCAGGTGTCGGGTTTCAGGGACCGGAGCCTGACCCGACACCTGATACCCGACACCTGACACCTGCGTTTGACCTGACACCTTCCCCCTGACACCTTTTCTCCATGCTGTTCTTGATCGCGACTCTCTTGCTGATGCCCGAGGACAGAGTCACCGCCACCTCTCTCATCGCCGACGCGGATTCCCACTGGGTGCGGCGCGCCGAGGGGAGGGTCGGTACGCTCGCCAGCGACCGCGAAATCGGCGAAGCGGTCGCGGCCTACGAGCGCGCGGCGCAGGCGCCCGACGACGCCGAGGCGCGGTGGAAGCTCGCCCGCGCCCTCTTCTTCCAGGGGACCTATACCGGTCTGGCGAGAGAAGCCAGGCGCCCGATCTACGAGAAGGCCCGCAAGGCCGGGGAGGAGGCGATCGGGATCCTGGAGCGCCGCGCCCGAGCCCGGGGGGCGCCGGCTTTCGGGGGCCGCGCCCCCGCCGTGGTGGCCGCCGCCGTCTCCTCGGATCGCGACGCCGCGCCGACCTTCTTCTGGACCGCCGTGGCCTGGGGCGAGTGGGCGCTGACTTCCGGAAAGATCCAGGCGGCCAGGTCGGGGGCCGCCGCCAGGATCCGCGACTACGCTTCGACGGTCGTCGCGCTCGCCCCGGAGTTCGAGGAGGGGGGCGGTTACAGGATCCTCGGACGCCTGCACGATCGCGCGCCGAGGATTCCGTTTCTCACCTCCTGGGTGTCGCGCGAAAAGGCCCTGACGAATCTGCGCCGCGCGATGAGCGTGAACTCCCGCAACTTCGTCAACCGCCACTTCCTCGCCGAGGCCCTGGCCAAGGGAGGAGCCGCCGAGCGCGCGGAGGCGATCGGGATAGAGGAGAAGCTCGTGGCCGATCCCCCCTCGCCGGGACACCTCGTGGAGGACCTGGCGGTCCAGCGGGAGGCGAGGAAGGACCTCGCTTTGTGGAGGAAGTAGGCCGAGATTTCAGATTTGGGATTCCGGGTTTTGGATCTTGGGTCTTGGATTTTGGATTCTCCGGGCGGCCGGAACTCGGGGAAGCTTCGCGAGCATCTGAGCGGCAGTCAGGCCCGTCACCGGGTGGCGCCAGTCGGGAGCGATCTCAGCCAGGGGCGCGAGCGCGAATCGCCGCTCCGCCAGACGGGGGTGGGGGAGAACGGGATCGGGCGTCTCGCGCACGAGACCCCCCAGATCCAGGATGTCCACGTCGATTTCACGGGGTCCGCCGGTGAAGGTGGGAGTGCGGCCTCCGCGCCGCTCAATCCGCTTGGCCGCGCGAAGGAGAGCCTCGGGAGACTTGGCCCACCGAATCTGCGCGACGGCGTTCCAGAACTTCCTCTGCCGCGTGTAGCCGACCGGGTCGGAACCGTAGAAGGAGGAGACGCGCTCGACGGGAGCCAGCCGCGCGAGCTCCTCGAGAGCCTCGCTCAGATGGGCGCGCCTGTTTCCGACGTTCGAACCGAGACCGAGATAGGCGACGCGGGCACGCGACTTCGGATCAGTACTCCTCTTCGTCGTGGCGGTCGGTCCCGACCTCCTCTTCCTCCTCGAACCCCTCCTCGTCCTCTTCCTCCTCCTCTTCTTCCTCGGCGGCCGGAACCTCTTCTCCGAATTCGTTCGCGTTCTCTTCGGGGATCGGCTCGAGGATCACGGGCCGGCGGGGCGGGCGCGGCGGGGGAGGCGGGGCCTCGTCGGCCTTGGCGTCCTTCTGGTTGGCGCCGCACTTGGGGCAGATCGCCTCGGGCTTGCCGAGGTTGTAGAACTTCGTCCCGCAGTTGAAGCACTCGTACTTTTTTCCGAGATCAGGCATCTGGCCCCCGGATGGCGGAACCTAGCATGCGGGTTTTCAGGGGTCAACAGACGAAAACCCCTGGTCCGCAGTCCGTAATTCGTAGTCCTTGGTCCGTAGTCCTTGGTCCGTAGTCCTTAGTCCGTAGTCCTTAGTCCGCAGTCATGCTCTAGCCGTATTCCGGTTCGACAACCAGGTCGAGAGGCCAGGGGACCAGGCACCAGGGACCAAGGACCAAGGACCAGGACCAGGGACCGCGGTTTCTCGCGTAGACTCCCGATATGCCCGTCGTCGATTCCGCGACTCTGCCGGAGGATCCGGTCGAGCGCGGGCGCGAAGCCTGCCGCGTCCTGGAAGAAGGCAACATCCTGCTCTTTTCGAGGACTCCGTTCGAGCTGCCCGGCAAGGATCGGGAGTTTCTGCTGCGCCAGAGGCAGACCGACGCGGGCTACCACAAGAACATCGCCTACCGTCCCGACGGCGACCGCGTCACCGGGGTCGCCCGGCAGGAGGCCGAGGGCGCGCGCGAGCTGCGGCGGGTCCTGCGGGACTATTCGAGGGCCGCTGTGGACTTCCTTTCCCGGTTTCTCCGGCCGTACTCGGGGAAATGGCGGCTGGACTACGCGAGCTTTCGGCCGCAGGAGGAGGCGGGGCGCAAGCTCTCACGCCACGCGCGAAACGATCTTCTCCACGTGGATTCCTTTCCGACGCGGCCGACGCGGGGCGATCGGATCTTCCGGCTCTTCACCAACATCAATCCGTCGAAGCCCCGCGTCTGGCGCGTCGGCGAGACGTTCCCGGAGCTTGCGGAGCGATTCGCGATCTCCTCGGGCCTCCTTCCGGGCGTCGTCCGGGTCGGAGCAGCGCGGTCGGTCCTTTCCCTCCTCGCGTCGGCGGGTCTTCCGGTCCGGGCGCGGCCGCCCTACGACGAGTTCATGCACCGCTTCCACAACTACCTCAAGGAGAACGACGGCTATCAGAACACGGCCCGGGCCGAGATCCTCTCCTTTCCTCCCGGCTCGACATGGATGGTGTTCACCGACATGGTGGCGCATTCCGTGCTCTCCGGCCAGTACGCGCTCGAACAGACGTTCCTGATTTCGCGCGAGACCCTGACGCGTCCGGAGAAGGCGCCCGTCGCCGTCCTGGAACGGCTGGCGGGGAGAACCCTGACCGCCTGAGAGAAGAAGCTTGTGACCTGTGATCGGTGATTGGTGATCATGTCCGGGGCCCGGCCTTCTCACGGAAATCACAAGTCCCAAACCCCCGATCACCAATTCTCCGTCTCGCCGTTTTCCGTTCTCGTGCATGACCCGTCCTCCTCCGCCCGGCGCGGACTCCTGAGGACCCGCCACGCGGAGATCGAGACTCCGTGCTTCCTGCCGGTGGGGACGCGGGGCTCGGTCAAAGGGGTGGAGTTCGACCGGCTGGAGGAATGGGACTGCCGGGCCGTGCTCGCCAACGCCTATCACCTGATGGCGCGGCCCGGGGCCGAGACGATCCGGAGGGCGGGAGGACTGCACGCGTTCATGGGGTGGCCGCGGGCGATCCTGACGGACTCGGGGGGCTTCCAGATCATGAGCCTCGCCTCGCACCGGGTCCTGACGGACGACGGCGTCGAGTTCCGGGCCCCGGAAGACGGCACGCCGCATTTTCTGACCCCCGAGCGAGCGATGGACCTCCAGGCCGGCCTGGGCGTGGACATCGCCATGGCCCTCGACGTCTGTCCTCCCTTCCCGGCCGAGCGCGCCGAGGTCGAGAGGGCCTGCCGCCTCTCGCAGAACTGGGCCCTGAGGTCGCGCAGGGCCTACCGCGGCGAGGGGCTCCTCTTCGGCATCCTTCAGGGAGGGACGCACGAGGACCTGCGGGAGAGGTCTGCGGCGCCGCTCGCCGATCTCGACTTCGCGGGCTACGCGATCGGAGGGGTCGCGGTGGGCGAGCCCAAGGAAGCGATCCAGTCGATCACCGCGCTGTCCGCGCGTCTTCTTCCGCCGCAGAAGCCGCGCTACTTGATGGGCGTGGGGACGCCGGCGGACCTGCTCGCCTCGGTGCGCTGCGGCCTCGACCTCTTCGATTGCGTCCTGCCGACGCGAAACGGCCGCATGGGCCACGTCTACACGCGGCGCGGAGAGGTCACGATCAAGCACGAACGTTTCAAGGAGGATCTCTCGCCCCTGGATCCCGAGTGCCGCTGTCCCGTCTGCAGGCGGCACTCGCGCGCCTACCTGAGGCACCTCTTCGTTCTGAAGGACTTTTCGGCGCCGATGCTCCTTTCGATTCACAACGTCTACTTCTATCTGGAGTGGATGCGCCGGATTCGCGACGCCATCACGGCCGG
>JAWOLE010000338.1:0-4886 GCA_033853815.1 Thermoanaerobaculia bacterium
TGGACGCCTCCAACATGCTGAAGCCCGCCCTGGCCCGCGGCGAGCTGCGCGCGATCGGCGCGACGACCCTGAACGAGTACCAGAAGTACATCGAGAAGGACGCCGCGCTCGAGCGCCGGTTCCAGCCCGTCTACGTCGAGGAGCCCTCCGTCGACGACACGATCGCGATCCTGCGCGGCCTCCAGGAGCGCTACGAAGTCCACCACGGGGTCCGCATCACGGACGGCGCCCTGGTCGCAGCGGCCAGGCTTTCGCATCGCTACATCAGCGACCGCTACCTTCCGGACAAGGCGATCGACCTGGTGGACGAGGCGGCGGCCCGGCTGAGGACCGAGATCGACTCGCTGCCGCAGCCCATCGACGAGATCGAGCGCAGGATCGTTTCGCTCGAGATCGAGAAACGCGCCCTCTCCAAGGAGAAGACCAGGGAAGCCGAGGAAAGGCTCCGGGAGATCGAGAAGCGGTTGGCCGAGGAGCGGGAAGCCTCGAGCCGGCTGCGCGCGAAGTGGACGGCCGAGAAGGAGGCCATCCAGAAGATCCGCGACACGAAGGGAGCGATCGAGGAGGCCCGCAACCAGGCGGTCGAGACCGAGAGGAGGGGCGATCTCCAGCGCGCGGCGGAGCTGCGCTACGGCAGGCTCCCCCAGCTCGAGAAGGAGCTCTCGGCGCAGAACACTCGCCTCGCCGACCTCCAGAAGGGGCAGCCGATGCTCCAGGAGGAGGTCACCGAGGAGGACATCGCGAAGGTCGTCTCCCGCTGGACGGGGGTTCCGGTCTCGCGAATGCTCGAGAGCGAGACCCAGAAGCTCCTGAAGATGGAGGAGCGCCTCTCCGAGCGGGTCGTCGGCCAGGAGGAGGCCGTCCGCGCCGTCTCCGACGCCGTGCGGCGGTCCCGCGCCGGACTCTCGGATCCCCGGCGGCCCCTGGGCTCTTTTCTCTTCGTCGGGCCCACGGGCGTGGGAAAGACGGAGCTCGCGCGGGCCCTCGCGGAGTTCCTCTTCGACGACGAGCAGGCCATGGTGCGCCTCGACATGTCCGAGTACATGGAGAAGCATTCGGTCGCCCGCATGATCGGTGCGCCCCCGGGGTACGTCGGCTACGAGGAAGGGGGCCGGCTGACCGAGGCGATCCGGCGGCGGCCGTACTCGGTCGTCCTCTTCGACGAGATCGAGAAGGCGCACCCTGACGTCTTCAACGTGCTCCTCCAGGTCCTCGACGACGGCCGCCTGACCGACGGCAAGGGGCGGGTCGTGTCCTTCAAGAACACGGTCATCATCATGACCTCGAACCTCGGCTCCGAGTGGATCGCCGAGGCGACCGCCATGGACGAGGCCGAGGTCAAGGCGAAGATCGAAGAGGCGTTGCGCCGCCACTTCCGGCCGGAGTTCTTCAACCGCATCGACGACGTCATCGTCTTCCACCGCTTGACGCGGGAGCAGATCGCCGAGATCGTCGAGATCCAGCTCCGCGGCCTCGCGCGCACGGTCGCCGACCGCGGGATCCGCCTGACCTGGACGGAGAAGGCGAAAGAGGCCCTGGCGGCGCGGGGTTACGACCCGACCTTCGGCGCGCGGCCCCTGAAGAGGCTCATCCAGAAGGAGGTGATGGATGCGCTGGCGGAGAGAATCCTGAGGAACGAGATCGAGGCGGGCGACACCGCCGAGATCACGGCCTCGCCGGGAGCGGGCCCCGTGGAGGTCCGGCGCAAGGCAACAACGGAAAAGGAAAAGGCCGAGAAGAAAGCCGTTTGAACGTCAACTTTCAACAAAGACCAAGGAGGTCACTATGAATCTCGTAACGTGGGACCCTTATCGTGAACTCGGCGCGCTGCAGGATCGCGTCAACCGGATCCTCGGCGGACCCGTGACGAGGCGGGAGAGAGACGAGGAGATGAGCCTCGGAGCCTGGATTCCGCCGGTGGACATCGTCGAGGAGAAGGACCGGATCCTCCTGACCGCGGAGCTGCCGGGCTTCAAGGAGAGCGACATCGACGTCCAGATGGAGGGGGGCGTGCTGACGCTTCGCGGCGAGCGCAAGAGCGAGGCCGAGAAGGAGGGGCGCACGTTCCACCGGATGGAGCGCTCCTACGGCCAGTTCGTCCGCTCCTTCACGCTGCCGAACAACGTGGACCGCGAGCGCGTCAAGGCGAGCTTCGCCAACGGCCTGCTCGAGATCGAGCTGCCCAAGCGCGAGGAAGCCAAGCCCCGGCAGATCAAGATCTCCTCGGGTTCCGGAGACGGCCACAAGAAAGAGACCATCGACGTCAAGGCAAAGTGACCGCTGAAGGCGAAGCCCGTCAGCGGCCATCCTGAGCGGCGAAGCCGCGAAGGATCTGCCCTCACGCCCCGCTTCGGCGGGGCGTTTTTGTATCCGCTTTCGCGAGTCCTCCGTTACACTCGCTGGCCGAAAATGAAAAAAGCTCTGCTCCTCCTCTTCGCGGCGATCGCGGGCCTCACGGCCGGCGATTCTCTGGCGGTCTCGGCGCCGGGCACGGCGCTGCCTCCCCCCTCGACGGGCGGCATCACGGTGATCGACCCGCTGCTGGCCAAGCTTACGACCCACCGGCGGCTTCTCATCATCGCGGCGCACCCGGACGACGAGGACACGGCCCTCCTCACCCTGGTCGCGCGCGGCATGGGAGGAGAGGCCGCCTACCTCTCGCTCTCGCGGGGAGACGGCGGCCAGAATCTGATCGGGGAGGAGCTCGGGGTGGGGCTGGGGCTCATCCGGACCCAGGAGCTGAACGCCGCGCGCCGGCTCGACGGAGCCCGGCAGTACTTCACGCGCGCCTACGACTTCGGATACTCGAAGAGCCTCGAGGAGGCGCTCCGGTTCTGGCCCCGCCAGGAGATCCTCGAGGACGCCGTGCGGATCCTCCGGCGCTTCCGTCCGCAGGTCGTGGACCACATTTTCTCGGGCACGCCGCGCGACGGGCACGGGCAGCACCAGGAGTCGGCCCTGATCGCGCGCGAGGCTTTCCGGGCAGCGGGGGATCCCTCGGCCTTTCCGGAGCTGGCTCGCGAGGGGCTCACGCCCTGGCAGCCCAAGGCCATGTACCGCTCGACCCGGTTCCTCGACCGGGAAGCGACGACGCTGGTGCTTCCGACGGGCGGAATCGACCCGATCTCGGGCCGCTCCTACCAGCAGATCGCCGTTGCGAGCCGCAGCTTCCACCACTCCCAGGGAACGGGAGCGCTCCAGCTCATCGGGCCCAACGAGACCCGCCTGGCCTGGGAAGAGGGAGTCGGGGCCGGCGGCAAGGACCTCTTCGCCGGAATCGACACCCGCCTGTCCGCGATCGCGGCGGAGGTCCCCGACCCCGCCCGCCGGCGAAAGATGGAGGAGCGCCTGGAGACGGCCCAGAAGATCGCGGAGGAGACGCGCCGGAATCTCCTCCCCTCGAGGCTCGAAGCGGCGGTCGCGCCCCTCTGCGCCGCGCTTGAGGAGCTTCGCGCGGCGCGGGCTCTCGTCGCCAGGCCGCCCGCCAACGAACAGGCGGTCGCCATGCTCCTGGACGAGAAGATCGCGGCCGCGCAGACGGCGATCGCCGCTGCGGCCGGCGTCACGATCGACGCCGTCTCGGACCGCGAGACCGCTCCGGCCGGCGAGCCGATCGCGACGACGGTCAGCATCTGGAACGCCGGGGCGCGGCCGATCGAGGTCGAGCGCGTGGAGCTGACGAGCCCCGATGGATGGCGCGTGCCCGAAGCGGACGCCCGGCCGCGCGGGATCGAGCCCGGCAAGCTCGAGGAGTGGAAGCTCGGCCCCGTCGTACCCGAGGGAAGAAGCGTTCCGACCATCCCCTACTTCCTCCGCCGGCCGGTCGGCAGCGGCCTCTACGACTGGACCGACGCGCCCGGCTACGTGCGGGGCGAGCCGTTCCAGCCGCCGCCGCTCTCGGCCGCGGCCCTCGTCACGATCGCCGGCTCGCATGTCCTGATCTACCGCGAGGTCACCTACCGCTTCCGCGATGAGGCCTTCGGGGAGATCCGGCATTCGCTGCGCGCGGTGGCGAAAGCGGAGGTCTCCGTCGAGCCCAACCTCGTCGTATGGCCGGTCGGCAAGAAACCGAGCGCGCGCCTCGAGGTCGCGGTCGTCTCCAACTCCTCGGCGCCCGTTTCGGGGAGAATCGAGACCGCGGTCCCGGCCGGCTGGCCGGCGGTCGCGCCGCAGTCATTCTCGCTCGAAAGGAAAGGAGACCGGGTCCTCGTCGGCGTCCCGGTCGTCGCCCCCGCGGCTCTTCCCCCAGGCCGGTCGGCGATCTCCGTCGCCGTGGTCCTCCAGAGCGGGGAGCGCCTGGCCGGGTCCGTGCGCCTGATCGACTACGAGCACATCGCGCCGACTCCGGCCCCGTACGGCTCCATGGTGGACGTCTCCGCGGTCGACCTGCAGCTTCCCCGCCTGACCCGCGTCGGCTACGTGCGGGGCGCGGCCGACCGGGAACCGGAGCTCCTCACCGCCGTCGGCGTGCCGATCCGGATCCTCGACTCGAAGGAGCTCGAGACCGGAGACCTCTCGCGCTACGACGCGATCGTCGTCGGGCCGCGCGCCTACGAGACCGATCCGGCGCTGTCGCGCTCCAACGGGAGGCTGCTCGACTACGTCCGGGCGGGAGGGCTGGTCATCGTGCAGTACCAGCAATACCCCTTCATCCAGGGAAACTACGCCCCGGACAAGCTGGAGATCGCGAGGCCGCACGACCGCGTGACCGACGAGACCGTCCCCGTGAAGATCCTCGAGCCGTCGCATCCCATCTTCACGACGCCCAACCGGATCGGCAAGGAAGACTGGGACGGCTGGGTCCAGGAGCGCGGCCTCTACTTCGCGCACACCTGGGGACCGGCGTACACGCCGCTGCTCGCCATGGCCGACCCCGGAGAGGAAGA
>JAWOLE010000339.1:0-3373 GCA_033853815.1 Thermoanaerobaculia bacterium
TGAAGATGGAGACGTCGGGGTGCATCCCCGGCGGCGCAAGGTCTGTGACACGGTCCAGTGCATGCATGACGAGGCCGAACGCCAGCAGCGGTTCGCCTCCATAGAGTGTGAGCCGGGGCCTTTCGAGCCGGGAGGAAGCGAGACGGCGGATCGCCGCCTCGAGAACCTCGGGAGGCATCTCTCGCCGGGGCCCGCGCGTCTGGTAACAGTAGCGGCAGCGGAGATTGCATCCGGTCGTGAGCATGAGGTGCAGGGAACGGATCCCGACATCGAGGATCTCCTCGAGGCGGTCGAAATCGCCAGCTGCCTGTGGCCGTCGGGCCAGCGGACGCCGGCCACGGTGGTTCATCGGGCGATCTGGTCCGTCACGCGGCTCGCCGAGGCTTTGACGCGTCCACACTACTTGTGCAGGGACCTCGAAATATCGACGAAGAGCTTTGCAAGGGCGCGATTCTGGGCCTCCGCCGGCTTGGGGGGTCTTGGTTCGCATTCGTCGTACTGCGGCCAGGAGCCTACGCGCTTCGTTGCTTTTCCGGCACCGGTGACTCCGAAAGGAGGTATTGCTGTGCCCTTCGGGAGCGCTCCGAGGTATGCCTTCAAGGCAGCGATTTTCTTTTCGAGAATGGTCAAGGCCTTAATGATCTCGTTAGGTGTGAAGCGGGCTCTGTTGGGCATAAGAATCTCCTTCTGCGATGGAATGAAGCGGGTCAAGGCGGGAACGTCCCGTCATCGCCCGCTTCGCAAGGTGCGAGTGATCCAGAGGTTTCCCTTCTGTTCGGCGATGTCGGCGGCCAGGAATCGGCCGTCGGCGCTGAGACTGACGTAACCGCCGCCTTCCCGGTCGCCCAGGGCAAGACGAGGGGCGATTGGTTCGGTGGTGCCCGATGCGAGGTCGATCTTTCGCAGGTGCAGCACGGGAGTTCTGAAGAGTCCGATCACGACGAGGCTGGATCCGCCGGGCTCCCATGCGAGGTGATGGGCCTGGGCACCAGCCGTGACCCGTCGAGGGATCCCACCTTGCCATGCTTCGACGACCCAGACCTCATCGCCTCTGACGAACGAAACGAGGCTGCCGTTGGGAGACCAGACCGGGAAGAGATCCGGTGTGTCCCCGTCGGTGAGCCGCCACGGCTCGCCGCCTGGAAGCCCGGCACGCAGCGGAAGGACCCAGACGTGCTCGAGGCCGGAGCGGTCCGACACGAAGGCCAGACTTCTGCCATCGGGTGCATAGGAGGGATGGAGGTTTTGCCCGAGGCCATCGACAAGAGCGACGGGGTCTCCGCCGGACAGCGGGACGGCCCAGATTCCGCGTTGTCCCTTGAAGGCTCGGAAGAACGCCACCCACCGCCCATCGGGGGATAAGACGGGCGTGCAGGGTCCGGTCTCGAGGCTCGTGAGCCGGCGGGGGGGTTTTCTGGCCGAGCAGCCAGCCTCGAGGGTCTGTACCCAGAGGTCGGACGGCCCGAGACGGTTCGAGGCGAAGACGACCGCGCTTGCATCCGGAGCGATTGCGGGTGAATCGTCGTAGCGGCTGCTGGCGATCCGGCAGACCGATCCTGTCTGGCGGTCTACGACCAAAACATCCCGTTCGCCGGTGAGGCTCGAGAAGACCAGCCGCTGCCCGTCGGCGGAAACGGAGGGGTGACTCGCCGCTCCGGTCCCGGTTGTGATTCGCTCTGGTACACCACCGTCCAGGACGACACGCCAGACCCCCTTCGGTTGGGCTCGCCGCGAACTGAAGAAGACCGAGCGCCCATCAGGCGCGAAGACCGGCTCGCCGTCCCCTGTCTGGTCGTGGGTCAGGCGTTTCGCGCGTCCTCCGCTGGCGGGAACGAGCCACAGGTCGCGCACGTCCGAATAGCAGAGAAGGCTCCCGTCGGGGGACCACGCGGCGTCGAAGTGATGCCACTGCCCGTCGTCGCTGCCCGTGAGGCACTCGGCGCGGGAGACGTCCGCAAGCGGTGCCACCCAGATTCGAAGCCATCCCGACGGGTTCGGCTTGGAGAAGGCAATGCGGGTGCCGTCGGGCGAGATGGCCGGCATCTCGCCGTTCTCGAGTAGCCGGCTCGGGCTTCCGCCGAGACGCGAGGTCTTCCAGATCGAAACCTCGCCGTTCCGGGTTGAGGCGAAGGCGAGAAAGCGGCCGTCCGCGAACCAGACCGGTTTGCGGTTCTCGCCTCCATCGTCGGTGAGACGGAGCGGCTCGCCGCCTTCAGGATCTACGACCCAGATTTGGGGCGTTCCGGAGGCGTTCGAGCTGTAGGCCACCAGCGTCCCGTCGGGTGAAATCGCGGGATCGGCCTCCCATCCTGGCGCGCTCGTGATCTGGCGCGGAGCCTCCCAGCTCTGGCCGGCGGATTCGTTTCGCGTCAGGCTTCTCGGCCAGTCGACGAGCGTCACGAGCGCAGCAAGGACGGCGGCGGCTGCAACGGATACGAGCCAGACCCCCTCCAGGGGTCGCTTGCCCTTCGCCGGCCTCCTCACGGTCGCTTCGTCGGACGAGACGCTCCTGAGGGCGATCGCGAGGTCGTGGGCGGTGTGGAACCGGTCGTCGGGCCGTTTCTCGAGGCACTGCGAGACGATGCTCACCAGCGCGGGAGGGATCGCGGCGACGCCCCGGCCGAAGGGTGGCGGCTCGCCGTGGAGGATCGCCGACATCGTGTCTGCCGGCGAGGCCCCGGAAAAGGGACGCTTGCCGGAGAGCATCTCGAACAGGACGCACCCGAGAGAGAAGATGTCCGTGCGACCGTCCACGGCAAGTTTCCGAAGCTGCTCGGGGGCCATGTACGAGAGGGTCCCGACGACGTTGCCGTCTGTGGAGAGGCCACCGCCGGCCGGAGAGGTCAAGGTGACCGCGTTTTCGGAGAAGGGCTCGGCGACCTTGGCGAGGCCGAAGTCGAGGAGCTTCACCCGCCCGTCGAACGTGATGAAGACGTTCTCCGGTTTCAGGTCGCGGTGAACGATCCCCGCGGCATGGGCCGAGGCAAGGCCGTCGGCCATCGCGGCTGCGATCCCGGCTGCCTTCCGCCAGGTGACCGGGTTCCCGGACATCCTCTGCCTGAGGGTCTCCCCTTCGAGAAGCTCGGTAACTGCATAAACGCGGACTTCGCTCCGGCCGAAGTCGTGGATGGCGAGAATGTTGGGGTGGGACAGGGTGGCAAGCGCGCGGGCCTCGGCCTCGAACCGGGCGACGCGCTGGGGGTCCTGCGAGACCGCCTCCGGGAGGATCTTTATGGCGACCTGGCGACCGAGCCGGGTATCCCGCGCTCGGTAGACTTCTCCCATTCCCCCCGCGCCGAGGGGGGCAAGGACGACATAGGGGCCCAACCGGGAGCCGGCCTCAAGCATGTCGCGGGCCCTTTCGGTCCGGGTT
>JAWOLE010000340.1:0-6457 GCA_033853815.1 Thermoanaerobaculia bacterium
GCCTCTCTCCGAGGATGAGCTGGCGGAATGCGACATCGAGATCTCGGTCCTGACGCCGCCGGTGCCTCTGGCGGACCCCGCGTCCGTGGAGGTCGGGCGCGACGGCCTGATCCTCGAGGCGAGGGGCAGGAGCGGCCTCCTGCTGCCCCAGGTCGCGACCGAGTGGGGTTTCGACCGCGAGCGAGTCCTCGCGGAGGTCTCGCGGAAGGCGGGTCTGCCGGTGGGCGCCTGGCGCGAGCCCGGCGCGCGGCTCTGGGTCTTTCAGGCCGAGGTCTTCGGTGAGAAGGAAGCCGGGGGTTGAGATGGGGCGAGGCATAGGAAACCGGCAGAAGAAAGTGGTCGCGCCCAAGAGGGTGTGGGTCAAGCCCGCAAGACTCTTTCCCCTCTCTCCCCAGGACAGGGAGGGAGTGAGCCAGAAACAGAAGTCCGGCGGGAAATCGATGTTGCCGAAAGCCGGTCCGTCTAAGGGAGAGGGGACCTGAGCGCGGCGGCGTAGAGCAGCAGAGCCGTCGCGACGGCCGCGTTCAGGGAATCGACGGGCGGCCGCATCGGTATCGTCAGTTTGCGGTCGAGGTAGCGATAGGCGCCGGCCGGCAGTCCCGTCCCTTCCGAGCCGATGACAAGAACCGAAGCGTCGGGCAGCGCGGACGCGAAAGGGTCCTCGCCGCCGCTCGCGACCGCTCCGCAGATGGTCCGGTTCGCGTCTTTCGCGGCGGTCGCGAAGGGTTCGAAGGAGACGCGGCCGGAGACCGGGATGCGTAGCACGCTCCCCGCGCTCGCTCGCACGGCCCGCGGGTGGAAGAAGTCGGCCGTGCCCGGAGCGGCGACGATGCCGGCGCAACCGGCGGCCTCGCCGACGCGCACGATCGCGCCGAGATTGCCGGGGTCCTGGATCCCGAAGAGGAAGACGACCGGTTTCGGGCGGGCGAGGATCTCCGCCACCGCGACGTCGCGGCGGCGCACGATGGCGAGCAAATGCTGCGGTGTCTTCGAATCGGCCAGTCTCTCGAGCACCGCGCGCGAGACCTGGCGCGGGCGCGCGGCGGAGAGCGCCGCGAGCCGGCCGGCGCGGACGCTCGCGTCGTGGAAGACGTGCTCGAGCGGGAGGCCAGCGGCCACCGCCTCCAGGATCGCCTTCTCGCCCTCGAGCAGGAAATGGGTCCTCTCTTCGAGGCTGCGCCCGACATCGCGGATCAAGGGATTGGAGGGGGACTCGATCAGCGCCACGTCGGCGCCATGCTATAACCGGCGCGGATGAAATCGCTGCGCGACAGGCTCGCCCTGGGCGCGACCCTGCCTCCGGCGATTCCCGCTTCACCGGTCTCGGCCCTCTGGACCTTCCCCGCCATGATCGCCTCGGCCTTCCTCGTCGCCTGGGGAGCGGAGGCGGCCGAGTTCCTGATCTCGCAGGGCCTCGCCCTGGCCGTCCTCGCATTGGTCCAGACGCTTCCGGAGTTCGCCGTCGAGGCGGTGATCGCCTGGAAGGCCGGAAAGAATCCGGCGATGGTGCATCTGGCGATCGCAAACTTCACGGGGAGCCTGCGCCTGCTGACGGGCCTCGGATGGCCGATGATCTACGGCGTCGCGGCGTTCTATTCCGTCCGGAAGATGAAGCGGCGGATGCGCCGGATCCGGCTCCACGACGACCACGCCGTGGAGGTGATCGGCCTGCTGCCGCCGCTCGCCTACTTCGTCGTGATCTGGGCAAAGGGGACGCTTTCGCTCGTCGATTCGGTCGTGCTGGCCGCGACCTACGCCGTCTACCTCGGGATCCTGCTGCGGCTGCCGGCGCGCCCGGACACCGTCGAGGAGGACGAGGAGGTGCCGAAGATTTCCCGGTGGGCCATCTCCCAGCCCGGAGGGAGGCGGTGGGCGGCGACCGGGGGACTGCTGCTCGGCGGCGGCGTCGTGATCTATCTCGTCGCCGAGCCCTTCCTGAATTCCATGATGGCGCTGGCCGTCAGTCTGGGCATGTCGCAGTTCGTCTTCATCCAGTGGGTCGCCCCGTTCCTGTCGGAGTTCCCCGAAAAGACTTCGGCCTTCGCCTGGGCCCGGCGCGTGACGCGAGCCCCGGTGGCGCTGATGAACATGGTTTCCTCCAACATCAACCAGTGGGGGATCCTGTCGGGTCTGCTCGCCGTGATCTACTGCTGGAGTCACGGCTCGACCGAACCGCTCCCTTTCGACGCTTTTCAGCGGCAGGAGATCCTGCTGACGATCCTCCAGGCATTCCTCGGCTGGCTCTTCCTCGCCTCCATGGACCTGGAGGCCTACGAGGCCGCTGGCCTCTTCGTCCTCTGGCTCATCCAGTTCGCGATGCCGTCGCTGCGCCACCCGATGTTGTACGTTTATGGGGCGTGGATCGCGATCGAATTGGCGCTCGTCGCAGCCGGGAAGAAGAGGCTGGAAGCCTTTCCCGCGTTCGCCCGGGCGTGGAGGACCAGGCTGTGACGGCGCCGCGCCTCTCGCGCAGGGTCGCGCACCTGGCGCCTTCGCCGACCGCCTCGGTCGCGCGGGCCGCGCGCGCCCTCGCGGCCTCCGGAGTCGATGTCGTGGACTTCGGGCTCGGCGAACCGGATTTTCCGACGCCCGAGTTCGTCGCGCGCGCCGGCATCGCCGCCATCCAGGCCGGGCGGACCCGGTACACGGATACGGCGGGGGAGCCGGTGCTGCGGGACGCCATCGCCGAGAAGTACCGAAGCGAGAACGGGATCGCGTGCGGACGGGAGAACGTGCTCGTGACGGCCGGAGCCAAGCAGGCGGTCTTCAACGTCTGCCAGGCCCTCTTCGAGGAAGGCGACGAGGTCGCGATGTTCGCGCCGTACTGGGTCTCCTTCCCCGAGATCGTGCGCCTCTGCGGGTCGAGCCCCGTCTTCGCGCCGACGGAGATCCGCTCCGGCTGGAAACCGACTGCCGCGGCCCTGGAGCGCGCCGCGACCGAAAGGACACGCGGCGTGATCGTGAACTCCCCGTGCAACCCGACGGGAGCGGTCATCTCGGCCGAGGAGCTCTCCCGCGTCCTCGACTGGTGCGCCTCGCACGATGCCGTCCTCATCTTCGACGAGACCTACGACCGTTTTCTGTACGACGGCTGCGCGCACGTTTCGGCGGCCACCCTGTGGCCGAAACACCCCGGCCGCGTGGTCATCACGGGGGCGGCCTCCAAGACGTACGCCATGACGGGCTGGCGCCTGGGCTGGGCGCTCGCGCCAAAAGAGCTCGTGTCGGCGATGACGTCCTACCAGAGCCACTCGACCTCGAACGCCTCATCCATCTCCCAGGACGCGGCCCTGTCGGCCTTCTCCGACCGCGAGCGTTCCGAGGCCTCCGTGGCCGACATGCTCGCGCAGTACGCGCGCCGGCGCGAGGTCATCGTGCGGGCCCTCTCGAATCTGCCCGGCGTCGAATGCGTCGCTCCGGAGGGCGCCTTCTACGTCTTCCCCCGCGTCGAGGCTCTCTACGCGCGCAAGAAGATCGGCGGCTCCGTCGAGTTCTGCCAGAGGCTCCTGACCGAAGCCCATGTCGCCGCCGTCCCCGGCGAGGCCTTCGGCGAGGACTCCTGCGTCCGCTTCTCCTTCGCCACCTCGCCCGAGCGCATCGAGGAGGGTCTTTCCCGCCTCGCCTCCTGGGTCGCCTCGTAATCCGAGGACGTAGGACTTAGGACGTAGGACGTAGGGCGAAGGAGATCTCGACCCTACGTCCTACCACCTACCTCCTACGTCCTGGCTAGATCAGGGGGTGGTCCTCCAGGGTCGGCGGCGGGGGAGGGCCGGGCTCGGAGGGGAGCGGCACGGGTGCCTCCGCGGGGGCCGGGGCGGGCTGAGCGGCGTCGTAGAGCGCGAGGTAGGAGCCCCAGGCCGCTATCCGGAAGACCGGGCGAATCGCCAGAACGAGGATCTGCAGCAGGATATGAAGCGCGATCGCCAGCGCCGTGACCGCCGGGGCGGTCCACTCGGCGGCGATGCCCAGGAAGAGAACCGCCCCTCCGAGGAGGAGCCAGAAGAGGAAGATCCCGAGAGTTCGCGGCCAGCGCCCGGAGAGCGTCCGGCGGGCATGGCCGTAGGCCCGCCAGGCCCCGATGTCCGGAAGCGACCGGCGGGCCGCGCGCGCGAAGTCGTGGAGAAGCGAGAAGAACGCGTAGAGGAAGAGGGCGGCGAGGGCGACGAAGATGCGGAAGAACAAAGTCGGGGAGGCGCCCGGCGCCAGGCCCTCGAAGACCCTCTTGTAGACCGCGCGCTGCGCGGCAAGAAACGCGCCGAGCGAGACGCCCGCGAGCAGCAGAAAGATCAGGAAGCATTTGACGTTGTGCCAGGAGTTTCTGCGAACGCCCGCGACGAACTCGGGTATCGCAATCGGGCCGCCCCTGCCCAGCACCGCGACGATTCCTCCGGCGAAGAGGATCTGCTGGAGGAGGGCGATCAGAGCGGCCCACCTCGCCGCGGCGTCAGCGCCGGAGACAGCGGGGCTCTTCTCGCGGAAGAAGTCGAGCACGTCGGCCGGCGCGAAGAGCGGATGGTTCCGGACGACGTGATCGCCTGCGAGAGTCCCGGCGAAGGCATCGGAGAGGGAAGGCCCGAGGGGCGCCGCCGCGAGCACCGCGAGGACGACGGTGAAGCCCGTCAGGAGGAGCACCAGGCTTCCGCCGCTTCGAAGGGCGGCGAAACCGGCCGCGATGCCGCTCTTGCGCTGCCGTCCGTTCATGCGAGCGCCCAGACGGCCTGGAGCAGGAGGCCGACCAGGTAGGCGGCCTTCGCGAAGTACTTGGCCACGGCCCTGCGGCCGGCCGTGTCCGCCGCGCCCTTGCCGCGGCCGATCACGATCGAGTCGTTCAAGCGGTTGATGTCCCAGGCGTTCACGCGATCCGGGTCCACCGCCGCCCAGGCGAGCTTCGACTTGTAGCGAATGCGCAGGCGGACCCAGCGCGCTTCGGCGGGAAGAGGGCGGTCGAGGACCGTGCCGTCCTCGAAGACGAGCCGGGCCAGCGCGGCGTGCGGCCACTCGCCGCGGTTGCCGAAGACGACGGTGCTCTCAAAGACCTTCTCCTTGTCCGAGCCCTTCGCCTTCTCCTCTTTCTTCGGAAGGACCTGCCGGCCTTTCTCGTAGGTGGCGCGCCCGCCGGCGCGGTCGAAAACCCCGGCATCCCTCGCCTCGGTCTCGCTCGCCGCCGAGACCGTGCTCCAGTCGAGCCGCGCCGTTCCCTCGACGAGGTTGCGGCGGTAGGTCGAGAGGTCGCATCGGCAGACCCGCTCGAAGACGTCGAAGAAATCGGACGTCGAGGGATGGCGGAAGGACCACTCATGGAAGTACGCCCTCTGGGCTCGCGCGAAGGTCTCCGCGCCGAGGTCGTTTCGCAGCTGCGCGAGAAAGAGCCCGACCTTGAGGTAGGAATTCGTTCCGTAGGAGTTGCCAGAGAAGTAATTCCAGGCGAAATGGCGGATCGGGTCGAGGTTGGGGAGCGCGGCGTAGGCCGCGTGCGCGTATGAGTACATGTCTACGCCCAGGCCACCGGGGAAGGCGATCGGCCGGGGGCCGTAGGCCATCTGCATGACCCGGTACTCCGAGTCGGTGTTGATTCCCTCGTCCAGCCACGATTCCTCGAACTCGTTGGATCCGACCATCCCGTACCAGTACTGGTGGCCGAACTCGTGGATCGTCACGTCCTCGACGAGGCGCACGCGATCGAAGGGCCAGCGCAGGGAGAGGCTCGGCGCATCGCCCGTGATGAAGGTCGGATATTCCATCCCTCCGGCCCCGAAGCCGTCCTCGGGAGGGTCCACGACCGTCAGGGTCTCGTAGGGATAGGCTCCGAACCAGAGCCCGTAGAAGGAAATGCCCTCGCGGGTGGAGCGCACGTAGCGCTCCAGGGCGGCGCGATGGTCCGGCTGGAGAAGGAGCCTGACGGAGACCGGCTTCAGCGCAATTTCGGCCTCGGAAAGCCCCAGCTGCTTCGACGCGAGCGCGCTCCATCCGGGAGGGACGTCGCGCGAGGGGTCGAACCGGAACTCGTGGACGAGATATCGCGGGTCGGCTGTCCAGGCGAAATCGTGGACGTTGTCGGCGACGTAGCGGTAGACGGCGAGGCCGCCTCGCTTCTTTTGCGAGACGCGGACGCCCGTGGCTCCCACGACGTAGGAGGAGGGCACCGTCAGCGTCACGTCGTAGTGGCCATAATCGGCGTAGAACTCGGAGTTGGCGTGGAAGGCGTGGCAGTTCCAGCCTCCCTTCACGCGCCCGCGCATGCCTGCCGGCTCGTAGACGCCGATCTTCGGGAACCACTGGCCGACCAGGTGGAAATCTCGCACGTAGCCGGTGCGCGCGAACACCTTGGGCAGCTTCGACCGGAAGGCGATCGAAAGCGTGAGCTCGCCATGTGGAGGCACGGGGGAGGGAAGGGGCACGGCCAGGACCGTTTGATCTTCGTCGGCCACCCGTCCACCGCGGGCATGCGGAAACGCGT
>JAWOLE010000341.1:0-14527 GCA_033853815.1 Thermoanaerobaculia bacterium
CACCCTCTACATGCAGAAGCACTGGGACGTCCTGCGGAGCGACGACGCCGGCGACAACTGGAAGGAGGTCAGCGGCAACCTCCCGACCGACTTCGGTTTCGTCATCGACGTCCACGCGCACGAGCCCGAGACGATCTACGTCATTCCGATCAAGAGCGACTCCGAGCACTACCCGCCCGACGGGAAGCTCCGCGTCTACCGCAGCCGCACGGGCGGCAACGAGTGGCAGGCGTTGAGGAAGGGCCTGCCGCAGCGCAACTGCTACGTCAACGTGCTGCGCGACGCGATGGCCGTGGATTCGCTCGAGTCCTGTGGCGTCTACTTCGGCACGACCGGCGGCCAGGTCTACTGTTCGGCCGACGCCGGGGACAGCTGGAAGGCGATCGCGCGGGATCTGCCGGCCGTGCTCTCGGTCGAGGTGCAGACGCTGCCGTGATCCGCGTGGTGCTCCCGCCGCACCTGCGCACGCTGGCGAAAGTCTCCGGCGAGGTCGAGCTCGACGTCCCGGGCGAGCCGACACGGGGCGCGATCCTGGACGCGCTCGAGGCGCGTTACCCGGTGCTGCGCGGCACGATCCGCGACCACGTCACCCGGGAGCGCCGGGCCTTCATCCGCTTCTTCGCCTGCTCGCAGGACCTCTCCCACGACCCGCCCGACGCGCGGCTGCCCGACGCCGTCGCCGCAGGCGCCGAGCCCTTCATCATCCTCGGCGCCATCGCCGGCGGCTAACGCAATCGAGAAGGCGTAGGGCGGGCAGTAACGATCGCCTGGACGCCCGACGGCGTAGCGCGCTCGCATCAGTGCAATCGCCTCGGCCTGGGGGGACAATGACCGCATGCGAAGAGTCGGGAACCGGGCTCTCGCGACATGGGGCACGATCGCGGCCGGCTTCACGCTCACCTGCTGCGCCTACCAGCCGCCAGGCCAGCCGGGGAAACGGCCGCCGCCGATGAAGGGTGGAGTCAGCGCCGGCTACGTTCCGAGCCTCGGGGGTTACCGCGCTACACCGCCGGCCGAGACTCCCACGCCCGCCGCGCCCGGCGTGACGCCTTCCGCGACGCCCACGCCCGAGCCGTCGCCCTCCCGCTGAGTCCGCGCGCCTCTACGCCTCCGGACGCCCCGGGACTCTGCCTCTCCGCCACGTCGCGGGAGATTGGCCCACCAGCTTCTTGAACGCGCGGCTGAACGCCGCTTCCGATTCGTAGCCGACGGCGCCGGCGACCGCGGCCACGTGGCCGCCTTCGGCCAGCAGGTGCGAGGCGAGCTGCATGCGCCACAGCGCGAGGTACTGCATCGGGGGCTGGCCGACCATCTCCGTGAACCGCTCCGCGAGGACCGAACGCGAGACGCCGACCTGCCGCGCCAGCCCTTCGACCGTCCACGGCTCGCTCGCCTCGCCGTGGAGCGCGGCCAGCGCCTGCCCGACCACCGGGTCTCTCAATCCCGCGAGCCAGCCCGTCTGCGTGGGCGGGAGCGTCTCGAGGTACTGGCGGATCGTCTCGACGAACGTCAGTTCCGAGAGGCGCGCCAGGACGTTCTCTCCGCCCGCACGCTCGCTTTTCGATTCCTTCGCGGCGGAGGCGAGCAGCGTTCGCAGCCACGCGGTCGCCGATTTCTGGGCTCCCGCGGAGAGGTGGATGACGGCGGGCAGAGCGGTGAGCAGCGGATTGTACGGGCGCTCGTCGCAGCCGAGGAAGCAGCAGACGACCCGTGTGCGCTCGGGTCCGCCTCCGCCGAGCTCGTAGAACAGAGGCAGCGGCGTGAACGGTCGGGCGAACTGCTTCATGTCCGGTCCCCCCCGCATTCCAGGCGCGCTCGACAGGACGTGCGCGTCGCCCTGGGGGAACACGATCAGGTCTCCCTCCAGAAGACGAATGGGTTCCTGGCCGACCGCGTTCCCCCAGCACGCTCCCCGCGCGACCAGGTGATATTCAATGACACGCTGGGCGCCCGGCATCACCTTCGGGGCGAGCTCCCGTGACGGCGGCGCCTCCGCGACCCAGGGAGAGCTCAACTCGAAGTCGAAGTACACCGCGCCGGTCAGCCGGACCGCGCGAAGCACGTCCGAGAGGACGTCAGCTTGCACTTTGACCCTCTCTCCGCCGGACGCGCGAGCATCCGATTCGGACGCGCGAGCAAGCCGCCGCCACTTGCGGACGAGCGGCAAAGCAAATCGGACCCTGGCTCATGGATCGGATGCGTGCTCCCACCGTAATTTGAGTCACCCCGAGATGAAGCGCCGGCGGATTTCGAAAGGAGAGTCTATGACGACCGCGACCGTTGTCTCATGCGATCCGACAGTCGCCCCGGTGCGTCTGGATCGGCGCGCCTGCGACCTCGCCGATCGCCTCGAGCAGGGAGCTCGCGCGCTGGCGGCCTTCGCGAGCGGCCTCTCGGAGGCGCAGTGGCAGACCCGCATCCTCGGCGACCTGCGCAAGGCCGGCGTCATCGTGCATCACGTCGCGAACATGTACCCGCTCGAGATCCAGGCGGCGCAAGACCCTGGCCGGCGGCAAGCCGGTGACGGGCATGACTTCGGAGGTCATCGACGAGATCAATGCCCGGCATGCCTGCGAGTTCGACGCGGTGACGAAGGAGGCGGCGCTCGATTTGCTGCGGCGCAACAGCGCGGCGGCCGCGGCCGCGATCCGGGCGCTCAGCGACGAGGAGCTCGCCCGGGCCGCCCCGGTGTCGCTCTACTCCGATGCCCCGCTGACGTGCCAGTTCTTTCTCGAGGATCACCCGGTCCGACACAGCTATCACCATCTTGCCCGCATACGAAGGACTTTGAAGGGGTAACGGCCGACAGGCCACAAATGAAGGAGGGGGCCATGACCTACATCAATCGTCTCAAGTATCTCCGGATCGCCCTGGTAGTGGTTGGCCTGACATTCGCCGTGGGGCTCTATGTCCTCATGATCGCCTGGCCATCGCTCTGGCCAGCCGGCTGGGTGTGGCACACGGGCCACTCGCACTACCCGATGATGATCGTCGGGGTTTACGCGACGCTCGGCGTGTTCCTGATCCGCGCGGCGTGGAACCCGCTCGAGAACCTGAGCCTGATCTGGTTCACGGTCTGGTCGAGCGCGGTGCATGGCGCGATCATGACCGTTCAGGCGATCGTCGATCCCATGAGCCGTGGCCACCTCGTCGGCGATGTGCCGGGACTCTTCGTATTCGCGATCGTGCTCGCGGTTCTCACTCCCCGGCGTGGTGCGGCCGCCTCTGCGAAGGCGGCGACCCCGTCATTCGCGGCGGGCGCCTCGCCGGCGCCTGTGACGGCCCGCAAGGCGGCGGTCTGACGGCCGGCAGGACCAGTGTCGCGACCGGGGTCGGTCATATGAGACCGGCCCCGGTCTTTTTTTTGACCACGCCCTCAGCCGGTGGCAGAAAACGTGGGGAGGTTGTCGTTGTCTCCGGAGCCGACCGCGGCACGCTCTCGCCGTGGCGCGTCTCCGGCGGTAGTTCGTTACTCCGCAGTAGCTCGGCGATAGATTTGGTCTCATGGCCCAGGGGGGCGCGAGTCCTACTTCGGTGGCGCAGAGGGGCATTCTGCTGGCGCTCTGGTTCGCGGCCATGGCGGCTTTCGTGGCCTACGCGGCGAAGGAGCATCCGGCCCCTGACTCCATGGCAGCCGCCGCGGTCGTGGTCGGCGTCGTCCTCGCCCTCTACCTTGCGCTGGCGGACCCGGCCTTTGTCTCCGCTTTGTCTGGCGCCGTCGCGGGAGGGGCGCGAGGCCTCGCTGGAGCCCTGGCGATTTTCGCTCTTCCCACGGCGTACGGCGCCGCCACCCATCAGGTCTCGCTGCGAGGCGGCATCTTGCTTCTTCTGTATCCCGCTCTCTCCTGGGCGCTCATCGCCTGGGACACGCGCCGCAGACCCGACCGGCCCACGCTGACCATCCGGCTCGCGCTCGCGATCCTCCTTCTCTGGATGCCGCTGGAGTTCGATCTGCTCCCTTCGGTCAGGGCGCCTTCAGGCGGACCGATAAACCTGATTCCTCTTTATGCGCTGTGTCTCGCTCTTCTGCTCTTTCTGGCCGTCCGGAAGCTGCCCGGCATAGGCCTGACGGCGGACTTACGCTCCTCCGATCTCAGATTGGCGGCGATTCTCTTCGCTGTCTTCCTCGCCTTCTTCGCGACCCCCATCGGGATCCCCCTTCATTTCGCGGAGTCGACCCGGCTACCCCTGCCGCTCTACGAATGGCCGGTCACCGCCCTGGCCATCTTTCTGTTGACGGCTCTGCCGGAAGAGCTCCTCTTTCGCGGCGTTCTCCAGAATCTCTTCGAGCGCACGATGCCGAAGCGTCCCACGGCCGCGCTCGTCCTGGCTTCCGTGATCTTCGGGCTCTCCCACCTCGACAACCCGAATCCTCCGTTTCTGCCGGTGACGCTCCGGGGGCGGCACTTCGCCGTTCCGTGGCTCTACGTTGTGCTCGCCACGATCGCGGGGATCTTCTACGGCCTCGCCTACCGCAGGACAGGAAAGATCACGGCCTCAGCTCTGGTCCATGGCCTGGTCGACACCTGGTGGGCCCTCTTCTTCCATACGTAGCGGCCGCTCCATGATCGCCACACGGCGGAAGGCTCGCATCCTCGAAGTCGTGGTCGTCTATGCGGCGATCCAGGCCGCCCTCTGGACGACGGGGACCGGGAGAACGATCGCAGGCGCGGTGGCCTGGATCGGGGTCTTCGGATCGGTCCTGGCCGAAAGGGTCTCCGCGTCGAAGCTCGGCCTCGGCCGCGAGGGACTCCGACCCTCGCTCTGGATCGTGCCGGCCGCGCTCGGGCTTCTCGGCGTCTTCTTGATCATTGGCTGGCTCGGCGGTTCCCTGCACGGGCTTGGCGAGGAGGCTCTCTGGTGGCGTGTTCCCGCCTACTTTCCCTGGGCCTTCGCCCAGCAATTCGCTGCGCAGTGCTTCTTCTTTCGCCGGCTCGAAGCGCTCGGCGGCAATGGGCCTGGGGCCGTGCTGCTGACCTCGCTTCTCTTCGCCGGCGCGCATCTGCCCAATCCCGTGCTTGTGCCGGCCACGATGGTGGCCGAGTTTCTCTGGACGCTCGCCTACAGGCGCTACCGCAACCTCTACGCGATCTCGATCGCCCACGCGCTGCTCGCGGTCGCCGTCACCGTGGCGGTTCCCGAGGCCTGGCACCACTACATGCACGTCGGGATCGGATACCTCCCCTACCGGGCGCATTAGCTCGAAATACCGCGAACGACGCCGGAGGTTTGAGACGTCATGGCACCTTCAAACGACCTTCCGAGAAAGGCGGAGGCGCTCCGGGCCCTGCATCGGCCGGGCCGGCCGCTCGTGCTCGTCAACGCGTGGGACGCGGCGAGCGCGCGGATCTTCGAGGAGGCCGGGTCGGAGGCGATCGCGACGACGAGCGCCGGAGTCGCCTACGCGTGCGGATACCCGGACGGACAGAAGATCTCGCGCGAACGCATGCTCGAGGCCGTGGCGCGGGTCGCCGCGGCGGTCTCGCTGCCGGTCACGGCGGACATGGAAGCGGGATACGGAGACTCGCCCGAGGAGATGGACCGCGCCGCGGCCGGCCTCCTCGAAGCCGGCGCCGTCGGCCTGAACCTCGAGGACGGCACCGGCCGGCCCGAGGCTCCCCTTGCGGATCTCGCGCTGCAGGTCGAGAAGATCCGGTCCATCCTCGCGGCCGGGCGCCGCCGCGGCGTCCCGATCGTCTTGAACGCCCGAACCGACGTGTATCTGCGCGGCGTCGGCCCCGAGCAGGGGCGCCTGGCGGAGGCGGTCCGGCGAGGCAAGGCCTACCGCGACGCGGGAGCGGCCTGCGTGTTCGTGCCGGGCGTGACCGATCCCGAGGTGATCCGCGCCCTCGTCGCGCGGCTCGCCTGCCCGGTCAATGTCCTCGCGGCCGCCGGCAGCCCCCCGATCGCGGAGCTCGCGAAGCTCGGCGTCGCCCGCGTTTCCTTGGGCTCCGGCCCCATGCGCGCCGCCATGACGCAGGTGCGGCGTCTGGCCGAAGAAGTCCTGACGAAAGGCACCTACGCCGCTCTCGAGGGGATCCTCTCCCACGCCGTCATGAACGAGCTGATGGCGGAACCCGGCCGCCGTATCTCGAAGTCCTAGATCGAAGACCCGGAAGCCGCTTCCGGATTCGAGTCCGCGAACGAGATTGGTTCGTTCGCATCAAGTTTCCGGGGATTTCGCCGGGTAACGATCGGTCTTCGACTTTCTCTTCCGGGGGCGAACATGAAGACCAGAGTCCGGTTTCGGGTCAATGGAAAGCCGGCCGATCTCCAGACGGACGACGAGCGCCGCCTTCTGTGGGTGCTGCGTACGGACCTGAATCTGACCGGCACGAAGTACGGGTGCGGCTCCGGATACTGCGGGGCCTGCACGGTGCTCGTGGGCAAAGAAGCCGTCCGGTCGTGCCGGACGACTTTGAAGGACGTCCAGGGCAAGGAGGTCGTCACGATCGAAGGTCTCGCGAAAGGGGGAGATCT
Source organism: Thermoanaerobaculia bacterium (assembly GCA_033853815.1). GTDB lineage: Bacteria > Acidobacteriota > Thermoanaerobaculia > UBA5066 > Gp7-AA6 > JAWOLE01. Next base: position 6,481 of record JAWOLE010000341.1, read on the forward strand.
CCATCCGCTCCAGCGAGCCTTCATCGAACACGGCGGGTTCCAGTGTGGCTACTGCACTTCCGGGATGATCATGAGCGCCTCCGCGCTCCTCCTCGCGAACCCGCATCCGACACGGGAGGCGATCCTCCACGGGCTCGAGAGGAACCTCTGCCGCTGCGGCGCGCACCAGCGGATCGTCGCCGCGGTCGAAGACGCCGCCGCCGGAAAAGGAGCGGCGTCATGAGCGAGTTCGAGTTCGAAGGGATCGACCGGCGCCGCTTCTTCCAGCTCACGGGAGGCGGCATCGCGGTCTTCATCAGCCTTGGTCCCTGGGAGCTCTTCGGCCAGCAGCGCCCGCCGTCGTATCCCGAAGACATCAACGCCTACCTGCTGATCGGCGCCGACGGCCGCGTCAAGGTCTTCTCCGGCAAGATCGAGATGGGACAGGGCGTGATGACGTCGCAGGCCCAGATGGCGGCGGAGGAACTGGGCGTCGCCGTCGATTCGATCGACATGGTCCTCGGCGACACGGAGCGGTGCCCGTGGGACATGGGGACCTTCGGGTCCATGACCACCCGGTTCTTCGGGCCGGCCCTGCGGGCGGCCGCGGCGGAGGCCCGGCAGGTGCTCGAGAAGCTCGCGGCCGAGAAGCTCGGCGTCGATCCCGGCCGCCTCGTCGTCGAGAAGGGGGTCGTGTCCGTGGCGGGAGATCCCGCGCGCAAGACGACGTACGGCGAGCTCGCTCAGGGCAAAAAGATCGCGCGCCTGGTGGACCGGAAGGCCGTGATCCGAACGGTCTCGCAATTCGAGGTGATGGGGAAATCTCCGCGCCGGATCGACGGCCTCGAAAAGGTCACCGGCCGGGCGCAGTACGCGGCCGACGTGAGGTTGCCCGGAATGCTCTACGCGCGGTTGGTTCGGCCTCCGGCGCATGGCGCGACCCTGACCTCGGTCGACGTGTCCGCCGCGGAAAAGGCGCCGGGAGTCACCGTCGTGAACCGGGACGGCCTGGTTGCCGTCCTGCACGCGGACCCGGAGGGCGCGGAGAAGGCTCTCGGCCTGATCAAGGCCCGATGGAATCTCCCTTCCTCCGCTCTCGACCCCGAGACGATCTTCGACCACATCGTGAAGTCGGGCGGCGCATCCGACGTCCGGCAGAGCAAGGGCGACGTCGCGGCCGGCCGCGCCGCCGCGGCGCGCGTCTTCGAGACGACCTACAAGAAGGGTTACGTCGCCCACGCGCCGATCGAGCCGCACGCCGCGGTGGCCGAGTGGAAGGACGGCCGGATGACCGTCTGGGCCTCCACGCAGACCCCTTTCCCGACACGCGACCGGATCGCCGGGGCTCTGAAGCTCGAGTCCGGCAAAGTCCGCGTCGTCACGCCGTTTCTCGGCGGGGGATTCGGAGGCAAGAGCGCCGACCTCCAGGTTCTCGAAGCGGCCCGGCTCGCGCAGATCACCGGCAAGCCCGTCCAGGTCGCCTGGACGCGCCAGGAGGAATTCTTCCACGACCGCTTCGATCCGGCCGCGGTCGCGGAGATCGCCTCGGGCCTCGACGCTCAGGGCAAGGTCGTCCTCTGGGACGCCGTCGTCCATGCCGCGGGCGCGCGCGGCGCCACTCTCTTCTACGACGTCGCCAACGTGCGCGTGAGAACGCACGGGCAGCCGAGCTACGGCGGGGAAGGCTCCGGGGGCATGCATCTCTTCGGCGTGGGCCCGTGGCGCGCGCCGGGCGCCAACATGAACGCCTTCGCCATGGAATCTCAGATGGACCTGATGGCCGCGGCCGCCGGCGCCGATCCCGTGGAGTTCCGGCTCCGGCATCTGACGGACCCGCGTATGCGCCGGGTCCTCCAGGCCGCCGCCGACGCGTTCGGCTGGAAGAGCGCGCCCGGCCCGAGCGGGATGGGCCGCGCCGTGGCCTGCAGCATCGACGCCGGCTCCTACAACGCCCTGATCGCCCGGGTTCGGGTCGACGCGAGCCGCGGCACGGTCGCCGTGGAACGCGTGGTCTGCGCGCAGGAGATGGGGATCGTCGTGAACCCCGACGGAGCGAAGATGCAGATGGAAGGCTCGATCACGATGGGCCTCGGCTACGCCCTGGCCGAGGAGCTCCGCTTCCGCGGAGGCGACATCCTCGACCGCAATTTCGGGACCTACTCCCTCCCGAGGTTCTCCTGGCTCCCGTCATCCATCGAGACGGTGATCGTCCAGAACGACGACCTCGCCCCGCAGGGCGGCGGCGAGCCCGCCATCGTCGCGACTGGGGCGGCCCTGGCCAACGCCGTCTTCGACGCGACCGGCGCCCGGATCACCCGCCTTCCGATGACCGCGGACCGCCTCCGCGAGGCCATAGCCGCCGCGAAGCCCCGCCGCGCCGCGGCCGGGTAGAGACGCGCGTGATGTCGGGACCGCGAAGGAGGAAGAAGCTCGCCCTCGCGGCCGCACAGTTCCCCGGCCGCGCGATGTTTTCTCCGGCCCGGCTCGACCTCACTGAGGAAAAAAGAGAAGAAGCGTCAGGAACGCTCCGATCCCGAACGAGACCCAGGCGTTGGAGACGAAGTAGCCGTAGGCCATGAGCGCGATACCGAGGAAGAGCGGTCGCGGCTCGCCTTCCCTTTTGCCGCGCCGGAAGGCGATGAAGCCGACCACGCTGAACACGACGGCGATCAGGATTGCCGCCGGCGAGAATCCCCCGAGAGTCTTGAGCAAATCCATTCGTGCCGCCCTTTCCGTAATGCGCCCGGACGCCTGATACAGCATAGACCCCTATGAACGCCCCGAAACGCGGAATCCCCTCTCCATCCCTTCCTCCTCGTCTGTCATCCTGAGCGAAACGAAGGATCCGCCCTTCCCCTCGATCAGGCAGTGACTCGGACCTCAATCCGCCGACTTCCAACCTTTGATGAATTCCGCCGGAGCCACGACCAGGATCCCGGCGATCCTCTTGCCGAAGTAGCGACCGAAGTCCCTGACGTCGCCGGTGACGAGGTGTGTCGCCTCCGCCGCGACGGCGGCTTTCAGGATTGGAAGATCCTTGTCCGGCAGCAGGACGCCGGCAGGCACCGGCGCGTCTGACTCCGGAACGACGCGCGCCCGCGACGGGAGGCGCGCGAGCCGAGCAAGTTGATCCGCGGAGGCGAGGTTCCTGCGAGCCTCCTCGACGGCGTAGGCGGAAGTGACAAGCTCCACTCCCGAGAGCTCCCACAAGCGCGTCAGGCCCGACTTCCCTCGATAAGCCGCCGAGAACAGAACGTTCGCGTCGAGGAAGACGCGTTGCATCCGCTACGTAGCTTCCTACGCGACTCTACCGTCCGCGCGGCTTGCGATGCCGGATCTTCGAAGGTTCGAGGCCCATCCGCCGGACCTCGGCCCGAGCCTGCCGGTAGTCCTCCCGATCGACGGCGTTGGTGAGAAGGAACTCGGCCTTTCGTTCGGGCGTGTAGATTTCGACGGGAAGGACGGCGGCCGGCCGGATCAGAATGCCGTAGGGCGATTCCTCCGCCACGACCATCGTCCCCTCTTGGATCCCGTACCGGCGCCTCATCTTCGCCGGCAGGACGATCGTCCCCCTCTTCCCGACCTTTCCGGCCTCTCCCATGCCTCTCAGCATATCAGATTATCCGACATTCCGGCACAGTTGTGACGTCAGGCCGGGGACTCGCGCGAGAGCCAGTCTTCGACGCGGAGGCCCGAGATTCGCGAGAACTCTCGGACGTTGTGCGTCACGACGATGAGTCTCCGTGATCTCGCAATCGCTCCGATCAGCAGATCGCGCTCTCCAATAGGTCGGCCTTCTTTCTCGAGCTGAAGGCGAATCTCCGCGTATTCCCCGGCGGCTCGCGCCTCGAAGGAAAGAATCTCGAATGGCTTGAGGAACGCGTCCACGCTCTCGCGTGTCCGCGGCGGCCGGCTGCTCTTTGCGGCGCCAAACCACAGCTCGGCCAGAGTAATCGCGCTGACCGCGAGGTCGTCCGGACTGCGCTCCTGGAGGTTGCGCAGCACTTCCGGATGACGCTTGATCGCGTGAACGCAGATGTTCGTGTCGAGGAGGTAGATCAACGCCGGTCGAAGCCCGCGCGGGCCGCACCGGCCGGCAGCGGCTCAGGCGCCTCAAAATCGTTCGGCACGTTCTTCCAACTCTTCCAATAGCCCTTAGGCCACTGGCGGCGCTTCTTCGGCTCGAGAATCACGCCCTTGCCCACCCTGCGTACGTTGACTTCCTGTCCCTGGAACCGAAATTCCTTCGGAAGTCGCACCGCCTGGCTTCGCCCGTTCCGGAAGAGTTTCGCCGTGGTCATGATCATGACCAGTATATACCGGCGAGAAGGGGAAGACGGGGACCGCCGCCTCTTCCCACCGGATGGCAGAAAACGTTGGAAGGTTGTCATTGTCTCCGAGGGCGGACCGCGGCATGCTCTGGCCATGTCGGGGCGGAAGACAGGAGGAGGGAAAGGGCGTCCGGCCGCGGCCCGGCGCGGTCCGCTGCGCGTCGCGATGCTCGCCTACCCGGACGTTCAGATCCTGGACGTCATGGGGCCCCTGGAGGTCTTCTCCCGCGCGTCGCGCTGGCTGCGTGACAACGGGGAACGCGGCTACGACGCTTACAGCGTCGAGATCCTCGGAGTAAAGCGCGGGGCCTTCCCCGCGTCGTCCGGCCTGCGGGTCATCGCCGATCGGCGCTTCGACGAGGTCGGGCGCGGGCTCGACACCCTCTTCATCGCGGGAGGCCGGGGCTCGGAGCGCTGGCGCGCTCATCCTCCGATCTTGCGGTGGCTCCGGCGCCAGGCGGGTTGGGTCCGGCGCCTCGCCTCGGTCTGCACGGGAGCGTTCTTCCTGGCCGAGGCGGGGCTCCTCGAGGGGCGCCGCGCCACGACGCACTGGGCTTCGTGCGGCCGGCTGGCGAGGCAGTTTCCGGGCACCCGGGTCGAGCCGGACACGATCTTCGTGAAGGAGGGATCGATCTACACGTCCGCCGGCGTCACTTCGGGCATGGACCTCGCGCTCGCCATGGTCGAAGAGGACTTCGGGCGCGAGGTCGCCCTCGCGACCGCGCGGGAGCTCGTCGTCTTCCTGCAGAGGCCGGGCGGCCAGTCGCAGTTCAGCGCCCAGCTCGCCGTGCAGTTCGCGGAGCACGAGCCCTTGAGGGAGCTCCAGGCCTACATCCTCGACCACCCCGAAGCGGACCTGTCGGTCGAGACCCTGGCCCGCCGCGCCGCGATGAGCCCGCGCAACTTCGCCCGCGTCTTCACGCGCGAGGTCGGGACGACGCCGGCGAGGTTCGTCTCTTCCGCTCGAGTCGAGACGGCCCGCCGCCTCCTCGAGGAGTCCTCGGAGGGCCTGGAGGCGATCTGCTCGATGAGCGGCCTCGGGACGACGGAGTCCATGCGGCGGGCCTTCCTGCGCAGCGTGGGGGTCGCGCCGAGCCAGTACCGCGAGCGCTTCAACCGGCATCACGCGCCCGTCCAACGGGCGAAGACCACAACTCCCGTAACCGTGAGGCTCGCATGAAAAACCTTCTCCGTGCCGCCGCTCTTCTCGCCTTCAGCCTCTGCCTGGGTGTCAATTCCTCCTCCGCCGCGAATTCGGCGGAGTCCGCCCGGCATTACGTCTGCCCGCCGTGCGGCCTGCCCTGCGACGACGCCGTCTACGACGCGCCCGGAACCTGCCCGAAGTGCGGCATGGCCCTCGTGGACCAGGAGGAAGCCGCCCGCGCCTCGAAGCGCGCCAGAACGAAAGTCGCGATCCTGATCTTCAACGGGGTCGAGATCATCGACTACACCGGGCCCTACGAGATCTTCGGGGCCGCCGATTTCGACGTGTACACCGTCGGCGAGACCAGGGAGCCGGTGACGACGGCCATGGGAATGACCGTCGTGCCGAAATACGCCTTCGCCGACGCCCCGCAGCCGGACGTGCTCGTCGTCCCCGGCGGCGGCATCCGGGCGGCCCGCGACAGCCAGCCGACCCTCAAGTGGGTCCGCGACGTCACCGCGCGCGCCCAACATACGATGTCGGTGTGCAACGGCGCGTTCATCCTGGCGAGCGCGGGGCTGCTCGACGGACTGACGGCGACGACGACCGCTTCCCGGATCGACGAGCTCGCGAGGGAATATCCGAAAACGAAGGTCGTCAACGATCAGCGGTTCGTGGACAACGGCAAGATCATCACGGCCGCCGGACTCTCTTCGGGGATCGACGGCGCGCTCCACGTCATCGCCGCGATGAAGGGCAAGGGAATGGCTCAGCTCGCCGCGTTGAGCGAGGAGTACGACTGGCGCCCGGATTCCGGGTTCGCCCGCGCCGCGCTCGCCGACCGGCTCATCCCGGACGTCGATCTGCGCCCGGCCGGCGACTGGACCATGGTGAGCACGCAGGGCGGGACCGACCGCTGGGAGATGGTGATACGCATGACCTCGGACAAGAGCGCCTCGGACCTGAGGGACTACGTCGCCCGGGCTCTCACGGAGCGGGGGAAGTGGACTCCCCTGGCCAGCCCGGCGTCCACCCGCGCCGCCTCTGCTCTGACTACCACCTGGAAATTTGCCGACCGCAGCGGCAAGCCCTGGACCGGAAAGCTCACCGTCCAACCCGTCTCCGGCCAAAGCCGCACCTACGAGACCCGACTGGCGATCGCGCGGGCCCCGGGTGAGTCAATCTCGCGCTGAGCGCGGCTCTTCCGAGATGCCCTTGCCGGCCGCCGATGCGGCCTCGATCCTGGAGCGGGTGAAGGGATGGAAGGTCGCGGCCGCCGCGGCCGCCGCGATGATCGCGGCCGCTTGCGTGAGCTCGAGCCCGCGGCCGACCGCCGTTCGAACCGATCCCGAACTCGCGGCGGTTCTGGAACGCGCCCGCGCCGCGCACGGAGTGCCCGGGATGGGCGCGGCCATCGTCCGCGGCCGGCAGATCTCGATCGCCGTCGCCGGCAGGCAGCGCGTCGATCGCGCGGCGCCCCTTCTCGAGACCGACGCATTCCACCTCGGCTCCGACACGAAGGCGATGACCGCCTCGGTGGTCGCCCGGCTCGTCGACCGCCGGCTGCTGCGCTGGAACGAGACGCTCGCCGAGGCGCTGCCGGACATCGCGGCAGGATGAACCCGGCCTTTCGGACCGTCACGCTGGACATGCTGATGCGCCACGTCTCCGGCCTGCCGACGGGCGGCGCTTTCACGCCCGAGTTCACGGCGGGCTTCGACGACGAGCACTGGCCGATCGCGAAGCAGCGGGCGTGGATGGCGGAACGCTTCCTCTCGCGCCCGCCGACGGAGACGCCGGGCGCGCGCTTCGCGTATTCGAACTACGACTACCTGATCCTCGGCCATGTCGTCGAGGGGGCGACGGGGAAGACCTGGGAGGAGCTGGTCCGCGAGGAGGTTTTCGCGCCGCTCGCCATGACCGGTTGCGGATTCGGGCCGACCGCGACCTCGAAGCGCCCGGACGGCGCCTGGGGACACGACGTCAAGGAGGGCGTGTACGTCCCGACGGAGGAGGACAATCCGCCCCTGATCGGGCCGGCGGGCACCGTTCACTGCCCGCTCGCGTCGTGGGCGAAGTTCGCCGCCGCGCATGCCGGCAGCGGCCCCCCAGGATGGCTGACGCCCGGCTCGCTCGAACACCTGCACGAGCCCATGACCCTGGCCGGCGTCACGTCCGGCAAGGACATCGCTCTCGGCTGGGGCGTCACCAGAACCGACCCGCCGGGCCTCACGCATTCCGGCAGCAATGGTTACAACGACGCCGAAATCGCCGTGATCCCCCGCCTCCACGCCGCCGTGCTCGTCACGTGCAACGCCGGCGACGACCGGGCCCGCGCCGCGGCGAGCGAGGTCCTCGACAAACTCGTCGATGAGCTGATCGCCCGCCGGTAGCTGTTACCGCGTCGGCTGCGGCGCGAATTGCGCCATGAACTCCTTCTGCCGCTGGTCGAGTTCTTTGGGCGAGAGATCCTCCTTGCGCGTCGCGATCGACCAGCGGTAGCCGTACGGGTCGTCGAACGTTCCGCTGCGATCGCCCCAGAACTGGTCCTGCATGGGACCCATGGGTCCGCCGAGCACCTTCGCCCCCGCCC
>JAWOLE010000342.1:0-7191 GCA_033853815.1 Thermoanaerobaculia bacterium
GCCACCTCGCGCTCGCGGCCGTCGGAGCGCCGTTCTCGGCCGCCGGAGTCCCCTTCGCCCTGACCTCGCTCAACTACCTGAAGCAGATCTTCGTCTCCCGCCGGATCGGCCAGGAGCTGCTGGACCATTTCGAAGATAAGAGGGAGCCGTCCTGAAGGGCTCAGGTGTCAGGTTGGAGGTTTCAGGGGAAATGCAGGTTTCAGGTTCCAGGTGTCGGGTGTCAGGGACCTGGCCGGCCTAACCTGAAACCTGACACCCGACACCTGACACCTGCATTTCATCTGACACCTCCTACCCTGACACCTTCTCCCACCCTCAATCGCTAGAATCGGCGTGTGCCACCAAGCCCAATAGCGGCCGACGGCCTTCTCATCGGAGCCCATCAATCCATCGCCGGAGGCACGCCTCGGGCGGTCGAGCGAGGCCTCGAGGCGGGCTGCCGGGTTCTGCAGATCTTCGTCAAGAACAACAACCGCTGGGTCGGAAAGACGATCGAGATGTCCGAGACGCGGGAGTTCAAGCGCGCGGTCCGGCGCGCGGGGTTCGCCCACGTCGCGGCTCACACCTCGTACCTCATCAACCTCGCCTCCCCTTCCGCCGAGCTGCGGCGCCAGTCCGTCGCGGCGCTCGCCGACGAAATCCTCCGCTGCCACGCGCTCGGCATCCGCGACCTCGTGCTCCATCCCGGCGCGCATTGCGGCGAGGGAGAGTCGGCCGGCGTCTCGCGCATCGCGGCGTCCCTCGACGAGGCCTTCCGGCGGACCGAGGCGACGCGGGTCCGCGTGCTGTTGGAGACCGCGGCGGGACAGGGAACCTGCGTGGGACATCGCTTTGAGCACCTACGCGACATCCTGGGAGCCGTGCGGAGTCCTGGCCGCCTCGCGGTCTGCCTGGACACCTGCCACGTCCACGCCGCCGGCTACGACCTGACGACGCGAGAGGGATACGCCCGGACTATCGAGGCCCTCGACCGCGCGGTCGGGCTCTCGCGCCTGCGCGCCATCCACGTCAACGACTCAAAGAAGCACCGAGGTTCCCGCGTGGACCGCCACGAGCACATCGGTAAGGGAGCGATCGGACGCCGGGGTTTCCGCAACCTCATGACGGACCCGCGCCTGGCCGGGATTCCGAAATTCCTGGAGACCCCCAAGGACGAAACGCTCGAGGCCGACCGCCGCAACCTCGCCACGCTGCACCGCCTTGCCTCCCCCTCTCCCCCGGGGCGGTCGGGGCCTGCCCGCCGAAGCCTTGGCGAAGGCGGGCTTGTCCGCCGAAGCCTTGGCGAAGGCGGATGAGGGGTTCCCTCTTCGCGACGCAGGCCGGTACCAAACAATGAGAAGACGCGCGGAGACTTTTCGCCCGTCCTTCTTTCTCTTGAGCGCCGCGATCCTCGTGGCCTTCTCGATCGCGTGGCTTCCGCCGAAGAAGGACCTCTTGAAAGCGCCCACCACCCCCTTCGACCGAATCCCCGTGCCCGCCATCTCGCAGAGCTATCGCCTGCTGTGGCGAATATCCAGCGTGCTCCCCGCGGGCGCGAGCGTCGCGATCCGGTCAGAACCTCGGAATCCAGATCTGGAGAGCTCTCTCTTCCAGAATGGCATCGCCCTGCTCAACGGCCGCAAGGTCCTTCCCGCGGCGCTCTGGGGCCACCCGGTTCCGGAGATCGAAAAGCAGGCCGACTTCGTGATCGTCGTCGGGCCTAAGCCGCCCTTCCCGCCGGGGACGCTCCTTTTCGAGTCTCCCGATGGAAGCCTCTGGCGCAGAAGCCGCCCGTGAGATCCGGTCACATCTTTCTCGCGAGCTTCGCCGCCATGCCTCTGGCGGGATGGCCTCTTCTCGCCCACCCTGCCTACCGCACCCTGTCCCGGATCAGCCGGTTATCCCTCTCGGCCGCCGTGGGAGCTGTTCTCGTGTCCTTCTGGATGACGGCGTTTGCTCTCGTCGGTCTTCTCTGGAGAATCCCCGTTATCATCCTCGCCGCTGCGGCGACGGCCTTTCTCCTGCGCTTTCTTCTCCAGACCGAGCATGTCTTGGAGCCCGCGCCCAAACTGAAGCCAACTCCGGTCGAGATTCTTTCGATCCTGCTTACGTCGATCGCGGTCGCCTGGGCTCTGCTCGCGGCCGCTTCGAGCGCGGCGACATCCGTCGATCTGCTCCTATTCTGGGGCCCGAAGGCTCAGGCCTTCGCGTCGGCGCGAACGATCGACGCAAAATTCCTGAACGAGCCCCTCCTCGTTTACCTCCTCCACGCGTCTTATCCCCCCCTGATCACCAATCTCTTCGCGTTCGGGGCGATGGCAGCGGGACGCTTTCCGTGGGGAGCCGCGGCGCTGACCTTCCCGATGCTGCTCGCCGCGCTCGCGCTGGCGCTCCCGGCGATTCTGGGTCTCGCGGCGCCGCGGCCGATCGCCCGGACCTGTTCCGCCCTGATCGTCGTGGCGCTCGGCCTCGCGGGAAGCGTGTTCTTCGCCGCCGGCAACGGAGACCCCGCACTCTGGCTCTTCGAAACGCTCGCGGCTGCCGTGCTCATCGGACCCGCGGCCCTGACCCGGAGCGGACAGCTGCTTGCCGGCCTGCTCCTTGCGGGCGCGGCAGGCGCGAAGGTGGAGGGGCTTCCCTTCGCTGCGGCCGTTGCCGTCCTCTTCCTTCTCGTTCGAAGAAGGGAGATGCGAATCGGGCCCGCCTCACTTCTACTCTTCGCACCGACGGTCCTGGCGCTCGCGCCCTGGTTCGCCTTCGGCATCGTCCGGCATCTCTTCGTCGGATATGGCGGCTACGGACGCTTTTCGGAGATTCACTGGAATCGGCTGGGCATCGTTCTCTCCGCCATCGGCGATGCGCTCTGGTCCGCCGCCTTCGCGCTCCCATTCTTCCTGCCCCTCCTCGCCCTGATCGTCTTCCGAAAGTCTCGCCTGGCGATCATTCCGGCCGGCGTTTCGGTCCTTCTCTCGCTCTTCTTCGTCTTCACGTACCTGCACGGCGACCCCGATCCGCGGGAGTGGATCAGCTGGTCGGCCGGCCGCATCTTCGCGCCTCTGGCGGGCCTTCTGGCCATCGGCGGCGCGCTGAGACCGGATGGTAAAGACGCGCGAGCGACGCCTGGGTTACTGGATCTCGAAGCGCCGATGGATCTCGGTCTTCCCTCCGTCCCGGGCGAGAATCGTGACCGTCAGTGAGTGAGGGCCCTTCGAGAGCGCAGGCATCTGCGCCGCGAAACCAGCCCGGTCGTTGCCGGGGATCCCCGGATGGCCCTCCGCGACGCCGGGATGGGCCAGACCGGTCGAGGCCGCAACCGGCTCCTGGCCGTCCACCTGGATCGTGACCCGCGCGATCCCGGACTCATCCAACGCCCAACCGGTAAGCACGGTCTTGTCGGGCAGTGCCCCGCCGTCGTTCGGGGCGTCGAGATATCCCAGGGGCGGCCGAGTCTCGGTGATCGTGACTTGCGACGGCGGCTGGGTTACGCGGGCACCTCCCGCCTCGCCTTCTCTCCGGCAGCCGGGGAGGAAGACCGCAGTGACCACGGCAATGCAAGACACCGTTATCGATCCCAATCTCATCCAATTTCTCCTTTCTTTACATTATCTCCGTTCGCCCGAGGGGTCGTCTCTCCTCCTGACCCAGAATTCCACTCCGTTCTTCTTGAAGGCGGGTTCGAACCGCTCGAGAATGAACTGAAAGACGAGTCGGGCGCGCTGCTCGTTGGCGATCCCGTCGATCCAGTCCGAGTTCAAGCCCGTGTGGAGAAGGACGCCCCGGACACGCCTGTTGCGCGTGACCGCCGCGATGACCTCTTGCTGAGCCGAGCGAGTCTCGTAATAAGGGACTTCATAGTAGCGGATCGGACAATCCCGATTGAAGAGGTAGTAGAGAAGAGGAGCGTTGCTGAAATCCAGCCAAGTCTCGTCCGCCGCGAGCGCGCCGGATCGAAGGAACTCTCCCGTGGTCCGGATGGCAACCGTCGCCTCAGACGGAAAGAGAACGCCGCGAGCTCTCGGCGGGTCCGACAGAGCGGCGACTCCCGGCGGGGGCTGGGAGTTGGCGAGGCCAAAGACCACGGCGGACACGGTGACAAGCGGACGTTGCGCCAGGATCGCCAGGGAGAGAAGGGCGATCATCAGCAGCCCGCGCGCGCTCGCCCATGGACGGTGGCCCTTGACCCAGCGGGCGATGAGAAGCACCGCGATTTGGGCCACGAAGAGGGGATAGCCGAAATGGTGACGCTCGATGACCGAAAGGGTGGCGGCGCCGAACCAGGCGAGGATCGGAAGGAGGTCCCTACCGCGGGAACCGACCGCGGGAGCACGCAACAGGAAACTTGAGCCGAGCACCAGCGCTGCGAGCAGGATCCAGTAGTAGAGAGCGTCCGCGTCGGCGATCGAACCAAACGCCAGGATGTCCTGGAGATGGGGGCCGAGAGCGGCCGGAGGCGTGGGTTTTCCAAGAACATAACCCGGCAGGAGGCGCGGCAGGATGACAAACGTGCAATAGAAAAAGTCGCCCAGGATACGCAGGCCGGCGAAAACCGTTGCGATCGCGACCGCGGAAAGGGCGCCGCCCGCCAGAAAGCGTCCCAGGTTGACGAGCCGCCGGCCGCGGGAGATGGCCAGGGCGGCGGCCGCGGCGGCGCCGGCATAGACGGTGAATTCCACCGCGAAGAGCATCGAGATCGGAATGGCCGCGCCCGCAAGCAGCCAGGCCCCGGGCCTTCCCGTACGGGCCGCGCGGCTGGCAAGCGCGAGGCAGAAGAGCGAAGTGATCACCCGGAAGAACGCGAACTGGGGAAAAGCGAAGAATGAGAGACCCGCGCCCCAGAATCCGAACGCGGCGCTTCCGGTGGCCGCGGCACCCACGGCATAGATCGCCGGCCAGAAGAGCACGCCCGCGACTTTGAGCCCGCGCTCGTATCCGTGATAGTCGTCCCCGAAGACCGAAAGCGCAACGGTTTGAAGGACGCCGTCGGAGATCAGACCGTGCCCCGGCAGGATGTCGCGGTACGGCAACTCGCCCCGGAGGTATTCCGACGCCGGAAGCAGGTAGTGCCCATCCTCGAAGAAGTTGCCGATCGGAGGTGCATGCAGGCTGGCCGCGGCGGCGAGGGCGACGATGGAACCCGGAAGGAAGACGGTGCGGGTAAAGGCCCGCTGCCAGGTTCGAAGGCGATCGGTGACGCCCGCCAACGCCACGGCCGCAATGGGCGCCAGCGCCGCCGCGAGGGCGCCGAGAAGGCAGGCCGTGTCCGTCCGGCGAGACCAGAACGCGAGCGGAAACGCCAGAGCCGCAGCGGCGAGGTTCGGAGCGCCGCGCTCGAGATCCCGTCCGCCGAGCCAGTAGCCCTCGAGAAGCGAGAGCGCTAGCAAGAGAGCGCCCAGAGCGATCGGGGAAAGACCCAACGTCGCGCCTGGAGCCGCCAGGAAGACCCAGAGCGTCAAGGCGTGGGCGGACGCGGTCGCCAGACCGATTTGCGCCAGCGAAACCGTGGCCCTCGACAGAGGCACTGCGATCGCCAGCAGGAGCCAGCATGCCCAGGCGACGAGATAGCGCAAGTCAATCGAGACCCCCAGCACGGCTGCCATGGCCGCAAGGGCCAGGCACGCGGCGAGCGCAAAGCGGACCTGCCACGGCAGGGAGCGAACGCGCGCGGCGGCCTCTGTTGAACCCCGCCAACGTCTCGCGATCGCGGCACCGGCCAGAGCTCCTAAGACCAGGAGAGCGAATCCAAAGATGTCCTGGCGAGGATTGAAACCCTGTGTCCTGGCGACTCCCGCAAGCTGATCGGGGGAAACGGGAAGCTTCACGAACGAAGCGATGAAACCTCCGGCGCCGACGCCGGCAAGGGCTCCCACGAGCGAAGCCACGTACCCCACCCGGTGCTTCATCCGAGGGCTCACTCAAGATCTCCCGGGGCGGGGCGCCCTGAACCGAAACGAAGCAGATACAACGCCAAGCACAGCGTCAGGAAGCTGATCGAGAACCCGAGAACGACGCTTGCGGGACGGTAGGCAAAATCGATGACGTGGGCTCCGGGCTCAACCCGGACCGCGAGAAAAGCGTGGTTATAGCCCAGGGGTTTGACGCTTCTCCCATCCACCCGAACGCGCCAGCCGGGCCACGCAGTCACCGACGTCGCCACGACAGCCGTCTCCTCCGCAGAGACATCTATTCGCAACGCATCCGGCCGATAACCGAGCTTGACGATGCGGGCTGCCCCATTGCGCCGCCAAGACTTTGCGTCGCCGAACGGGGCTGGTCCGTTGAGAACGCCATACCGCGCAAAATCGGTCAAAGACCGCAGGAGCTCCACGCGCCGAGCCGAGTCGTCCTCGACGCGGAGCCAGCTCGGAACGAAAGCGCGAGGCAGAGCCGAAGGATTCTCCAGGATCTGTCCGCCACGCTCGCTCGCGATGGCCTTCCAACCGGGCGGCACGGCGAAACGCGGAGGGGCGAGGACGTACCGGACGTTCAAGAACGCCAGAAAAGGTCTCGTCGGGTCATCGACGCGGTTGAACCAGACGGCCTGGGGCTCACACCACAAGGGAAAGGTTTCGACGAGCGGGCGGAACGTCATAGCCTCGTAGCCCCGGACATCCTCGACCTCGTAGAGAGCCGAGATATTCGGTACAAAGGTGTAGCCGACGGCCGCGAACCGGTAAGGCCCGCCCCGTGGAATCTTTTCGAGTAGCGGGATGGGCGGATAGAAGGCGCGGTTGGGAATGGTGGGGTAAAGCGACACGGTCTCCGCGCCGCGCTGCAGAACAACGAGCACGAGCAGAGAGGCGCAGACCACGCCCGAGCGACCGACTCGAAAGGCAGCGCAGAGCACAAGCGCGAGAAGGAGAGGAACCAGTTGGAACAGGAAGCGGCTATTCAGGTACGAGAGCGGCATCTCGAGCTTCTGGAGCCGTCCGCGATTCAGGACGAAGACGGCGGTGACCAGGACCGCCATGGCTGCGGAGGAGATCTCAAGGAATCGAGTTTTTCGCTCGTCGCGGATCTTCTGAAGGCCCAGCGCTGCCAGGGACACCAGACCGAATGTGGCGACGAAGGCGAAGCGCTCGTTGACAGCGATGTCGAGCAGGGGAAGCGAGGAAACCCCGTCCGTCAGGATCGGGATGCGCGCCCAGAGAGCCAGCCCGAGCACCGTCAGAGCTAGAAAGGCCCACCGTTCGCGACGCCGGTCGAGCAGCCCGC
>JAWOLE010000343.1:0-7425 GCA_033853815.1 Thermoanaerobaculia bacterium
GGAAGGGAAGTCCGTCAAGGTGCTCGACCGCTTCGACGTGGACCTGAAGCGCTGCATGTTCTGCCAGCTCTGCGAGGAGGCGTGCCCGACCGTGCCCAAGTCGATCTGGTTGACGACGAAGACCTACGAGATGGCCGCGTACGAGCGCAACGACGCCCTGTATCTCGACATCCGCAAGCTGACCGACTGGCGCAAGGCGCCGAACGTAAAGCCTTTCACCGTGATCGAGCGGGGATGAGCCGCCCGTGACCGGATCGAGCGTCCTCTTGACCGGCGGGGCGGGATGGGCGTTCGTCGTCTTCGCCGTCCTCGCGCTGGCGACGGCGGTCGCCGTCGTCGTGGCGAGGAACCCCGTGCACTCCGCGCTCTTCCTGCTCTCCTCCTTCCTGCTCGTCGCGTGCCTCTTCATCCTGGAACAGGCGGAGTTCGTCGGCGCGGTCCAGATCCTGGTCTACGGCGGCGGGATCATGGTGCTCTTCCTCTTCGTGATCATGCTCGTCCACCAGAGGACGGTCGCGACCGGGAAGACCTTCCAGCACCAGTGGGACATCGCCCTGCTCTTCCTGCTCGTCCTCCTCGTGCCGTTCCTCTACATCCTGGGCACCGAGAAGTTCCCGGACATCCCGCAGAACCCGGACGCGTTCCGGATGGTCGGGGGCCGGATCGCCGGCAACACGCAGGCCGTCGCCTGGTCGCTCTACCGCGACTATCTGCTGCCGTTCGAGGTGGCTTCGGTCTTCCTCCTCGTCGCCATGATCGGCGCCGTCGTGCTCGGCAAGAGGTCCATGGAGAAGGTGGACTGATGAAGGGTGAGAGGTGTCAGGTGGTGGGTTTCAGGGGAAAGACAGGTTTCAGGTGTCAGGTGTCGGGTTTCAGGGACCAGAGCGGGCTTTCCCTGACACCTGACACCTGGCACCCGACACCTGCATTTCCCCTGACACCTGTTCCCTGGCACCTGGGCTCAAGACCATGACCATCACCATCAACCACTTCCTCATCGTCAGCTTCCTGCTCTTCGCGATCGGGCTCTTCGGCGTCCTCGTGCGCCGGAACTTCCTGACGGTGCTGATGTCGGTCGAGCTGATGATGAACGCCGTGAACCTGAATCTCGTGGCCTTCTCGCGCCGCCTGTCGAACCTGACCGGGCAGGTCTTCTCCGTCTTCGTGATCACGATCGCCGCGGGGGAGGCCGCCATCGGCCTCGCGCTGACGATCTCCCTCTTCCGGCAGCGCAAGACGCTCAACGTCGAGGAAGCGAGCGCGCTTCAAGGGTAGGAGGTGTCAGGGTGTTAGGTTTCAGGGGAAAGGCAGGTTTCAGGTTTCAGGTTTCAGGTTTCAGGGACCGGAGCGGGCCCGACCGGACACCTGACACCCGGCACCTGACACCTGCATTTCCCCTGACACCTTCAACCTGGAACCTCATCCCAACGTCATGAGAAATTGGATCTGGCTCATACCCCTGTTCCCGCTGGCGGGGTTCCTGGTCAACGGGTTCGTGTACCTCTATCACCGGACGCGGGGTCATGCCGCGATCTGCCTGCCGCGCTTGACGCAGCCCGCCGCGGAATCCCTGAAGGAGGCCGGGCACCCGCACGCGCACATGCACCTGGAGTGTCATCCGGCCTTCAAGTCGCTACACACCATCGTCGGAACGGGTTCGGTGGCGCTCTCGTGCCTGCTGGCCTTCGGCGCGATCTTCGACATCGGGCTCGCGCGCCTGGCGGAGGGCGCCTCCCACGTCGTGACCCTCTACCGATGGATCCCGCTCGGTGCGAATCAGGCGGTGGGGCAGATTCCGGGCAAGGCCGCCGAGTGGTTCGTGGACGCGGCCTTCCGCCTCGACTCGCTGTCGGCTTTGATGATCGCGTTCGTCACCTTCGTGGGCTTCCTGATCCACGTCTATTCGGTCGGCTACATGGGGCACGACGAGGGGTACGGCCGGTACTTCGCCTACCTGAACCTCTTCATGTTCTCGATGCTGGTGCTCGTGCTGGCCGCCAACTTCCTCCTCCTCTTCGTCGGGTGGGAAGGCGTCGGGCTCTGCTCGTATCTGCTGATCGGCTACGACTACCACAAGAAGTCGGCGGCGGACGCCGGCAAGAAGGCCTTCGTCGTCAACCGCATCGGCGATTTCGGCTTCATCCTGGGGATCTTCGGGATCTTCGCCCTCTTCGGCTCCCTGGATTTCGGAAAGGTCTTCTCCGCGGCCGCGGCGGCCCCGGCGGCCTACCAGCCCTACATGACGCTCGTCTGCCTCTGCCTGTTTGTCGGCGCCTGCGGGAAGTCGGCGCAGTTTCCTCTCTACGTCTGGCTGCCCGACGCGATGGCCGGCCCGACGCCCGTCTCCGCGCTCATCCACGCGGCGACCATGGTCACGGCCGGCGTCTACATGGTGGCGCGCTGCAACGTCCTCTTCCGCCTCGCTCCCGAGGCGATGCTGGTGGTGGCCGTCGTGGGCTGCTTCACGGCCCTCTTCGCGGCGACGATCGGCCTGGCGCAGAACGACATCAAGAAGGTCCTCGCGTACTCGACGGTCTCGCAGCTCGGCTACATGTTCCTCGCCTGCGGTGTCGGGGCCTTCGTGGCGGGGATCTTTCACGTCCTGACGCACGCCTTCTTCAAGGCCTGCCTCTTCCTCGGGTCGGGCTCCGTCATCCATGCCCTGGCCGGCGAGCAGGACCTGCGGCGGATGGGAGGGCTCTCCTCGAAGATCCGGACGACCTTCTGGACCTTCCTCGTCGCGACCCTGGCGATCGCCGGCGTGCCGCTCCTGGCGGGGTTCTTCTCGAAGGACGCGATCCTGGCGTCGGTCTTCGAGGCGCGATTCCCGTCCGGGCCCGTCTGGCTTCCCCGCCTCCTCTGGACGGCGGCCATCTTCACGGCCGGCCTGACGGCCTTCTACATGTTCCGCCTGGTTTCGCTCGCGTTCTGGGGCTCGTACCGCGGGTCCCCGGAGCAGGAGAGCCACATCCACGAGTCGCCGCGGTCGATGACGATTCCCCTGATCGTGCTCGCCTTCCTCTCGGTCGTGGGGGGCTGGGTCGGCATCCCGATCCTCCACGGAGGCGACAGAATCGGAGAGTTCCTGTCGCCCATCCTGCTGCCGCTGGCCGGCGCGCACGCCGAGGCGGAGCACGCGGCGATCTCGCAGGAGCTGCTCCTGATGGCCGCTTCCGTGGCCGTCGCGACGGCAGGCATTCTGCTCGCCCTCTACTGGTACACGAAGGGGGGCGGCGAGGCGCCGGAAAAGCTCGCGCAGAAGTGGCCTGGGGTCTACCGGGCGGTCCTGAACAAGTACTACGTGGACGAGTTCTACAACGCCGCCTTCGTCGAGGGACTGGGCAAGGGGGGCGGACGGCTCCTCTGGGACTTCGACGGGGCGGTCGTGGACGGAGCCGTCAACGGCGCGCGCCACGTCACGGTCGGTTTCTCCTGGGTCTCCTCGCTCTTCGACCAGTACATCGTGGACGGCCTCGTCAACGGCCTGGCGGACACGCTGCAGGCCGGATTCCGACTCTTCCGCGCGGCGCAGACCGGCCGCGTCCAGAACTACGCGCTGGTGATGGGCCTGGGGCTCTTCGCCATCGTGGCGGTCTACCTGGTGTTCCGGTAGGCGGTGGGTGGTCGCCGCATGTTTCAGAGCTGAGAACTAGAGGGAGCGAATGAGTTTCCTGCAACAGATTCCGATCCTCTCGATCATGACCTACGTGCCGCTCGCGGGGGCGCTCGTCATCGTTTTCTTCATCCCGAAGGAGAGAACGGGCGCGATCAAGGCCTTCGCGACGGTCGTGGCGGGGCTGGACTTCGCCGTCTCCCTTCCGCTCTGGTTCGCCTTCGAGCGCGGGAAGCCCGGCTACCAGTTCGTCGAGCGCGTCTCCTGGATTCCCTCGCTCGGGGTGGACTACGTCTTCGGGATGGACGGGATTTCGCTCGTCCTGATCCTGCTGACGACCTTCATCGGGTTCATCGCGGTCTACTGCTCCTACACGGCGATCAAGGAACGGCAGAAGGAGTACTACGTGCTCCTCCTCCTTCTCCAGACATTCATGCTCGGCACGTTCTGCTGCCTCGACTTCTTCCTCTTCTACGTCTTCTGGGAAGTGATGCTCGTGCCGATGTACTTCCTGATCGGGGTGTGGGGAGGGGCGCGGCGACTCTACGCGGCGATCAAGTTCTTCCTGTACACGCTCGCGGGGTCCGTCCTGATGCTGCTCGGCATCATCGCGCTCTACTTCTACAACACGACGGGGTTCCTCGGTTACAGGGGGCTCGGCCATCCTCCCACCTTCTCGGTCGAAAAGCTGACGGCGGTCGCGGCCGGAATGCCGGCGGAGCTCCAGATCTGGCTCTTCTTCGCCTTCTTCTTCGGCTTCGCGATCAAGGTGCCCATGTTCCCGTTCCACACGTGGCTGCCGGACGCCCACACCGAGGCCCCGACGGCGGGGTCGGTCATCCTCGCGGCGATCCTGCTGAAGATGGGGACGTACGGCTTCGTGCGGTTCTCCCTTCCGATGTTCCCGGAGGCCATCCAGACCGCGTGGGTGGCCAATGTGATGATCGCGCTCGCGATCATCGGGATCGTCTACGGCGCCATGGTGACGCTCGTCCAGAAGGACATGAAGAAGCTGATCGCCTACTCCTCGGTCTCACATCTGGGCTTCGTCATGCTGGGAGTCTTCGCGCTGAACATGGCGGGCGTGCAGGGCGGGATCCTCCAGATGATCAACCACGGCATCTCGACCGGGGCGCTCTTCCTGCTGGTCGGCATCGTCTACGAGCGCCGCCACACCCGCATGATCGCCGAGTACGGCGGGCTCGCCCGTCCGATGCCGATCTACGCGACGTATTTCCTGGTGATGGCACTCTCCTCGATGGGGCTGCCGCTCTTGAACGGGTTCATCGGCGAATTCACGATCCTGCAGGGGGCCTTCGCGCGCTCCTTCTGGTGGGCATTCTTCGCCGCCATGGGGATCGTGCTCGGCGCCGCATACCTGCTCTGGCTCTACCAGCGCGTCTTCTTCGGCGAGGTCACCAACCCGGCCAACGCCCAGCTCCCGGATCTCTCGGTGCGCGAGCAGTTGACGCTTGCGCCGCTGGTCGTCGCCGCCCTGTGGATCGGGCTCTACCCCAAGCCCATCTTCGACGTCCTGCGCACGCCCTCCGAGGTCATCGTGCGGGCCGTCGGCGGCCAGACAGCGCCGCCTCCCGCCCTCGCCTCCGCGGCCGGCAAGAGCGCTGCGGGGGAGAAGGCCGCGACGGCGAACGGGGTTCCGCGGTGACGTTTCGGGCCACCGACTGGTTCCTGCTGTCGCCGGAGCTGTTCCTGACGGCGGCGGGGCTCCTGCTGCTCGCCCTGGCGACCTTCCTCGGCAAGGAGAAGGACGAGTTCGTGGGCTTCCTGTCGTTTCTGGCGGTCGGGGTGACCGCGGTTCTCCTCGCCATCGTGACGGCGCACCCGGCCCGGCAGGCCGGCCCGATCCTGGCGGGGATGTTCGTGGTGGACAACTTCGCCGTCTTCTTCAAGTTCATGATCCTGCTCTCGATCGGCCTGACGATCCTCGCCTCGATCGGGTTCGTCGAGGCGGCTCCGTACCCGTCGGGGGAGTACTTCGCCCTGCTGCTGTTCGCAGGCGTGGGCATGCTCTTCATGGTCTCGGGGTCCAACCTGATCTCGATCTACGTGGCGCTCGAGCTGATGGCGCTGTCCTCCTACATCCTGGCCGGGTACTTCAAGGGACAGGTCAAGTCCACCGAGGCCGCGCTCAAGTACTTCGTGCTCGGTGCCTTCTCCTCGGCCGTGCTCCTCTATGGCCTCTCCCTCGTGTACGGGGTCGGCGGGCAGCTGGGCCTGACCGAGCTCGCCGCGATGTACGCCAGGACCGAGCGATCGAACATGATCGTGCTCGGCATCCTCCTCGTGCTCGCCGGGCTGCTCTTCAAGATCGCGGCCGTGCCCTTCCACGTCTGGACTCCCGACGTGTACGAGGGTTCTCCGACTCCCGTGACCGCGTTCTTCGCCGTGGGGCCCAAGCTCGCGGCGTACGCGATCCTCGCGCGCATCTTCTACGTCGGGTTCCCGAAGTTCCACGCCGACTGGGGTCTGATCGTCGCGCTCGTCGCGGCGGCGACCATGATCTGGGGCAATCTCGCGGCCCTGCTGCAGTCCAACGTGAAGCGGATGTTCGCGTACTCCTCGATCGCGCACGCCGGATACGCCTTGCTGGGCGTCCTGGGATTTCAGACCCCGTTCGGCCTGTGGGGCGTCCTGGTGTACCTGCTCGCCTACACGTTCATGAACTTCGGCGCCTTCGCGCTGGTCATCTTCCTGGAGACCCGCGGGTACGCGGCCGAGACGGTCTCCGACTTCAACGGCCTCGCTCGCCGCAACATGCCGGCCGCTGTCGTGATGCTCGTCTTCCTCCTTTCCCTGGCCGGGATTCCGCCCACCGCCGGCTTCATCGGCAAGTACTACCTCTTCACGGCGGCGATGAAGGCGGGCTACGCCTGGCTCGCCGTGCTCGCGGTGCTCGCGTCGGCCGTCTCCCTCTTCTACTACTTCCGGATCGCCGCCGCGATGTTCTTCTCCGAAGCCGAGGGAGCGAGGATCGAAAGCTCCTTCGCCCTGACCGCGGCCGTCGCGGTGTGCGCGCTGGGAACGCTCGTGGTCGGCGTGGCCCCCGAGCGGGTCCTGGCGGTCCTGAGGCTTTGCGTCCCGGGCACGTATTAGTTCCGTGTAACAGCGGAATCGATACCGGCCGTGCGATTTAACTTCCTTTCCAATCCGCCGCGGCGTCGGCTGCGCCTCCCTCGTCGGCACGCGCCGGCCCTGGCGCGCAGAGGAGTTCCGGGCCGTCGCTCGTCGCTCAGTCGCACGGGCAGCGCGGCGACGGAGAGTCTGCGGTGTGCTCCTTCGCTCATGGCCTCCTCCGGGAGGCTCCGCCGCCGCCGTGGCTCCAGCGCGGCCATACGCCGGACCGGAGCCCCGGAGCCGGAGGCGTTCCCGTACGGGGTGATGGGTGACGAGCATGGAAGGCTGCGGCCGGCACGACGCTGAGACTGCGAGGAACCCTCAGCGAGCGCCGGTTCTCCCCATAACGGCCTGCGCGAGCGTGCCCCGGCAGGGAATGCCGCAGGCTCCGGGGCGCATTTTCCGCAGCTATCGATTCGAATGTTACACACCACTGGCCGGACCGTTTCAGGTTTCAATAGGAAGACCGGCAGCTTCCTGCGACATGAAACATGAAACCTGAAACCAACGCCGAGCCGGTCATCCGGCGAATCCGGGTTCGATCCGTCTGGATCGGGGTGATCCTCTCGGCCGGAGCTTTCCTCTTCGGCTGGAGGCGGGGCGTCACCTTGACAATCTGCGCGGCCGTCGTTATTTTGAGCTTTCTTGTTTTCGAAAAGTTGACCGTTCGGCTCGTC
>JAWOLE010000344.1:0-4454 GCA_033853815.1 Thermoanaerobaculia bacterium
TGTGTGCCCTCGGACAAGGCCTCCTCCGGGGAAACGCCGCCGGCTCCAAGGCTTGCAGTCTGGCTGAAGTCCGGGTGTCAGCCCCGGCGGCGGGACGACTCCTGGAGGAGGCATGAGCGAAGGAGCAAGTACGCTGAATCGCTCGCCTCTTCATCCCTGCGACTGAGCGATTAGCGGCCCGGTTTTCTCTTTCGCGGCCGGGCCGGCGCCTGCCGACGAGGGAGGCGGCCCGACGCAGGGGCGGCTTTAAGAGAAAGAATCTCCAATCCGGTCGATACCGAAGGAAGAAAGGCTGACGTTACGACGCTTAACGGCCCGTAAAGCGCGGGGGCCGTTTCTCCAGGAAAGCCGTCATCCCCTCCTTCATGTCGCCCGTGGCCGCGCAGAGCCCGAAGAGAGTGGCCTCATAGGAGAGGCCTTCCTCGAGAGGCATCGCGATGCCGCGGCGTATGGCCTCCAGGGCGTAATGGCAGGCGATGGGCCCGTTGCGGGCGATCGCGCGGGCAAGCTCCAGGGCCGCCGGCAGCGCCTGGCCCGGCGGCACGACGCGGTTGACGAGGCCGAGCCTCCCCGCCTCGGCGGCCGTCAGACCCTTCTCGGCGGTCAGGACGAGCTCGGCCGCCCTGGCCGCGCCGACCAGCCGGGCCAGCCGCTGCGTCCCGCCGTATCCGGGCAGGATGCCGAGAGAGGTCTCGGGCAGGCCCATCTTCGCGTTCTCCGAGGCCACCCGCAGCGTGCAGGCGAGCGCGAGCTCGAGCCCTCCCCCGTACGCGTAGCCGTTGATCGCGGCGATCGACGGAAACGGCAGGTTCTCCAGCCGGCCGACCAGGGCCTGCCCGCGCCGGGCCTGTTCGCGTCCGGCGAGCGGCGTGAGCTTCGCGAGATCGCCGATGTCCGCGCCCGCGATGAAGGCCTTCTCTCCGGCCCCGGTGACGACCAGGCAGCGCAGGGTCGCGTCGCCCTCGGCCTCGGACAGGCGCCCGTCGAGCGCCTCCAGCACGGCCGCGTTCAACGCGTTCAGCTTCTCCGGCCGGTCGACCGTCAGGACGCGGATCCCCTCCTGCGTTTCGGCGCGGACGAGCTCCGCGGTCATTTCCCCTCTCCGTACTCGTAGAACCCACGGCCGGACTTCTTCCCCATCCGACCCGCGAGCACCATGCGCTTCAAGAGCGGCGGCGGGGCGAAGCGCTTCTCCCGGTACTCGTTGAACATGATCTCGGCGATGTAGTAGGTCGTGTCGAGGCCGACGAAATCGAGGAGCTTCAGGGGACCCATCGGGTGGCCGCATCCGAGCTCCATGCCCCGGTCGATGTCCTCCTTCGTGCCGACCCCCTCCTCCAGGGCGCGCACGGCGTCGAGCAGGTACGGAACGAGCAGGCGGTTGACGATGAATCCCGAGTTGTCGTGCGCCCGGACGGGCTCCTTGCCGAGCGACTTCGCGAACTCGAAGACCGTATTCTCCGTCTCGTCGGAAGTCGCGATCGTGCGCACGACCTCGACCAGCCTCATGACGGGGACGGGGTTGAAGAAGTGAAGCCCCGCGAACCGGTCGGGCCGCTTCGTGACCGCCGACATCTCGGTGATCGTCAGAGACGACGTGTTGGAGCAGAAGATCGTCTGCGGTTTGCAGATGCGGTCGAGCTCCGCGAAGGTCTCCTTCTTGGTCTCCAGGTTCTCGACGATGGCCTCGATCACGATGTCGCGGTCGGCCATGTCCTCGAGCCGCGTGGTCGTCGCGATCTTCGCACGCGCGGCATCGCGGTCCGCTGCTGTCAGCTTCCCTTTGTCCACGGCCCTCCCGAGCGACCCCTCGATGCGCGAGAGCCCCTTGCGCGCGAGCTCCTCCGAGACCTCCCGCACGAGGGTGTCGTAACCCGCCTTGGCCGCGACCTCGGCGATGCCCGACCCCATCAGACCCGCTCCCAGGATTCCGACTTTCGAGATCTTCATCGATTCTCCTGTCGCTATCCCAGCGACTCGACGACCACGGCGATCCCCTGGCCTCCACCGATGCAGGCCCCGGCGAGCCCGTAGCGCAGGCCGCGGCGCCGGAGCTCCTTCAATAGCGTCAGAGTGCAGCGGGTCCCCGTGGCCGCCAGCGGGTGTCCGAGAGCGATCGCGCCGCCGTTGACGTTGAGCTTCTCGCGGTCGAGGCCGAGCTCCCGGATGACGCCCAGGATCTGCCCGGCGAACGCCTCGTTGATCTCCCAGAGGTCGATCTCTTCCATCTTCAGCCCGGCGCGCTGCAGGGCCGCGCGGGCCGCCGGGGCGGGACCGAGGCCCATCAGCTCCGGGTCGCATCCGACGACGGCCGACGCCACCAGACGGCCCAGGGGCCTCGACCCCTTCGCGCGCGCCCGCGACGCCGAGGCGACCACGACGGCCGCGGCCGCGTCCACGATGCCCGAGGCGTTTCCGGCCGTGACCTGGCCATCCTTCCCGAAGGAGGGAGGCAGCGCCGCGAGCGCCTCGAGCGTCGTGTCGGGGCGCATGTGATCGTCCTTCTCGACGCGGATCGTCTTGCGGCCCGACTGGAATTCCACGGGCACGACTTCCTCGGAAAGCCGGCAGGAGGTCCAGGCCGCGGCCGCCCGCTGCTGCGAGGAGAGGGCGTACGCATCCTGCTCCTCGCGAGTGATTCCGTACTTCGCGGCCACGCGGTCCGAGGTCTGCGCCATGTAGAGGCCGCTGTAGGAATCGAGCAGGGCGACCATGAGGGAATCCTCGAGCTTGCCCTGGCCGAGGCGCAGTCCCTTGCGCGCGCCGCGGATGACGTGGGGAGCCTGCGACATGTTCTCCATCCCCCCCGCGAGCACCGTGTCGGCCTCGCCCAGGAGGATCCGGTGTCCGGCCTGAACGATGGACTCGAACCCGGAGCCGCAGAGCCGGTTGACCGTCAGGGCCGGGACTTCCCTAGGAATCCCGGCCTTCAGCGCTACGTGCCGCGCGCCGTAGATGGCGTCTCCGGAGGTCTGAAGGGCGTTGCCGAAGATCACATGCCCGACCTCGGCCGGCTCGGTGCCCGACCGCGCGAGCGCCGCGCGCGAGGCGTGCACGGCCAGGTCGATCGCGGAGACCTCCGAGAAGGAGCCGTTGTATTCGGCCATCGGCGTCCGGGCGCCGTCCAGTATGACGATGTCTTCCATGAGTGCCCCCAATCCCCAAATCTACAACAGAAGGTTTGACACAGGATTGATCCGATTGAAGGATTGAAAGATTGAGAGATTGAAAGATTCGGGGGCCCAATCCGTCAATCGGTCAATCCTCCTTCTCTCAATCTTCCCAGAGGAGGCGGTGGAAGCGGCGGCGGACCTCGTTGAAGTCGCCCGCTTTCACGATGGGGTGAACCCGGTTGGTCAGGAGGATCGCGATGCGATCGGCCTGCGGGTCGATCCAGAGCGACGTGCCCGTAAACCCAGTATGGCCGAAGGCGCGCGGAGACATCTCCGGGATCGCCGATCCCGCGCCTCTCTGTCCCTGCCACGAGAGGCCGCGCGCCTCGGGCAAGAGAGGCGTCGCGTCGCCGCAGAACTCTTCCGAGTACTCGAGGAGCCAGCGGCGAGCCAGGGCCCAGACATCCCGCGCCGTCGCGAAGAGGCCCGCGTTGCCCGCAACCCCGCCGCGCCGGAAGGCGTTGCCGTCGTGGACCTCCCCCCACACGACGCCCGTGCGGAAACGGGGATAGGAGAGGCCGAGAGCGGCCGTCATGCGGCGCTCCGTTTCGTCCCCCTTCTCCGCCGCCGCCGTCCGGGGCTTCCCCGGCAGGAAGCCGGCGGAGGAGCCGGCGGGGGACGCCACGAGATCCGTGAAGACCCGATCGAGAGGAGCCGCGAAGTGTTGCTCGAGGATCTCGCCAAGCAGCAGGAAATTCAGATCGCTGTAGATGACCGCCGAATTCGGAACGGCCCTGGGTTCGATGTCCGCCAGGGTACGCCTGTAGGCGTCGGCGCCCTCGCCACGGGCATAGAGCGGGTACCAGGCCGGAAGGCCCGACGTGTGAGCCAGGAGCGTCCTGAGGGTGACCCCCTCGTAGCAGGTCCTCTTCCAGGCCGGAAGGAAGCGGCCGGGCGGATCCTCCAGCGCGAGGCCTTCGCCGACGGCGATTCGCGCCAGGGCGCCGCAGCAGAGCGGCTTGGTCAGGCTGGCGAGGTCCCAGAGCGTGTCGGGCGAGACCGGGACCGATTCCGGCTCGACGACGGCAAGGCCCGCATGCGCGACGCCGGTGACCGTCTCGCCGGTTCCCACGAGGGCCACGGCTCCGGGGAAGCTCCCCCGGGCGACCTCGGCTTCGAGGAAGCCCGTGATGCCCGTCACGACCCCGGCGGCTCGAACTCCGCCCGCCTGGGAGCGATCCGCCGCGCGTTGGCCGCCACAGGACCCGGGGGCGGCTCGGCCTGCTTCAACCCCGCCTTCTCGCGTTCGAGCCCCGCGATCTGTTCTTCCAGCCGGCGAAG
>JAWOLE010000345.1:0-13085 GCA_033853815.1 Thermoanaerobaculia bacterium
GACTCGGCCACCGCGATCTGCACGTGATCGACGTAGCGGTTGTTCCAGAGGGGCTCGAAGATGCCGTTGGCGAAGCGCAGCACGAAGATGTTCTGGACCGTCTCCTTGCCCAGGTAGTGATCGATCCGGTAGATCTGCTTCTCCTGGAAGACGGTCGCAAGCTCCGCGTTCAACTGGCACCCGGACTCCAGATCGTGCCCGAAGGGCTTTTCGACGACGACCCGCGCCCAGCCCTGCTCCGGCCTCGCGAGCCCGCTCTCCCCGAGGTGTTTGACGATCGTGGGGTCCGCCTCGGGAGGCGTCGCGAAGTAGAAGATGCGGTTGCGCTGCCCCTGGCGCTTTCCCTCCATTCCCTCGAGAGACGCTTTCAATTTCTGGTAGAGCGCGGAATCGTCGAAGTCTCCGGAAATGTACGTCACGGACGAAGGGAGGTCCCCGGGCGTCCCCTGCGCCGGCTGCGTGAAGTCCCGGACGCCCGTTTCCAGATACGACCGGAAGTCTGCGTCCGAGTACTGGGTGCGAGCCAGGCCGATGATCGAGAAGTCCGGCGAGATTGCGCCGTCTCGAGAGAGGTGGGCGATCGCGGGGGCCAGGAGCCGGCGCGTCAGGTCCCCCGAGGCGCCGAAGATGACCAGCGTGCAGGGCGGTCGGACTTTCTCTTCGGCTTCGGCGCCGGCCGCCGCCTGTGCGGCGGGCTGCACCTCGAGCACGCTGGCGACGGTCTCCCTCATTCCGGTTTCACCGCGTGGCCTCCGAACTGGTTTCTCAGGGCCGCGATGACCTTGGCCGAAAACGACTCGGCCTGCCGCGAGGAGAAGCGCGCGAAGAGGGCGTCGGCGAGGGCGGGCGTCGGGACCGCCCGCTCGATCGCTTCGTGGAGGGTCCAGCGGCCCTCGCCGGAGTCCTCGACGTATCCCTTGATGTCCGCGAGCTTCGGGTCCTGCTCGAAGGCCCGCACGAGCAAATCGAGCAGCCAGGAGCGCACGACGGACGCGTGGGTCCACAGGCGCGCGACCTGCGGCAGGTCCAGGTCATAGCCGGAGGCGCGCAGCATCTCGAATCCCTCGCCGTAGCCCTGCAGCATCGTGTACTCGACGGCGTTGTGGACCATCTTGACGTAGTGCCCGGCCCCCGAGGGCCCGACATGCGCGTAGCCCTCGGGGGGCGCCAGGGTCGCCAGGGCCGGCTCCAGCATCCGGAAGTGCTCCGCCTTGCCGCCGACCATCAGGCAGTAGCCGTTCTTCAATCCCCAGACGCCCCCGGAGGTTCCCGCGTCGAGAAACCCGATGCCCTTGCCGGCCAGGTCCGAGGCGTGGCGCGCCGAGTCGGAGAAGCGGGAATTGCCGCCGTCGACCACGACGTCTCCGGCCGAGAGCAGCCCGGCAAGCTGGCCGATCGTGTCGTCGACCGGCTTGCCGGCCGGGATCATCAGCCATACGACGCGCGGGGCCGAGAGCTTCCCGCAGAGCTCCGCGAGCGAGCGGGCGCCCACCGCGCCCCGCGACACCGCCTCGCGAATGGAGTCCTCGCTGCGCGCGTAGGCCACGATCTCGTGGCCGCCGGCGAGCAGACGCCGCACCATGTTGCCGCCCATCTTGCCGAGCCCGACGAATCCGAGTTTCATGAAGACCTCTGTTCGCGGCCGGGAGCCGCGGATCGAGCATTGAGAGCTTTCAGCGCGCGCTCCACGGCCTTTTCGAGGCTCTCGAGGCCGGACGCGACGTTTTTCGGGAGCTGGATTCGGA
Source organism: Thermoanaerobaculia bacterium (assembly GCA_033853815.1). Classification (GTDB taxonomy): domain Bacteria; phylum Acidobacteriota; class Thermoanaerobaculia; order UBA5066; family Gp7-AA6; genus JAWOLE01. Next base: position 1,746 of record JAWOLE010000345.1, read on the forward strand.
GAGCACGGCGCCCCCGAGACTTCAGAGCCGCAAGATCGCCCGCCGCCTGCGCGGCCACGACCTCGTCGAAGCCGTACGGCTTGCCCGGAATCGGCAGGGAGGCCGCCGGCTCCGCCGTCACCTGCAGGAACACGCCCGTGTCCGGTCCCCCCTTGTGGAGCTGCCCGGTCGAATGAAGGAAACGCGGTCCGAACCCGACCGTCGTGGCCACCCGCGCTGTGTCGCGCACCCTCACGCGAGTGTGGGAGAGTGATTCCTCCGCCGCGGCCGTGTCCTGCAGATAGGCAGTGATGGCGAAATAGTCGCCGTCCTTCAGGGAGCCGAGCAGGCCGCCGAGGGCCTTCTCGTCAAGCTCAGCCGCCTGCCGCCTCCCGCCTCCCGTCTCCCGTCCCGAAAGGATCTCGCTCGTCCGGTCCTTGGACTCCTGCACGTTCGGCTGGTCGAAGGGATTGATGCCGATCAGTTTTCCCGCCACGGCCGTCGCGAACTCCCAGCGGAACATCTCCGCCCCGAGGTCCAGGGCGTCCTCGACTTCGAAGAGGATGGCCGGATGCCCGGCGCGCGAGAGCGGCGCGAGCGCCGCCGCGATCTTCCCGCTCCCCTTCCTCTCGATGCCGGCAAAGACCCGGTCGTCCCCGTACGCGCGGGCCTCCCCAGGCGGCTCCCCCTCCACCGGCAGGATTCCCCTCCCCTCCTTGCCGGTGCTCTCGGCGATCAGCTGTTCGATCCACATGCCGAAGCGGGGGATCGGCGATTCGATGAAGAACGTCAGCTTGTCCCGGCCGGCCGCCGCCGCGGAACCGATCGCCGCGCCCAGAGCGAGGCCGGGGTTGTCCTCGCCGCCGGACCGGCAGCGCCCGGCCATGACCTTCGCCCTCCGGAGCATCTCGCCCACGTCCACGCCCGCGAGCGCGGCGGGGACCAGGCCGAAGTTGGAGAGGGCGGAGTAGCGTCCGCCGATCTTCGGGTCTCCGGGAAAGATCCTCCGGACCTTGCGGCCGGCGGCCTCCTTCTCCAGGGCGGAGCCGGGATCCGTGATCACGAGAAACCGCTCTCCCGCCTTCTCTCCCAGCGCTTCCCGCATCCGCGAGAAGAAGAAATCGAAGAAGATGTTGGGCTCGAGCGTCGTGCCGGACTTCGAGGAGACGACGAAGAGCGTGCGCGTCGGATCTCCCTCCCCCGCGATGGCCAGAACGCTCGCGGGCTCGGTCGAGTCGAGCACTTCGAGAGAGGGGTAACCGGGCCGCCGGCCGAAGGAGTCCGCGAACACGAGGGGGGCGAGACTCGATCCCCCCATGCCGAGCACGACGACCCGATCCGTGCCCTCGATCGCGTTCCGGACGAAGTTCGAGAGCTCGGGGAGCGCGGCCTCCATCTTCTCGATCGTCGTCAGCCACCCGAGCGCGCCGGCGATCGTACGGCGATCCGCCTCTCCGGATTTCCAGAAGGAGGCGTCCTCCGACCAGATCCGCGAAACCGCGTCTTGTCGCAAGAGCGCCGCGAGAGCCTCGCGGTACGGGCGCTCGCCGTCGGGGAGGTCGAGTTTCAGGCGACCCTCACGGCCTTCTCTTTTTCCTCGAGGGCCTTCAAGAGCGCGTCGTAGGAGGCCGAGAACTTCCGGACGCCTTCCTCCTCGAGCTCCTCGAAGATCCGGGCCTGGTCGATCCCGAGGTCCCGCAGGCCGTCGAAGACCCGGTGGGCCTCGGGCAGGTCGTCGTGGATGCGGACCTTCGGGTCCCCGTGATCGCGGTAGGCCTCGAAGGTCTCCGGAGGAATGGTGTTGACGGAGTCGGGGGCGACCAGGGCTTCGACGTAGTAGAGGTCAGGATAGGCCGGGTCCTTGGTCGAGGTCGAGGCCCAGAGCGGACGCTGCACGGCGACCCCCTTCTTGCGGAGAGCCGCGAAGCGCGCCCCGCCGAAGACCTCCTCGAATGCCTGGTAGGCGATGCGGGCGTTGGCGATCCCCAGTTTCCCGCGAAGCCGGCTGGCTTGCGCCCGCTCGGCGTCCGAGCGCGCTTCCTTTGCTCTGGCGTCGAGCTTCTTGTCGGCGTTGGTGTCCACGCGGCTGACGAAGAAACTCGCCACGGAGCGGATCTTCTCGACCGGCAGCCCCCGGGCGACCCTCTCCTCCATGGCCGACAGGTAGGCCTCCATCACCTCGCGGTAGCGCGGAACCGAGAAGAGCAGCGTGATGTTGATGTTGAGCCCCTGGGCGAGGCCCTCGCGGATGGCCGGCACGCCTTCCGCCGTGGCCGGGATCTTGACCATGACGTTCGCACGGCCGCATTCCTGGGAGAGCCTCCGGGCTTCCGCGACCGACCCGCCGGTGTCGTGCGCCAGATGCGGGCCCACCTCGATCGAGACGAACCCGTCGCCGCCCCGGTTGGCGTCGTAGGTGCCCCGGAAGACGTCGGCGGCCGCCGACACGTCCGCCACGGATAAGCCCTCGAAGATCTGGGCCATGTTCTTGCCTTCGCCGCCGAGGCGCCGGATGTCCTCGTCGTAGAGGTCCGTCTCGGCGATGGCCTTCTGAAAGATCGTCGGATTCGACGTCATGCCCGAGAGGCCGTCCTGCCGGATCAGTTCCGCCAGGCGGCCGCTCGTGATCAGGTCGCGCCGGATGTAGTCGTACCAGACGCTCTGACCCAGCTCGCGAAGCGTCTTGAGCGGATTGTCAGCCATGCCTCACCTCCGTCATCTCCGTGTCAGGTGCGTTTCGCCCGGGCGGCCGGGGCCGGGGCGGGCTTGTCGAAGACGCCGCGGCGCGCGTCTTCCTCGATCGCCCGGATCTTGCCGACGCGCCGCACGTGCCGCTCGGCGCGGGAGTACCTCGCCGCCAGAAACGTCCGCACGAGCTCCCCGGCGAGCGCCGGGCCGATCACCCGCGCTCCGAGGCAGAGCACGTTCATGTCGTCGTCCTCGACACCCTGCCGCGCCGAGAAGGTGTCGTGGCAGAGAGCCGCGCGGATTCCCGGCACCTTGTTGGCGGCGACCGAGGCCCCCACGCCGCTGCCGCAAACGAGGATCCCCCGCTCGCAGGCGCCGAAGTTCACGATCTCTCCGACCCGGCGCGCGTAATCGGGGTAGTCGGAGGGGCGGTCGTCGAAAGCGCCGACGTCCTCGACCTCGTGCCCTTCGCGCGCCAGCTGCGCCGCCAGCTCCACCTTGAGAGCGAACCCCGCGTGGTCCGAACCGACGGCGACCCTCATCTGTCCCGCCTCCCGCTCGCCCGCGGCGTCATAGGAGCGCCCTGGCCCTCCGGACGAGGTTATCCACGCTGAAGCCCAGCTCCTTCAACACCGTTTCTCCCGGAGCGGAGGCGCCGTAGCGGTCGAGGCCGATGGAGTCCCCGCGGTCGCCCACGTACCTCTTCCATCCGAGAGTCGCCCCGGCCTCGATCGCGAGGCGGGCGGGCACCGAGGCCGGCAGCACTTTCTCGCGGTACTCCGCCGGCTGGCGGTCGAAAAGCTCCCAGGAAGGCATCGACACGACACGCGCCGGAATCCCCTCGCTCTCGAGCCGTTCCCGCGCCTCCAGAGCCAGCGAGACCTCGGAGCCGGAGGCGATCAGAACGACGCGCGGGGCGCCCCCCGAGGCTTCCGCCAGGACGTAGGCGCCGCGCGAGACCCCGTCGGCGGGCGCGTACTTTCGGCGGTCGATCACCGGAAGCTTCTGACGCGAGAGCACCAGACCGACCGGCCCGTCCCGGTGCGCGATCGCCGCCTTCCAGGCTTCCCTCGCCTCATTGGCGTCGGCCGGGCGGATCAGGGTGAATCCGGGCATCGCGCGAAGCGACATCAGGTGCTCGACGGGCTGGTGGGTCGGTCCGTCCTCCCCGAGGCCGATCGAGTCGTGCGTCCAGACGAAAACGACCGGCAGCTCGTTCAACGCCGCAAGGCGCACGGAAGGCCGCATGTAGTCGGAGAAGCAGAAGAACGTCGCGACGAAGGGCCGCACGCCGCCGTGATAGGCCATCCCGTTGCCGATTCCCGCCATCGCGTGCTCCCGCACCCCGAAGTGGAAGTTGCGACCCGTCCCCGTCTGCCCGTTGAAGTCGCCACCCTCCTTCAGGGGCGTGTTCGTCGAGACTCCCAGGTCCGCGTCGCCTCCGAGGAGCTCCGGCATCTTCCGGGCGATCGCGTTCTCGACCTTGCCGGCCGCCGTGCGCGTGGCTTCTTTCCCGCTGGCCTCGAAGGACGGAAGGTCCGCGTCCCAGCCTTCGGGCAGGTCGCCTTTCTGCCGCCGGCGCCACTCGCCCGCCAGCTCCGGGAACTTCTTCTCGTACTCGGCAAAGCGCCTCTCCCAGTCCGCCTGTGCTTCACGCCCGCGCTCGATCGCCGTCCGGAAATGCTCGAGCGCCTCGGGCGGCACGAAGAACGGCTCCTCGTACTCCCATCCGAGCGCCTTCTTGGTCAGGACCACCTCTTCCTTGCCGAGCGGGCTGCCGTGCGCCTCGGACGTCCCCGCCTTGTTGGGCGATCCGTAGCCGAGCGTCGTGCGAACCACGATGATCGTCGGACGGCTCTGCTCGAGCTTCGCCCTCGCGAGGGCTTCGTCGATCGCGTCGAGGTTGGTGTTGCCATCTTCGATGCGCAGGACCTGCCAGCCGTAGGCCTGGTAGCGGCGCGCGACGTCCTCGGTAAACGCCATGGAGGTCGGGCCGTCGAGCGAAACCTCGTTGCAGTCGTAGAGGAACGTCAGCTTGCCCAGGCCCAGATGCCCGGCCAGGGAAGACGCCTCTCCCGAGATCCCTTCCATCAGGTCGCCATCCGAGACGATGGCGTAGGTCCGGTGGTTGACGATGTCGTGTCCGGGTCGATTGAAGCGAGCGGCGAGGGCGCGCTCCGCGATGGCCATCCCGATGGCGTTGGCCGTCCCCTGGCCGAGCGGACCGGTCGTGGCTTCGACTCCCGGAGTCAGCAGCCACTCGGGGTGCCCGGGAGTCCGGCTTCCCCACTGCCGGAAAGCCTTCAGGTCGTCCATCGTCAGGTCGTAGCCGGTCAGGTGGAGAAGGCAATAGAGCAGCATGCACCCGTGCCCGGCCGAGAGCACGAACCGGTCGCGGTCGGGCCAGTCGGGATCGCGGGGGTTGTGCTTGAGATATCTCTGCCAGAGGACGTAGGCCATCGGGGCGGCATCGAGGGGCAGCCCGGGGTGTCCCGATTCGGCTTTCTGGACCGCGTCGATGGCGAGCGTGCGAATCGTGTTCACGCACAGCTCGTCCACCGATCGCCGAACGGTCGAGGCCGTGCTCACGGTCGCCTCACGACGCAAACCCTCCGCGAAGGATCTTATTACGCGCGGAAACGCCCGATTCAACGGGGCGAACTCCAGCAGGTTGCTGAAAAAGGGCGTGGGCGGCGTTGCGAGCGCCGTGGGGTCGGATGCAAGGAGCCGCGACGAAGGCGATGCCAAAGCGCATCGGGGAGGAGCGGCGACGCCGCAGACGGCCCCGCGCCGCCGCAACCGCTCGCGGTGGCTGGCCTTTTGCTCGCGACGCCTTCCAGCTGAGGCTCTCCCCACGGGCAAAGCTGCCTGCGTCGCGAAGAGCAAAAGACCAGCCACGACGGCCGCGTCCATTTTTCAGCAGCCTGCTGTCCCTTCCGCTCATGCTACGGCAGTCCTCGTTGCAAGATTCCGGCCTTCCCGGCGTGTCCAGCGAAGGCAGAATTTGAGACAATTACGTGAGGTGTACCCGATGGTCGAGACTGGAAGCCTCGCGCGGGAGAGCAGGAGCCCGCTCGAATGGGCTTGCGAGGACCTGGACGTCGGCGACCGGCGTCATTCCCTGGAATGGCTCGAGGCCGATGGCCTCGGGGGCTTCGCGTGCGGCACCGCAGGAGGCCCGAGCGTTCGGCGCTACCACGGCTGGTACTGTCCCCCGGCGCCCGCCGCGGCCCGGCGACGGCCGCTGGTGGCCGGGTGCGAAGAGCTGGTCTGGTGCGACGGAGAGACCGCCGTCCTCTCCGACGAGACACGGGCCGGGCCGGGCGGAGGCCTCGTCCGTTTCGCTCTCGAGCCCTTTCCGACGTGGCGCCATGAGTTCGATCATTTCTCGATCGAGCGCTCCCTGTGCCTCGTGCGGGGCCGCTCGATCGCGATTGCGCGATACGCCAATCGCGGAGCGCGGTCGGTCGGCCTGCGGGCGCGTCCGCTGCTGCGGGTCGGCGAGCCCCGGAGCCCGGCGGCGCGAAACCGCGCCCGCGAAGTACCCGTCGAGGTCCGCGGCGACGCCGCATGGATCGGACCCCTCAACGACGCGCCCCGCCTCTTCCTGCGCGGCACCGGCGCGCAGGGCGTAGCCCAGGCGGGTTGTCGCGAGAAAGCGGGCGAGAAAAGCCGTGCGGACGAGGAGCTCTGGGGCCCTGTCGCCTGGGACTGGGTGCTCCCGCCCGGGCAGGAGACGTATCTGCTCTTCTCGACCGAGGACGTCTCCACGGACCCGGCTCATCTGCTCGAAGCCGAACGCAGGCGCCGGACGAGCGCGCCGACCGAAAACCCGCTCTTCGACGAGCTCGCGCGGCGGGCGGAGGTCTTCCTGGTGGACGGCGACGGTCGGGACGGCTCGATTGTCCCGGGCTATCCGCCGGACGACCCGGGGCGCGACAGCATGATTCCGGTGCCCGGACTGACGCTGGCGACCGGGCGTTACGCCGGCGTGGCCCGGGCCGTCAACGCGGCGGCGGCGAGGTTGCGCACGAGCTTTCTGTCGGGACCGGACTCCGGCCGGGCGCCGGCGGGCTTCACTTCGGCCGACGGGCCTCTCTGGTTCGTGCTCGCCGTCGAGTGGTTCACGCGAGCGCGTCGCGATCCGAGCCGCCCGACCCCGTTGCTCGCGGCCGTGCGTTCCGTCCTCGCGGCCTTCAGGCACGGGGAGAGGCCGGGCATCGCGGTGGGGCCCGACGGACTCGTCAGCGGCCATCTTCCGGGGCGCCCGCTGACCTGGATGGACGCAATGGTCGACGCGACCCCCGTCACGCCCCGCTACGGCAGGGCCGTCGAAGTCAACGCCCTCTGGCACGCGGCGCTCAAGGCCGCGGCGCGGCTGGAGAGGCTCGCCGAGGAGAACGCGCGGGCACGAGAGCTCGAATCCGAGGCCTGGCACGTCGGCAAGCGATTCAACGACGTGTTCTGGTCGCCCGAGAAGGAATACCTCTACGACGTGGTGGGCCCGGACGGCTCGGATATGAGCCTGCGTCCCAACCAGATCTTCGCCATTTCGCTCAGCGACGACCTCCTGCCGCCGCACCGCGCGCGCGCCGTCTACTGGGTGGTGCGCGGCCGCCTGCTCACGCCGCTGGGTCTCCGGACGCTCGATCCGCGAGACCCTCGCTACCGCGGGCATTGCGCGGGGTCGGCGCGGGAACGGGCCCTCGCGCTCCATCAGGGAGCGGCCTGGCCGTGGCTGATGGGCGCCTTCGCCGACGCTCACTTCCGCGTGCTCGGCCGGACTCCGGAGACCCGCCGCTCCATGCAAATGTGGCTGGAAGCCCTGAAGGCGCACATCGCGGAGGCGGGCGTCGGATCGATCTCCGAGGTTTTCGATGGCGACGAGCCCCAGGTGCCCCGCGGCTGCTTTGCGGAGGCGCGCAGCGTCGCCGAGATCGCCCGGATCCTCTTCACCTATCTCAGGAATTGAAAGATTGAAAGATTGAAAGATTGAAAGATTGGGTAACGTCGCCAGATCCTTCAATCGTCAATCCTTCAATCGTCAATTCTCCGTCTGATAGCTTTCCACCGATGAGCGTCCCGACGGTCGTGCTGCTGATTTGCGACGGCTGGGGGGAAGCCGCGCCGTCACTGGGAAACGCGATCACGCTGGCGAGGACGCCGAACTTCGACCGCTGGCGGCGCGATTTCCCTCACACGACGCTCGAAGCCTCGGGGGAAGCCGTCGGCCTTCCCGCGGGACTCATGGGCAACTCCGAGGTCGGGCACCTGAACCTCGGCGCCGGGCGAATGGTCCCCCAGGATCTCCTCCGCATCGACCTCACCCTCCGGGATGGGTCGTTCTTCGCCAATCCGGTCCTCGTCGAAGCCATGGAGAGAGCCCGGCGTCCCGGAGCGGCTCTCCATCTGATGGGACTCCTTTCCGACGGCGGAGTCCACTCACACGAGCGCCACCTCTTCGGCCTGTTGACGATGGCGCGGAAGAGAGGCGTTGACCGCACCGTCGTCCACGCGTTCACCGACGGCCGCGACACGCCTCCACGCTCGGCATTGCAGTACGTCGAGAACCTGGAACGCCACCTGAGCGAGACCGGAGGCGAGATCGGCACGGTTTGCGGCCGCTACTACGCCATGGATCGGGATTCCCGCTGGGACCGCGTGGCGCGGGCCCACGCCGCTCTCGTCGCGGGCGAGGGCCTGCGCGCCTCGAGCGCGCGCGAGGCCGTCGGGCAGGCCTACGAAAGAGGGGAAGGCGACGAGTTCATCCAACCCACGGTGGTCACGACGCCGGATGGGCGCGAGCGCCGGATCCGGCGGGGGGACGCCGCGATCTTCTTCAACTTCCGGGCGGATCGCGCCCGGGAGCTCACGCGCGCGCTCACCGAGTCGGACTTCGCGGAGTTCAACGCGGGAGAGCCGCTGTCTCTCCATTTCGTGTGCTTCACGCGGTACAAGAAGGAGTTTCCGCTGCCCATCGCCTTCCCGCCGCTCGTCCTCAAGGAGATCCTGGCCGAGGCCTGGGCCGAGAAGGCCGTTTCGAACCTGCGCGTGGCCGAAACCGAGAAGTACGCCCACGTGACGTACTTCTTCAACGGGGGGGTCGAGAAGTCCTATCCCGGGGAAGAACGCGTGCTCATTCCCTCCTGGCGCGGAGCGACGTATGACCTCCACCCGGAGATGAGCGCCGACGAGATCACGCGGGAGGCGGCCGCCGCGATCCGCGGAAGATCCTTCGGCGCTCTCGTGGTCAACCTCGCCAACGCCGACATGGTGGGCCACACGGGGAAGATCCCCGAGACGATCTCGGCGATCGAGACGCTTGACGGCTGCTTCGCCAGGCTCGAGGCCGCCTGCGCCGAGGCGGGCGCGACCCTCCTGATGACCGCGGACCATGGCAACGCCGAGCAGATGCTCGATCCCAGGACCGGAGAGCCCCACACGGCACACACCACCAATCGGGTGCCCTTCATCCTTTGCGACAACGGCGCGCCACCTCTGCGTCCGGGGGGAACCCTGGCCGACGTCGCCCCGACGATCCTCGCCCTTCAGGGCCTCGAAGCCCCGAAGGAGATGACCGGGCGTGACCTCCGCCTCGCCAGGCGTTAGGCGTCAAGCGTCAGGCGAAGCCCGCCTTCCACGCCTCCCGCCTCACGCCTTACGCCTTACGCCTTACTGGATGTCGAACGTGGACATGGTCTCGGCGGCCTTGCCCGTGCCGGGGTCCCGGAGCTTGACCACGAACGCATAGCGGCCGGGGTCGAGACCGGTCGGATGAAACTCCAGGAGCAGTTTGCGCGCCCCTTGATGCTCGCGGTCGGATGCCTTCAGGAGCTTCAAGTCCACCTTTCCGTGTGCCTTCCCGTCCTCACCGAGCACGTGCCCCGCGTACTGGAGCGCGGCCGCGTCCCCCGGAAAGTTGTAGGCGATCAGGCAGACCTCAGCAGTCCCGCCGTTCTTGATCCCGGCCAGGGCGGTCGGGATGAACGATTCTCCCGCGATGGCGAAGGGATACTCGGCCGAGGCGTCGGCCGCGCTGCGCGCTTTGCCCTTGATCATGATCCATTGCCTCCCTTCTTCGAGGAAGAGAGGAGGAAGGGTGACCGCATCGGCGGACGCCGGGACCTTCACGGGCGTGATCGTCACGCCGAAGCGGCCGGTCTCGTCGTTCCTCACGAGCGTCCGCAGCGTGTAATCGCCCGGCGGCAGATTCAGGGCCCCGTAGTACTTGATGCCGCCCCGGGCGAGTATCGACTCGGTCTTTGAGAGATCGAGGCCGACCGGCTGGACGAGGTAGTCCCGAGTCTGGCCCTGCTTGTCGATCGCGTATACGAAGATGTCCACGTTCATCTGCTTCGCGTCGTGGGAAACGAGCAGCCGGTCTCCCGGGACCTCGACGATGACGGGGACGCGCGACAACCCACCGGCGACCGGAAGCGGCGCCGCCAGGACCCACGCGGGAATGTCGGTCTTGGGGAGGGCGGCAGTGATCGCGGCCGACTGCGCCAGCGTCCTCTCGATCGGCGAGAGGGTCTTCTCCGACTTGGGCTCGTAATAACCGCTGCGCGCCGAGACCTGATAGTTCTTGTTCTTGACCCGGACCTTGAGCGTGTGGAACTTCCCGTTCTCGGGCACCCGCACGGGTTGGAAGGCGAGCAGGTAGATCAGGCCGGTTCGATCGAGGAGTTCATCCAGCGCAGGCCCCATCTCGTTGGCGTTCTTCAGGAACTGGCCGCCGGTCTGATTCGCCATGTAGAAGAGCGAGTCCTGGCCGTCGACCGGGGCGTCTCCGGAGGTCATCGCGACGCCCGTCCGCAGCCCGCCGATGTCCACCGAATGGATGATGCAGTCGGAGCGGTTGAACAGGGCGAGGGCGCGCGTCATCTGGGTCCTCAGGTTCGTGTTCCCGTAGCGGCTGTCGTTGTCGATCTTCCAGGTCTGGCCGCGGATCGCCCACTCCGCTTCCTTGGCGCCGGCGTTGGCGCTCGTCGCGCCCGACAGCTCCCGGCTGTCGAATCCTTCGGAGAGATAGAGTATGTGCTTGCGACCCGGCACGGCGTCGAGCGAGACGGCGAGCTTGGCGAAGGAGTCGAGCATCCGGCTGACCCGATCCCGGTAGATCTGGCGCTGACTTCTCTCGTACATCATCTGCAGGTTCTCGATCGCTTCGCCCATGGCGGCGTCGAGGCCGCTGCCCGGATCGCCGCCCGTGGTCGCGAACGCGTTCTCGCTGACCTGGTTGGGCTGGGTCACGAGCAGAGCCAGCGGATCGACGGAGCGCTGCACGAGATTCGGCAGGCCGAGGGTATCGATTGCGGTCGCGAGCTGGCTGCGATCCGACGTGAACCCCACGACCAGGCGGAAACCGGTCTCGACCGAATACGTGGCCACGGCGGCCGTGTCAAGCTCCTTCATCCGCGAGACGACGAAGTCGCGCGCCGAGTGGCGCGCCCGCACAACCCCCTGGACCGACGCGAAGGAAAGGTCGAAGACGATCAGGAAGTGGCGGCTCGCCGCGGGGTTGATCGGAGGCTCGCCCGGAGCCGGCGGCGGAAGCGGCTTCCTCTGGTCGAGGACCTCGAACCCCGTGATCGTCTGCGGCTTGCCGTCGTCGAAGACCTCGAAGTCTTCGGCCTTGAGATTCTCGACCGGTTTTCCGTCGCGGTTGACGAC
>JAWOLE010000346.1:0-4165 GCA_033853815.1 Thermoanaerobaculia bacterium
CGACGAGGTCCTCGAGCGTCAGGTCATTGCCGGTCAGGAGAAGCCGCTTCAAATCGGCGGCGATTGTATAGAAGCCGGAGGGCCTGCTATCTTCGGGCGTTTCGCCGGAATTCCAATCAGGCGCAAAACGAGGCGGCCGACCGTGAAAGTCGTGGCGGTCCTGGGTGGACAGTGGGGAGACGAAGGCAAGGGGAAGGTCGTCGACCTCCTCGCCGAGCGCTTCGAGGTCGTCGCGCGCTATCACGGCGGCCACAACGCGGGGCACACGGTCAAGTACGGGGATCGCCGCTTTGCGCTCCACCTCGTGCCTTCCGGCGTCGTTCGCGGGCGGAAAGGAGTGATCGGCCCCGGCGTCGTGGTGGACCCGGAGGCTCTCCTCTCCGAGATGGACGCTCTCACGGCCGAGGGGATCACCGTCGAAGGGAATCTCCTGATTTCCGACCGTGCACAGGTCATCCTCCCCTACCACCGGCTCCTCGACGCGGCGCGCGAACGCGCGGCGGGAAAGGACAGGCTCGGCACGACGCTGCGTGGAATCGGGCCCGCCTACGAATCGGCGGCGGCCAGACACGGCATTCGAGTCGCGGACATCCTCAGGCCCGAAGTCCTCGCCCACCGCGTCGGGCCGCTGGCCGCGGAGATGGGCAAGCTGCTCACGGCCCTGGGCGAGACGGATGTGCCCTCGACGGACGCGGTCGTGGATTCGCTCTCCAAAGCGGCGAAGAGGCTGGCGCCCTACGTGACGGACACCGGATCTTACCTGCGAAGGCACCTCGCCGGCGGAGGGACGTTGCTCGCAGAGGGCGCCCACGGCGCCATGCTCGACCTCTCGGCCGGGACCTATCCCTACGTGACCTCCTCCACGTGCACTTCGGCCGGCCTCGCGGCGGGGCTCCAGATTTCTCCGCGCTCCCTCGAGGGTTCGATCGTGGTCCTGAAGGCTTACACGACGCGCGTGGGCGGCGGACCGTTTCCCACTGAGCTGCTCGATGCGACCGGCGAGTACCTGCGCAAGCGGGGCAACGAGTTCGGCACCTCGACCGGCCGTCCGCGCCGCACGGGCTGGTTCGACGCCGTCGTCGCCCGGACGGCGGTCGCTCTCTCCGGCGCGAATGCGATCGCCATCACGAAGCTCGACGTCCTGGACGAGATGGAAGAGATCCCGGTCTGCGTCGGCTACAAGCTCGACGGCCGCGCTCTCGACGCCGTCCCCGCCCTCATCGAGGACGTCGAGCGCCTGACGCCCGTGTACGAGTGGCTCCCCGGCTGGACCACCAAAACGACATCGGTCACGAGCTTCGCGGACCTGCCCCCGGCCGCCAAACGCTACGTCCACTTCCTGGAAGAAAAGGCCGGCGCTCCCGCCGCCTTCATCTCTACCGGCCCTCGCCGCGAAGAGACCATCCGCCCCGACTCCCCCTTCCTCGCCTCCCTCCCTCCACCCGCTCCCTGAGGAAGAGGGCCGGGGCGAGGGCCGAACCGAAGCCGACGCTTATACTTGTTCGTGCCCAGCCCGGGCCGCTAGCTCAGCTGGTCAGAGCATCGGCCTTTTAAGCCGGTGGTCGTGGGTTCGAATCCCACGCGGCCCACCACTTTCCCGAGGCATATCGCCAGGTAGGCACGTGCCTTCTTGAGCGCCTCGAAACTTAGCTCACCTCGGAGGTGTCACTTGTCGAGGCGTCGGCTCGCTACCGCCTAACGGCAGGATCTGCACGCGTGCGGGAGAGATGTCGAAGTCAGAGACTCCAAAAGATCCATTCTCATCACGAAAACCACCGGGAGCGCAGTGATACTCGTGCAGCGGAGGTCACCAAATCGCAGCCGTCCCATTTGTGCCTGAACTTCCGGAGAAGGCCGCCAAGCCGCTGCGGGCGCTCTCGCTCATCGACGCGATCGCTCTGATCGTCGGAATCGTCGTCGGGACGGGAATCTTCAAGGCTCCGTCGATCGTCGCGGCGGGAGCCGGGAATGCCTCGGTCATGTTTCTGCTCTGGCTCGCCGGGGGCGCTGCCTCGTTCGTGGGTGCGCTGTGCTATGCCGAGCTGGTCACGACGTACCCGAATCCTGGAGGCGAATATCACTATTTGATGCGAGCGTATGGGAGGTCTCCGGCCTTTCTTTTCGCTTGGTCGCGATTGGCCGTGATCCAGACGGGTTCCATCGCTCTGCTTTCCTTCGTCTTCGGGGACTATGCGTCCCGGCTCCTGCTGCTCCCCGAAGCGACCTCCCCGATCCTTGCGGCGGGGCTGATCGTGGTCTTGACGGGGATCAACTTTTTGGGTCTGCGGGAGGGCAAGTGGACCCAAGTGATTCTCGCCACCGCCGAGGTCCTGGGTTTGCTTCTGGTCGCCGTCTGCGGTTTGGTCGTGGCCACCCCTCCGGCTTCGGGCGTGCCTGCGGCGGCCGAAGCTGCGACGCCGGCTTCCGCGGCCATCGGGCATGCCCTCGTGTTCGTTCTTCTCACCTACGGCGGCTGGAACGAGGCCGCCTACCTCTCCGCCGAGATGCGCGGCGACAGGCGCAATCTGTCGCGGGCGCTCCTGTGGGGCGTCGCGGTCGTGACGGGAATCTACCTGCTCGTCAACGCCGCCTACCTGCGGGGGCTGGGATTGCCGGCGATGGCGCGCTCGGATGCCGTCGCGGCCGATCTTCTGGAGCGCTGGCTGGGGCAAGCCGGAGCCGGGGTCGTCAGCCTGTTCGTGGCGATTGCAGCGGTGACCTCCGCCAACGGCACGATCCTGACGGGAGCGCGGGCGAGCTATGCGCTGGGATCCGACTTCCGAATCTTCCGGGCCCTCGGCCGCTGGCGGGGCCGCGCCGACACGCCAGGCAACGCCCTCCTCGCTCAGGGGCTGGTCGCGCTCGCGCTGGTCGGACTCGGAGCGTTCACGCGCTCGGGCTTTGCGACCATGGTCGAGTACACCGCTCCCGTCTTCTGGGCTTTCCTGTTCCTCGTGGGACTCGCGCTCATCGTGTTGAGAGTCCGAGATCCTGGCGCCCCGCGCCCGTTTCGGGTGCCTTTCTATCCGGTCGTGCCGTTGCTTTTCTGCGCGACGTGCATCTGCCTGCTCTGGTCGAGCGTCACCTACACAGGCATCGGGGCGCTCGTGGGGATCGCCGTCCTGGCAGCCGGCGTGCCAGTGCTCGCCTGGGCCGAGGACCGGGGGAAAAGCTGAACACGGACACAAACGCGGACACAGGCCTTTCTTCCTGAGGAATTCCGCGTTCTCGCCAGCCTTCGAAACCCACGCGGCCCACCAACCCCTTACCGGGCGCTACCACATGCCCTCGACGCGAAGTCGTTGATCGCGCCGGCCAGCGCTACTGGAAGTAACCGTAGACGTCGAAGAAGAAGTGTGTGCCGCCGGAGGGCATGTCGCACTGGACGGAGATCTGGCCGCCGGTGCCGAGGGGGATGATGGCGTTGCCTGCCCGGACAATGTCGGGGCGGAAGTTGATCGCGCTCGCGAGCGGCGCCGCTCCGCCCGCGGGATAGACGCGCAGGTCGCCGTCGTTGGACGGCTGGAGAACGGCCAGGTTGATCGCGACGGCACGGGCGGAGGTCGGAATCGAGCAGAGGCCCGTGACCGGGAAGGTTCGCACCGTGTTGGCCGGAAGCGCCGGTCCCCCAATCGGCCCGATCGGGTCGCGCGTGTCGGCGACGCGGCAAGGAGACAGTGTGAAGAACCCCAGGCCCTGCTGCGTCAGACGAAAGACGACGCCGCCCTGGCGGGTCCCGCCACCGGTCGTCGTCCCGTAGAAATTTCCGTCGGTCGCTTGCATGAGGTCAGCCTGCGGAACGCTCCCGTCGCTGTCCGCGAAGTGATGGAGCGTCGTCAGCACTCCCGCCGGCGTGATCTTGAAGACCGTTCCGAGAGTGCTCGCGCCGCCTCCAGACGTCGTGCCGTAGAAGTTCCCGTCGGTTGCCTGCACGAGACCCGCCCACGGATAGATCCCGTCGCTGCCCGCGAAGGAGTGGAGCGTCGTCAGCACTCCTGCCGGCGTGATCTTGAAGACCGTGCCGGCTCTGCTCGTGCCGCCTCCATACGTCGTCCCGTAGAAGTTCCCGTCGGTCGCCTGCACGAGGCCGGCGTGCAGATTGCCCCCGTCGCTCTCCGCGAAGGAGTGGAGCGTCGTCAGCTCCCCTGCCGGCGTGATCTTGAAG
>JAWOLE010000347.1:0-4112 GCA_033853815.1 Thermoanaerobaculia bacterium
TCGAGCCCGACGAGTTTCTCTGCCTCTACACCGACGGCGTCACGGAGGCGTGCAATCCGGCGGGCGAGGAGTTCGGGCTCGACCGCCTGAAGGCGTTCCTGAAGACCCAGGTGGGGCGCGATCCGGCGCAGGTGGACGCCTCTCTCGCGAAGGTCCAGGAAGAGCATTCCGCGGGCGAGCCCTACGGCGACGACCGCACAATCCTGATCCTCCGGCGCCAGCCGGTCATGTAGCTCTGTTCGAGCCCACGCGCTCATGAGCCGCCTGCTGATCGAGGGCGCGACCCTGCTCGGGTTGACCGGGCGCGGCGACATCCGGCCGGCGACCGATCTCTACGCGCAGGACGGGACCATCCTGGCCATCGGGGCCGAGGCCCGGCGTCTGGCCGGGCCGGCGGGGGAGCCGGTCGAGAGACTGGACGCCCGCGGCACGTGGGTGCTTCCGGGTTTCGTCCAGGCGCACCTCCACCTTTGCCAGACCCTCCTGAGGAACGGCCCCGAGGACCTGGAGCTGCTGCCGTGGCTCAAGGCGCACGTCTGGCCGGGAGAGGCCGCCCACGACGCGCAGACGATGGACGTGTCGGCGCGCCTCGGCCTCTCCGAGTGCCTGGCCTGCGGCGTGGTCGCAGTCCTCGACATGGGGACGGTCCGGCACTCGGAGGCTCTCTTCCGCGCCGCCGCCCGCGCGGGCGTTCGCTACACCGGCGGCAACGTGCTCATGGACGATCCCGAGACGACCCCGCCGAATCTGCGCGCCGAAGCCTCGGAAGGGCTGGCGGAGACCGATCGACTGCGGGCGGCCTTCCACGGCGCCGAGCGCGGACGGCTGCGCGTGGCGGTGCAGCCGCGGTTCGCGGTCGGTTGCACCGACCGGCTCCTGCGCCGCGCCTCGGAGTTTTCCGGGGAGCACAATCTTCTCGTCCACACGCACGCCTCCGAGAACCGCGGCGAGGTCGAGCTCGTGAGGAAGCGCACGGGGATGGGCAACGTCTCCTACCTCGACGCGACCGGTCTCCTGACGGGGCGCACGTGCCTCGCGCACGCGGTCCACACGGACGCCGGCGACTGGGAGTTGCTCCGGTCGCGGGGGACGAGCGTGGCGCACTGTCCGACTTCCAACATGCGGCTCTCCTCCGGGGTCTGTCCCGTCCTGGAGCTCCGCCGGGCGGGAGTGCGGGTCTGCCTGGGCTCGGACGGCGCCGCTTGCAACAACGCGCTCGATCCCTTTCGCGAGATGAGGCTGGCCGCCTTCCTCCCGCGGACTCGCGCCCCGTACGGAAGCCTCTCCGCCTTCGAGGTTCTCCGGATGGCGACCTGGGAGGGCCGTCGCGCCCTCGGCCTGCCCGGGCGGGAGGCCCTCGACGCGGGCGGCGCGGCGGACCTCGTCGTCCTCGATCCCGAGGCGGCCTGGGCCCTCCCCGACTCGTGGTCGGACGAGCCCTACGGCGCGATCGTCTACGCGATGGGCCCGGCAAACATCCGGGCCACAGTGGTGGACGGCGTCGTTCGCTATCGGGCCGGGGACCCGACGGTCGGTGGTCTCAAGCCGCGTCCCGACGAAGTGCGCGCCGCCGCCGCGAAAATGAAATCCCGCATGTGAGATGCGTTAAACGTTAAACGTAAAACGTCAAACGTGGCCCGGCATGGCTTCGGTTTACGTTTTACGCCTTTACGTTTTACGGGGCAGACGTCAGGTTTCGCGGCTCTGGATCTCCAGGCGCTTGATGATCTCGTGAAGGGTGGTCGGCTTCATCTTCAGGAGCTCGGCGGCCCGCTTCTGAACCCCGCCCGTCCTCCGCAGCGCGGTGCGAACGAGCCGCCGCTCGTACTCTTCGACGAGGTCCTTGTATGCCGAGCCGTTCTCCGGCAGCCGGACCGGCAGCTCCGCGCGGTCGGGCTGCAGGACGGTCTCCGGCAGCAGCTCCAGTCCGATCGTCCCGCCCGAGCAGAGGACGACGGCGCGCTCGATGGCGTTTTCCAGCTCCCGGACGTTGCCGGGCCAGTCGTAATCGAGCAGGGCCCGCAGCGCGTCCGGCTCGAGTCCCGTGATCGTCTTGTTGTTCTCCGAGGCGTAGAGGCGCATGAAGTGCTCGGCCAGGAGCGGGATATCCTCTCGCCGCTCCCGCAGCGGCGGGATCGGGATCGTGATGACGCAGAGGCGGTAGTAGAGGTCGTCCCGGAACCGCCCTTCGGTGACCATCCTTTTCAGGTCCACGTTGGTGGCGGCGATGATCCGCACGTCGGCCTTTTGCGTCTCGACCGACCCGACGCGCATGAATTCCTTCTCCTGGATGACGCGCAGGAGCTTCGCCTGCGTCTCCAGCGAGACCGTGCCGATCTCGTCGAAGAAGATCGAGCCGCCTTCGGCCGCCTCGAACAGCCCCTTCTTGTTCGCGACCGCTCCCGTGAAGGCGCCGCGGACGTGCCCGAACAGGTTGGACTCCAGCAGGTCCGTCGGCATCGAGCCCGAGTTGACCGTGACGAAGGGCGCGCCGGAGCGGGGGGAATGCGTATGGATCGCGCGCGCCACGAGCTCCTTGCCCGTGCCGCTTTCGCCTTCCACGAGGATCGTGGACTTCGACGGCCCCGCCAGGCGCACGAGCTCGAAGACCTTGCGCATCCCCTCGGACTTGCCGACGATGCGGCCGAGGCCGTAGCGGCGGGAGAGCTCCTGCTTCAAACGCCGGTTCTCCTCCGTCAGCCGGCGCTTCTCGGCGCCCTTCTCCACGGTCAGGAGGACCTCTTCGTTCTGGAACGGTTTGGGGATGTAGTGGAACGCCCCCTCGCGCATCGCCTCGATCGCGCCTTCGATCGAGGAGTACGCGGTGACGATGACGACGACCGCATCCGGGTCGCGGGCACGAATCTCGCGCAGCACCTCGAGACCCGGGCGGTCCGGGAGCATCAGGTCGAGGAGGACGACGTCGTAGGGCTCGGCGTCGAAGAGGGACAGGGCCTCCGCGGCGTCGGAGGCGGTCGTCACGTCGTAGCCCTGCCGCTCGAGCAGCGTGCCGAGCACGTCGCGGATCACCTCCTCGTCGTCCACGACGAGGAGGCGCAGGTCCCGGCTCATGACCCCGCCGGAGCGAGCGGCAGCGTGACTTCGGCCTGGGCGCCTCCGCCGTCACGCGGGGCCAGCCGGATCTCCCCACCGTGCCGTCGCACGATGTCGCGCGAGATCGCGAGGCCGAGCCCCGTTCCTCCCGACTTCCTGGTCGTGGAGAAGGGCTCGAAGAGTTTTTCCGAGTCGCCCGGCGGAAGGCCATGGCCCCGGTCCGCGACCGTGACCCGGACGCGGTCCGCGTTGGTCGCGACGTGGCAGGCGATCTCGCTGCCGTCGGGAGAGGCGTCGCGGGCGTTGATCAGGAGGTTGACGAACACCTGTTCGAGTTCCCGGGTGTCGCCCAGGACCCAGACCGGCGCCGCCTCCGCGTCGAGCTGCAGACGCCGCCGGCCGAAGGTCGTTTCGACGGACTCCGCGGCGTTGGCGATCACGGCCCGCAGGTCGGCGCGGGCATTCGCGCGAGCTCGCGGGCGCGCGAACTCGAGCAGGTTGTTGACCAGGTGCGCCGCCCGGAACGTCTGGCGCTCCATCTTCTTCAAGATCGCGTAGCGCGGATCTCCCGGCGCGGTCTCGGCGAGCAGCATCTGCGCGTAGGAGGAGAGTCCCGCGATCGGGGTGTTGACCTCGTGCGCGACTCCCGCCGCGAGCACGCCGAGCGACGCCAGGCGCTCCCGCTCGGCGTGGGCTCTTTCGGCCCGCACGCGGTCGGTCACGTCGTCGACGAGAACCACGCGGCGGTCCGGATCCCCGCGAAACGCCGAGACGGAGACGCGCAGGTTGCGCTCCTCGCCGCCGGCGTTCCAGAACCTTCCTACCACCGCGCTCTCTCGGCCGTCGGCCGGCGCGGGCGGCAGCTCGACATCGTGGAGGATCCCAGCGAAATTCGAGCCGACCAGGTCCGATTCCCCCCGGCCCACGATCGCCGCGAAAGCGGGATTGACCGACTGAATGCGTCCCTCCCGGTCGATCACGACGATTCCCGACGAGGACGATCGGATGACGCTCTCCTGATATTGCTGGAGGTCGCGGATCTCCTCGAGCCTCTCGGC
>JAWOLE010000348.1:0-3625 GCA_033853815.1 Thermoanaerobaculia bacterium
CGAAGCCGCAAAACGGCTGGCGTAGGTGTCGATGTTCTCGCGCTCTTTCGCCAGGTGTTTCAAGAACGCGTCCTCGCGGGCCGCGTCGGTTCGCTGCTCGATGGTCGCCTGCACGAGCTTCGGATCCTCGCCCAGGTCACCGCGCTCGCGAATGAGGTCGAGCGCTCCGCGGTACTTGCGGGTGAAGTCTCGCGCGGCCCGCTTGGCGGGCAGGTAGTGACAGCGATCCTTGTAGATCAACGAGCGGAGGATGAACTTCTCCGGCAGGAAGATGTCCTTGAAGGAGGGGGCGTCGAGGGCGAGGAGCAGGCCCATCGC
Source organism: Thermoanaerobaculia bacterium (assembly GCA_033853815.1). Taxonomy (GTDB): domain Bacteria; phylum Acidobacteriota; class Thermoanaerobaculia; order UBA5066; family Gp7-AA6; genus JAWOLE01. Next base: position 319 of record JAWOLE010000348.1, read on the forward strand.
CTTGCCGAGCTCCTTGCGCTGGTAGTACGTCCAGGCCCGCTCCAGGTAGATCTGTGCCCGTCCGGGGTCGAGCTCGGGAAGGTCGACCGAGTCGTAGAGCTTCTCCGCCTGCTCGTACTGCTTGCGCTCGTAGTACAGCCGCGCGGCGGCCATCTTCGCGTCGTTGCGGATGTCGCGGGGGGCGTCGGTGTCCTTGCCGATCGCCAGGAAATCGGCGAGCGCGCCGTCGGGGTCGTTGTCCCGCGTCAACTTCTGCACCGCCTTGACCATCTTGGCTCGCGCCAGATACGCCGCGCCTTTCACCTGTTGGAAGTGCTTCTCCGCCCACTTCAAGTACCCGTCCTTGTAGTCGAGGACGCCCTGGTGGAAGTTCACGAAGTCGAGGACGTCGGCAGGGAGGGTGCCGAAGTCCGACCCATGGATCACCTCGCGGTCCACGAAATCGTGGTCGTAGGGTACTTCCGAGGTCAGCTTCTCGAGGAGCTTCAGCGCCTCGGGCACGACCTCCGGGCGAGCGCGATCCTTGGCGACCGTTCCGGCGTAGACGACGGCTGCGTGGGTGTAGCCCAGCGCCGCGAGATCCTGGGCAAGGAACATCTGGGCCCACGGGTAGTTCTCATTGGTCCGAGGCGTCCCGCGCAGGAAGGCGTAGAAGGCCGGAGCGGAGTCCCGCGCCTTCCCCGCGTAGTGCAGCGCCAGAGCCTGATCGAACAGCTCCGGCGGGGCCGGCGTCGCAGGCCCTTCGTCGTCGTCCTTTTCCTTCTCCTTCGCCTTGTCCGGGGCGGGCGCCTTCCCGACCGGCGTGGCCGTGAGCTGCTTCTGTTGCGGCGGTGGGGTCCCCGCGGCCGACCCAACGGTCGGAATCGCGAGGATCAGGGCTGTGAACGCGTGAGAGAGTAGCTTCATCGCATGGATTAGTCGGCGTGACCAAAGTCGAAGGACACGCCCAATGACAGCGTGCAGATGGGCCCGGAGGCCTTTCCGATCAGGTATCCGTAACGGGCGTCGAAGCGGATCGAGATCGTGTCGTTCGCGAACAGCCGGGCGCCGATGCCGCCAATCGGTCCGACCTTGATTCCCCCGTTGTTGAACCACGCCACCATCGGACCCACCGCGAGCAGCAGCTCCGCGTGAGCGACGCTGTCGTTCAGCAGCGAGAACTTTCCGTAGGCCGGAGCGATCTCGATGCTCGACGACACGCCGAAGCGATACTCCTCGAACGCGCTCCCCGGAACGCCGAAATCGACTTCAGCCTGCCGGCGCAGCCCCGTCTGGATGCTGTATCCGTAGAAGCCGCGGACCACCTCCCACGCGACCTGGTCGCTGAAGTGGTACGTGTAGCTCGCTTCTCCCGAGAGCGTCTTCGTGAAGGGATCGAGGGGAAGCCATCCGACGGCAAGCTCGATCTCGTGGTCCATCGCGAAGACCCGCTGCTGGATGGCAGCGAGCGGCGAGGTGGCCTCGGCCTGCGCGAGCGCCTGCGAGGCCGGCGCGGCGAGGGCGACGAGCGCCGAGATGCTCCAGAGAGAGGGAAGCTTCCGCATCGCAGCCATGGTCAGCTCTTGCTCTCCTCGCCTCGTGTGCCGAGGTCGATGGCGAAGCCCAGCGACAGCTGGATGACGTGGGTGATGCTCGCGGAAATGGTGTCGATGAGAGCGCTGTAGCGAAGGTCGAATCGCGCGGAGACGAACTGCGACACGAAGAACCGGAGACCGCCACCGATCGTCGGGCCGGGTTGGAAGGAGCTGGTCAGCTTCCCGAGGGTTCCGCCGATGAGGAGGAATCCTTCTCCTTGCACGACGCTTCGGTTGAACAGGGCAAACTTGCCGTAGGCCGGCGACCAGACGACCGTCGAGCTGAGGGCGTAGTTCATCTGCTCGGTGGAGGTCGGGGCAAGGTTGTTGCCCCCCGGCATGTTGGCCAGCCGCGCGACCAGGTTCGTCTGAAGGTCGAACGAGTAGTAGCCCCGGATCACCTCCCAGGCCACGTGGTCGTTGAAGTGGTACGTGTAGCTCACTTCGGGTCCGAGGCCCTGGTAGAAGGCATCGTACGGAAGGTAGACGAGCGAGAACTCCAGCTCGTGGACCATGTGGTACTTGCGCTCCTGAACGGCCGCGAGCCGGCCGGCGCTCTCCACGTCTTGGGCCAGCGCGGACATCGCCGCCGAGACGGCCACGAACGCGAGGACGGGCAGAAGGGGGGAGCGCGTGCGCATCGATACCTCACGCCGGAATGACGGAGCCCTGCATTCTTCCCAGGTTCGGACTAGCAAGTCCAGAGCCACCGGTTTTCCCCCGCCGGATCGCCGCTCCGATCGCGACCTGGCGTGGGGAGGCGACCCCAGCTAGAAGCCGACGCTGTTGAAGATGAACGGGTAGGACACGACGACCACGCCCCCCTTCGGGTGGGGGAACTTCCAGGTTCTGAGGCTGTTGATCATGCAGTTGGTCGCGTTCGACGACTTCAAGCCGGCGAGCTTCGTCTTCACCTCTTCGACGGACCCGTTGAGGTCGATGGTCCACTCGAAGATCAGCTTGCCCTGCAGACCGGGTTCGGTGAGCAACGCCCGCTCGTAGCAGCCGCGGATCTCCGCGATGTGGTCGTTGATGACTTTCGCGATCAGCTCGCGGTCCATGGTCCCCTGGATTCGCGCCTGGCCCTTCGGCGCCTGGACGACCAGTCCCCCGACCTTGCCCTTGCCCATTCCGCCAATGGCCAGCCCGCCCGGCCCGCCTCCGTTCCCCATGCCCCGGAAGGCCGCCATGCTCTTGGTGAGCGCTCCGAAGCCGCCGAGGCCTGCGCCCAGCTGCTGCCCGGCCATGGCGATAGGGGGCTTCCCGATGAGCGGTGAGAGCTTGAACCCCATTCCCTTGTCGCCGTAGCCCTTCGGGCCGGTCTGCATCTTGTTCAGCGCCGAAAGGAGGTTCTGGACGGCGGCGCCCGAGGTGATCTTCTTGACCTCCCTGAGCACCGTGGCCACCTGCTTCTCCGGCTTGACGGGCGTGTTCTTGACCGGAACGGGCTTCGGCGTGGGCTTCTTCTCTTCCTTCGGCTCCTCCTTCTTCGCGAGCTCCTTCTCTTCCTTCTTCTTCTTCTCCGGCTTCTTCGGAGGAGGCTGCAGCACGACCTTCAGCGGCTTGAGCTGTTGGGGACTGAAGTCGGGGACGTCTTTCTGGAGCGCCGGCATGATCAGGATCATCGCGCTCGCGAGGAACAGCGCCGCCGCCAGCGGATACCCGATGTCCGGGTCGATCGCCTCCCGGGCCGAGCGCCCCACCACGCGGGGCACCAGGTCGGGTTGCAGTTC
>JAWOLE010000349.1:0-6765 GCA_033853815.1 Thermoanaerobaculia bacterium
GTACCTGGCGCCGGACGAGGCCACTGTGCGGGAGCACGCGCGCCGGGGAGGGTTCCCGGCCAATCGGATCTCCGCCGTCCGGCGGATGATCGACCCGACGACGGCGGAATAACGTCGCTTCGCGCGCGCCGCGGGGATGTCGCCCGTCGGGCTCAACCCGCTCCGGCGCTTCGCTCCCGCGGCGCGCGCCTCCTCCCTCCTTCGTCGGGAGACTACGCGCGCCGCGAACGAATTGGGACATCGCCGCCTGCTCGTAGCGCGGACGGCCTCCGCGTGACTCTGGTCGAAGGCCCGCGTAGGGCCGGCTGCCACTCTACGAGCCGACGGCTTCGGCGACGGCCGCCTCGAGCGGCATGGCCCAGCCCTCCATCCAGGCGGCCGAGCACGCGGCGTTGGTCAGCGTTTCCCGAGCCGGCGCGAGGAGCTTCTCCAATCGGACCTGCTCGGCCCCTGTCAGAACGGCGCCCACCGCCTGCCTCAGCGCGGCGGCCGCTCCCGCCAGGCGAAGAGCGCTCTCGGGCCGCGAGTCCACCGCGGCAGTGCAGGCAAAGCACTCGAGCAGCCGGGCGATCCCGCGTTTGTGGTCCAGCTCCTCGAATACCTTCATGCTCTGCCGGTGCAGGCGGCGGGACATCGCGAGATCTCCCTGGTCGCGCGCCAGGTTGCCCAGGTCGGCGAGCGATCCGGCGATGCCCCACCGGTCCGAGATCTCGCGAAACATCGCCAGGCTCGCCTCGTAGAGCGAGCGGGCGGTGGCGGCGTCCCCCTGTTCGCGCGCCACGTCTCCCTGCTGATTGAGCGACCAGGCGATCCCGGCGCGGTCGCCCAGCCTCCGCGAGATCGCCAGGCACTCCTCGAAGAGTGACCGCGCGTCTTCGAAGCGGCCCTGAAGTCTCGCGACGTTGGCGAGGTTGGAGAGCGAGCGGACGATCGCGAAGTCGTCCCCGAGCTCTCGCCAGAGCGTGAGGCTCTCCTCGAAGAGGGACCGCGATCGCGCGAGGTCTCCCCGATTTCTCGCGCCGACCGCCAGGGCGTTCAAGGCGACGGCGACGCCCTTGCGGTCCTCCTGCTCGCGGCTGATCTCCAGCCCTTCCTCGTGAAAGGTCTTCGCGGCTTCCTCGTCCCCCGCCTCGCCCGCCAGGACCCCCGCCGCGAAGAGGGCCCGCGCGCGGTCCCGGGTCCGCGGCGCCGCGCCTTTCAGGGCGAGGACTTTCTCCAGCCGCTCCCGTCCCTCGGCCAGGTGCTCGCGCTCCTCCCAGAACTCGAAGAGGGCCCTGCCGAGGCGCAGACCCCAGGCCGCCTCGCCCGTTTCGATCATCCAGTCGAGGGCTTCCCGAAGATTGTCATGCTCCACTTCCAGCTGTTCCAACCACCGGGAAGACTCCTCGCCCGGCGAAGTCGCCCGCGGAGCCGAGAAGTCCCGGGCGCGCTCGGAGACTTTGTCTTCGGCGAGGAGAAGGAAATAGGCGGCGTGCGCGCGCCGCGTCACAGGCTCCTCGCCTGAGGACGCGAGCCTCTCGAGGCCGTACTCGCGGATCGTTTCGAGCATGACGAAGCGAGGCTCGTCGCCGGCCGCCTCGCCCTCCCTCAGGAGGCTCTTGTCCATGAGGGAGCCGATTCCTTCGAGCGGGTCGAGCCCGAGGTCGCGCTTCGCGTCGCAGACCGCCTCCGCGGCCTCCAGGGTGCAGCCTCCGACAAAGACTGAAAGCCTGCGGAAGAGCCTCTGTTCGGCCGGGCTCAGGAGGTCGTAGCTCCAGTCGATCGCGCCCCGCAGCGTCTGCTGCCGCGCCGGCAGGTCGCGGGCTCCTCCCGTCAGGATCTGCAGGCGATTCTCCAGCCGGGCCTGCAGGGCGGAGGGGGAGAGCAGCTTGACGCGGGCTGCGGCGAGCTCGATGGCGAGCGGCAGGCCGTCCAGGCGCGCGCAGATCCGGGCGATCGCCGCCGCGTTCTCGGCGGTCAATGCGAAGTTCGGTTTGACCGCTGCGGCGCGCTGGACGAAGAGAGCCACCGCGTCGCAGCGCGACAGCTCTTCGGCGCCCGCCGTCCTGGGATCCGGCGTCTCCAACGGGGGAACGGGAAATTCCCTTTCGCCGTAGACGTGCAGCGGCGATCGGCTCGTCACCAGCACCCGGAGCTTCGGCCCGGCTTCCATGAGATCGGCCACAATCGCCGAGGCGGAAACCAGGTGCTCGAACCCGTCGAGCACGAGTAGCGTCGGCTGACGCGCGGCGGTCTGGAGGTGCTCCCGCAGGAGCGCCAGAGGCGTGTGCCCGCCGCCCTCCCGGACGCCCAGGACCTGGGAGATTGCGGGGGCGATCCCTTCGGCGTCGGCCACGGGCGCCAGGGGCACGAAGAAAACTCCCCCTGGAAATTCCTCGGCCGTCTCTCGGGCCGCTTCGAGCGCGAGACGCGTCTTGCCGATCCCGGGAGGGCCCGTCAACGTGACGACGGAGACATCCGGCCGCTGCAGGACCTCCTTGAGAGCCGCGCGCTCCCGTTCGCGGCCGACGAAGCCCGTGCGCTGCGCCGGCAGGTTCGCCGGCCGGGCGGGCGCCGGCCGCGCCGGGGCCTCGAGAAACCGGTCGCGCACCGAGGCGAGATCCTGCGCGAGATCGCGCGTTGATGCGTAGCGTTCCTCCGGGTCCTTGGCGAGACAGCGATCCACGATCCAGCACAGGGGCGCGGGAAGGCGCGCGTTGACGGAGGCGAGCGGCTCGGGCTCGTCGCGCAGGATGGCCGTCAGGGTTTCCGCGGCGGTCTCCTTGCGAAAGGCGTGCTTGCCGGCCGCCATCTCGTAGAGGACGCAGCCGAGGGAGAACTGGTCGGAGCGGAAGTCGATTGGACGGCCGCCCGCCTGCTCCGGCGACATGTAGGCGGCCGTTCCGAGCACGACCCCGAGACCGGTCTGGAGCCCATCCTCCGTCGTGAGCTGCGAGACTCCCTCCGGGGCCTTCGCGACGAGCTTGGCGAGGCCGAAATCCAGGATCTTGACGAAGCCGTCCCGCGACGTCATCAGGTTCTCGGGTTTCAGGTCGCGGTGCACGATCCCCTCCGCGTGCGCCCGCGCGAGCCCGTCCGCTGTCTGCGCGCCGATCTGGAGCAGCTTGCGCAGGGGCAGCGCGTCCGAGGCGATGAGGTCGCGAACGGTGCGGCCCTCGACCAGTTCCATCGCGATGTAGAGGATCGAGCCGGACTGGCCCACCTCGTAGATCGTGACGATGTTGGGATGGTTGAGCGACGACGCCCAGCGCGCCTCGCGATCGAAACGGCTGATTCTCTCGGGATCCCGGGCGAGCGCCTCGGGGAGGATCTTGATGGCGACCTCGCGCGGAAGCCTCGTGTCCCGCGCCCGATAGACCTCGCCCATTCCGCCCGCGCCGAGCGGCGCCAGGATCTCGTAGGACCCGAGGCGGGTCCCCGCGGCAAGGGTCAAGCCGCGCTCTCCGGATTCAAGGCTTCGAGAACCTCCGGCCGGCCACGACGAAGATCGGAGATCCCGCGTTTCAGGCCATCGCGGCGCGTCGCGGCTCCCGTAGCTGAAAATTCTCGGCGCCGGTCGCGCAGCGACCGCCCGCGCCGACAGTCGCGGCGGCCACCGGCTCCGAGACCTGCGCGAAGAACTCTTCGACGGCGGCGCGGAAGGCCTCCGGCGTCGCGAGCTGCGAAATCCGGATTCGCAGGGCACGTCCGTTCGGCAAGCCGTGCGTGTACCAGCCGGTCATCGTTCGTAGCTTGTGGAGCGCCTCACGGGGGTCGAAGGCCAGCCGCTCGATGGCCGAGAAATGCCCCAGCATCAGGTCCCGCCGATCCGCGAGCGTCGCCTCGCGGGGCGGGCGGCCGGCGAGCAGATCGGCGACCTGGCGGAAGATCCAGGGGTTCTTCATCGTGGCGCGACCGATCATGACGGCGTCGCAGCCGGTCTTCTCGAACATCGCCAGGGCGTCCCGCGGCGTCTCGATGTCGCCGTTGCCCACGACGGGGATCGAAAGAGCCTCCTTCAGCTCCGCGATCCGGTCCCAGTCGGCCCGCCCGGTGTACATCTGCCGCGCGGTGCGGCCGTGCATCGCCACGGCGGCCGCTCCTTCCCCCTCGCAGATGCGGCCGATCTCGAGGTAGTTCTGGCGCGCGCCGTCCAGGCCCAGCCGGAATTTCACCGTCAGGGGGATCGAGAGGCGGCTCCTGACCCGACGCACGATCGCCCGGGCGAGCTTTAGGTCCCCCATCAGGGCCGCGCCCGCGCAGCCCTTCAGGACCTTGTTCGCCGGGCAGCCCATGTTGATGTCGCAGGCGTCGGGAGCGAGCTCCTCGACGATGTCGGCCGCGGCCGCCATGCGCTCCGGATCCGAGCCGTAGATCTGGATCGAGAGCGGGCGCTCCTCCTCGGAGAAGACCATTTTGCGCAACTGGCGCGCGTTGCCACGCGAGATCGCCTCCGACGAGATGAACTCCATCGTGACGAGCCCGACCCCGCCGATCGAGCGGAGCATCAGCCGGTAGGCGTGATCGGTGATCCCCGCCATCGGGGCGAGGACCAGCGGAGGACGGATCTCGAGGCGTCCGAGCTTGAGCATCGAACTTGCAATTGTAGTGTGTACGGGCCTCCGGAACGTACGTGACGCGGGGCCTTGAGATCGGTAGGATTTCATCGGCAGGGACACCGGGAGGTTGCAATGCCATCGGCCACCATAGCTCGTTCCAACGCCTCGCCCCCCTCGGGGGAGGGGCTCTGGATCCGAAGCCGGAAGTTCGACCTTCTTTTTCTGACCGCTTCCGGAATTCTCGTCTTCCTGCCCTACCTCTCCTACGGCGCTCTCCAGCGCCTGGGCGCTTCGACCGCGACCGCGGGGCTGATCGTCGGGCTGGCGGTGACGTTGCTCGTCGGCGGACCGCACATGTATTCGACGTATCTGCGCACGGCGCTCGAGCCCCGGTTCCGGCAGCGATACGGCTGGCTCGCCTATGCGCCGCTCGTCGTGATCCCCGCCCTGGTCATCATCGGTTCCTTCTACGCGTTCCTGGTCCTCCTGACGGCGTTCTTCTTCTGGGCCTCCGTGCACGTCACGCATCAGGCCCAGTGGATCGCGGAAACCTACCGGCGCAAGGTCAGCGCGCAGGTGTCCACGCTCGACCGGTTCCTGGACGGCGCCGTCATCCTCGGCGCGCTCTACACGGTGGCGATGTACAAGTTCGTGACCGGGCGCTTCACGATGGGGTCGAGCACGCTGCTCTTCCCGGGGTTTCTGAAGCACCTCTGGGTCGCCCAGGCCTTCACGGTCGGCTTCGCGGCGCTCTTCCTCTACTACGTTCTACGCGCGGCGGGGGAGATCCGCCGGGGGGAGACGAGTTGGCCGCGGCTGCTCTTCATGGCCTCGACCGTGGCGCTCGCCTTCATCATCCCGCTCTTCAACAACCTGGACGTGGCCTTCCAGGGCTTCAACACCTGGCACTCGCTCCAGTACCTGGCGCTGACCTGGTTCATCCTGACGCGCCAGGCCGACCGCGGCGAGATCGGGAGCGGCTTCGTACGGCGCCTCTCGGGCGTCTCGAAGACCCGGACGTTCTACGCGGCCATGATCGGCGCGACCCTGATCTCCGGCGGCGTCTACCTTCTCCTCTGGAAGGGCCTCGGCATGCCGCAGGACCGCAGCTACTACGTGGTCGTCCTCTCCTTCCTCCTCTGCCACTACTTCTACGACCACTTCCTCTTCCGCGACTTCGCTCCCCTCCAGGAGCCGGCGGCCGTATCCGGCCAGGCTTGGTCCCCGCACAACCACTGAAGGGCGGGAACGCCGCGGACGGGCTATGCCCCCGCTTGGCCGGGCACCGGCTACTACAATATTGATATAGCTGAAGCCGCTGGTCGCCCGGGCCTCACCCTTCTACAGACAGGCCCGGCGCGGGTCATCTTTTCTCGGTCTTCCATCGTCCGATAAATTCGGTCGGAGACTCGACACGAATCCGCAACCCCGCCGGCCTGAAATGACGGGCATTTCCCGTGACGAGTGAGTCCGCTTCGCCCGTTACGGCGACTTCGAGAAACGGAACGTCTGCCGGGTCGGGTAGCTCGACGTCGAGCGGATGGGCCGACACTCGAAAGGCTTCCGATTCGACCGCGCCGAGGAGGCTCGAGATCTCCTCCGCCTCAAACGCGAACTTCGGGCGCGGGAGGACGGCCCGATACTCCGCCAGAATCCGATCGTCCACGAGAAGCGTTATTTCTCCCGCCAGGAAGAGATCCACGACTCGCCCGGGATTCCCGCTCGGGTTGAGGAGGCCCGCGACCAGGACGTTGGTGTCGAGGACGACGCTCAAGCCGGACGTCGCCGCCGGCGGACCGCCGTGATCTCGCGGTTGATCTCGGCCATGGACATGCGGTCCTTGCCGGTCTCCGCCGCTCTCCGCCGCATCCGCGACACCGCCAGAATCGCCCTCGCCCGTCTGATCGCCGCCACCGTGTCGTCCAGCCGCGTCTCGTCAACGCCGAGGAGAACCCCCATCGGCTTCCCACTCGCCGTCAGCACGACGTCTTCCTTCGAAAGCACCGACCACACCCGACCCGGCCGGTTCCGCAGCTCCCGAATGCTCACGTACTTCATGCCGCAAGCGTAGCACATCCGGCTCCAGAGAAGCTACAGAACCCGACCCGGTTCCCGGATCGCTCGGGGCCGTTTCGACCCACCTTCCGCGTTGTGCCGACGAGCTTCATCCAGGCTTGTCTGATCACGCCGACCCATCGGTCTAATACCCGATATTCAAGCCTGACCC
>JAWOLE010000350.1:0-2605 GCA_033853815.1 Thermoanaerobaculia bacterium
AGATCGGCGACGTCTACCAGTCCAGCGGGCGTTGGGAAGAAGCCATTGCCGAGTACCAGCGCGCGCTTTCGCTGGGCCCCGCGTTCGTGGACGTGCGGCTCAAGCTCGGGAACGCGTACCGCGACAAGGGCGACCGGGAGGCGGCCCGGAAGGAGTTCGAGGAGATCATCAAGCAGAACCCGAACTACCTTCCCGCGCGCATCGCCCTCGGCGTGACCCTGTACTCGCTGGGACGGCGTGACGAGGCCGTGATGACCTGGGAGGAGGTCCTGGCGCGGAATCCGGGGAACAAAGTGGCCGAGATGTACCTGTCGCTCGTGCGGGACGCCAAGGACGAAAGCCGGTGAGGGGGACTACGGTCCTTTCTTTTACAGATGGTCGCCCTCGCGCCTATAACCGGTGAGAATTCGATGTACGCGCTGAAGTTCATCTCCGGCAAGTACCAGGGGGGCGAGTTTCCGCTCAAGCCCGAGAAGCAGGTCGTCATCGGCCGCTCCAGCGACCTCGACATGGTCCTGGTCGAGGACATGGTCTCGCGCAAACACGCGAAAATCACGGTCGCGAGCGGCAAGGTGATCATCGAGGACCTCGGGTCGACCAACGGGACCTTCGTCAACGGCGAGAAGATCAAGCAGGCGCGCCTGAAGGAAGGCGACCGCATCCTCATCGGCACCTCGATCCTCAAGCTCGTGGCCCAGGGCAGCCAGGAAGGGCTCGACGACGCGGAGGTGCGAGCGAAGCTGGAGGAGGCGGCCCGGGCGTCCGCGGCGCGGCAGTCGAAGTCGTCGTCGATGACCGGAAAGATCGAGGAGATTCCGCTGCCGGACCTCCTGCAGCTCTTCCACACCTCGAAGAAGAACGGCGTCTTGCTGGTGAGAGGCGACCACGAGGCGAAGATCTACATGCGCCAGGGTCGCGTCTACTACGCGGTCATCGACGAGAACCACGATCTCGGGCCGCAGAAGTCGTTCTTCCGGCTGCTCTCGTGGGAGCACGGCGACTTCGAGCTGCTCCCGCCCGACGAGCAGAGCTTCATGATCGAGCTGGAGGAATCGACCGAAGCCCTTCTCATGGAAGGCTTGCGGCAGCTGGACGAAATCCGGCAGATCCAGAAGGAGCTGCCTGCATCGGGAACGGCCCTCTCGGTGGCTGCGCCGCTCGTTCCGGCGCTGCGCGACCTCAAACCGAACCAGCTCGACGTCGTCCAGTTGGTGCACAACTACGGCAGCATCCAGACCGTGCTCGACAAGGCGGACGGAACGGATCTGGAGACGAGCCAGGTTCTCCTGGAGCTCGTGAAGAAGGAATACGTCAAGGCGGGGTAGGGGGACGCGCCCGGCGGTTTGCTGGCCCGGCGTGCTACCATTCGCGGCAATGTTTCGGTCCCTGGGCCTCCTGTGCGCCGCGGCGTCGCTGCCCGCGCTCGCCGCGGACACGCACCACGGGTTCGTCCTCGTCATCGACCCGGGCCATGGCGGGCGCCAGGACGGGGCCAAGGGCCCGGGCCGGCTCTGGGAGAAGGCGGTCTCGCTCTCCGTCGCGAAGAAGGTCGGCCAGCTCGCCCGCAAGCAGCTGGGCGCCGAGGTGCTGTTCACCCGCGAAAACGACGTCGAGGTCCCGCTCGCCCAGCGCGTGGCCCGGGCCAACGACGCCGGCGCGGAGCTCTTCGTCAGCATCCACGCGAACTCCATGCCCACCGAAGGGGAGCGGAGGACCGCCCACGGCGTAGAGACCTATTTCCTCTCCGCCGACGCTTCGGACGAGGGGGCGAAGGCGACCGCCGACCGCGAGAACGACGAAGGCGGCCCCGCCGCCGAGCAGGCGTCCGACGAGGTGTCGGCGATCCTCGACGACCTCGCGCGAACGGTCGCGCACGCCGACTCCTCGCGGCTGGCGTACGCGGTGCAACACCAGCTCGCGGCCGATCTGGCCGTTCCGGACCGCGGCGTGAAGCAGGCACCGTTCCGGGTCCTCATGGGCGCCAAGATGCCCGCGGTGCTGGTGGAGATCGGGTTCATCTCCCACCCGCGCGAAGGACAGCTGCTCGCCGACGGCGCGTACCAGGACCGCATCGCCCGCTCGATCGTCGCGGCCCTCCGCGCGTTCCGGGCCGAGATCGCCCGCCGCGATCTCGATACGGCGGCGGTCCAGGCGCCGCCCTCGCCGGCGAAGGTCGCGGAGACGAAAGGCGCTGCAGGCGCCGCGACTCCGTGAGAGACTCCCGCCCCACGGGAGATTCCGCATGCGCTCGTTTGGACGCGGTCCTCGGGACCTGAGACCGGTCAAGATCACCCCCGGCTTCCTCCGGTACGCCGAGGGCTCGGCGTTGGTCGAGTTCGGGGAGACGCGCGTCATCTGCGCGGTCAGCGCGGAGGAGAAGGTGCCGCCGCACGTCTTCGGCACGGGCGAGGGCTGGCTGACCGCCGAGTACGGAATGCTGCCCCGCTCGACCCAGACCCGCACTCAGCGCGAGGCCGCCCGGGGTCGCCAGGGCGGGCGGACCATGGAGATCCAGCGGCTCATCGGCCGGGCGCTGCGCGCCGCGGTGGACCTCAAGAAGCTCGGGCAACGGACGCTGATCTGCGACTGCGACGTGCTGCAGGCC
>JAWOLE010000351.1:0-5320 GCA_033853815.1 Thermoanaerobaculia bacterium
GGCCGGAGACGCCGCCGACCGTCCCGAGACCCCAGCCGAAGAAGAGCATCGTCTTTCCTCCGGGAATGGGCGCGAGCGCGCGCGCCAGGACGAAGAGGCCTCTCTCGGGCGTCGCGGCCTTGCGGGCCGCGTCGAAGTCGAAGTGCTCGGCGATCGAGGGGAAATGTGCGGTTTGGATCGGGACCTGCGCGCCCGTTAGGATGGCCTCGAAGAGGGCGTTACGGATCTTCTGGTGGTCGCCGGTGAAGTCCTGGCGCAGCTTCAGGTGGGAGTCGTACGAAACGACGGCAACCCGGTCGGTCGGGAGCAGATCATCCAGGAACCGACGTGCGTAGAACGCGATCCGCATCAGGCCAACCAGGCGCGAATACAGGACGTCAACCTGGAAAAAGAAGACGATCAGCCGCCCTGGCGGCGCAAGTGTCAGCGGCCGGCCCGGCGGCGCCGTCGAGAGCGTCGCCTCGACCGGAATCTCCGGCAACCCCGCCGGGACCCACTCGACCGATTCGAGGGGAACCGGCTTCCCGTCCACGCGCACCCGAAAATCCGCAGGGGTCAGGTCGGGGATCGGATTGCCGGAGCGGTCCGTGACATGAGCGTCCACGACGACGAGCTCGACGCGCGCCTCTTCCCGGTAGCTTCCCGGAAGTCCGGCTTGCGCCTGCGCCTCCGACGACAGTGCGGACAGAAGGAGAAAGAGTCCCGCCGCCGTCCGCCTTCCCGGGGCAATTGGCCTCGGGATAACCTCAAGAAGTGGCACCGGCCGCCTAGCTCCCGCAGCGCGCGATCACTCGCAGAGTGATCTCCCGACTCGAAGGGGGATCTTCGCCGAGGCCGAGGGAGTGCAGCTCCTCGTGGAGGATGAGCGCGGCCGCGTAGCCGGGCTGGAGGAATTCGACCTCCAGAAACTGACGCGGGCAAAGAAACACCAACCGGCTGCCGGGATTCGTGGCGGCGACGGTGTAGCTGCGGGCGCACGTCTTCTCGGAGGACGCGTTGTAGAAGATGAGCCAGCGCAGGTACGTCTGGCCCGTCCGGCCGGTCGCGTCGAGATTCTGCTGAAGAGTGCGTCCCGACGCCGTGGTGAAATCGGAGTAGATGTGCCGGCATTCCACCTTCTCGAGTTTCCGCGAAGCTTCGTTGACGGCGGCGAGCACGGCTTGAGTCAGTCGCGGATTCCTGGGCCCCAGAACAGGCACGGAGATCCGTTCCGAAGGAGCCTCGTCAGACTGCGCGTAGAGGGAAGCGGTTACGGCGGCGAAGAGCAGGAAGAGAAGGCCTTCGAGGACTGCCTTGCGAGCCGGGCAGGCCGCCATGGCGGACTCCTTCTCGGAGGATCAGTCCCTCCGAAGGAGTCAATCTGCTCGGGACGCTGCGTCTTGAAAGGAGGCATCGCCAAGAGTGGCATAAGATTTCTGCGAGATCCGCAGCCCCCATGGCTCATGCTCCGCCGATGATCGAGGCTCCGACGCAGCTCCGATGATTTACCGCTTCGCCGACTATCTCTACGACGCCTCGAATCGGTCTCTGTTTCGGGGGGGCGCGGAGATCGCCCTCACTCCGAAGACGCGTGACCTTCTCCTGCTCTTCCTGGAGAATCCAGCTCGGCTCTTGACGCGTCAGGACATCTCGGACCGCCTGTGGCCGGACGTCGCGGTCACCGACGACGCGCTTCGCTTCCAGGTCTCGGAGCTGCGCAAAGCGCTCGGAGACCGGACAGACAGCTCGATCCGGACGATCCCACGAGAGGGCTATCGCTGGGAGGTGGCGGTTGCGCGGGAACGGGGCTCGATGGGCCCGCGCTCCCCGGCCAGGGAGGTCTCGTACAGGCTGGTGCTGGAGACTCGCGAGATCGAGCTCGCCCCCGGAGAGAACATCATCGGACGCGACCCTGAGGCGGCCCTCTGGATCGATCACACCTCCGTCTCGCGCCACCACGCTAGGATCCGGATCGGCCAGGGGGCGACGCTGGAGGACCTCGACAGCAAGAACGGGACCCGTCTGCGCGGAGAGAGGATCATCGGTGTCCGCAGCCTGGCGAACGGAGACGAGATCCGAATCGGACCGGTGTCGATGGTCTTCCGCGTCCTGTCCCGCGTCGCGAGCACGGAAACGGAAGAGAAGGAACCCCGAACGTGAGCTCCTTCGGACCCGGGAGTCGATTCGGGCCCTACGAGGTCGTTTCGCCGCTGGGAGCGGGCGGAATGGGGCAGGTGTATCGGGCCGTGGATACGCGGCTTGGCCGGGACGTGGCCCTGAAGGTGCTGCTGTCGGAATCGAGCCGCGATACGGCGCGCTTCCGGCGCTTCGAGGCGGAGGCGCGATCCACGGCGGCCCTGTCGCATCGCAACATCGTGTCCGTCTACGACGTGGGGGAGGAAGAAGGAGGGACTCCCTACATCGTCTCGGAACTGATGCCGGGAGGGACGCTGACGGACTTGCTCGCCCGCGCGCCGCTTCCCTCGAAGAAGATCCTCGATCTGGCGATTGGAATCGCGGAGGGCCTGGCCGCGGCGCACGGGCAGGGGATCGTGCACCGGGACCTGAAGCCGGACAACATCCTGATGGCCGCCGACGGGACGCCCAAGATCGCCGACTTCGGCCTGGCCAAGCACTTCCGTCCGGCCTCGGACCCGGAGGGCTCCCATCTGACGACGTTGCCCGACGAACGGACAAAGGAAGGGACGGTCCTGGGCACTGTCGGCTACATGTCGCCCGAGCAGGCGCAGGGGCTGGCGGTGGATTTCCGGTCGGACCAGTTTTCCTTTGGCTCGATACTCTACGAGATGGCGACGGGGAAGCGGGCCTTCCAGCGCGCGTCGAGCGTGCAGACTCTCGCCGCGATCGTCCAGGAAGAGCCCGAACCCATCGAGTCGATCAACTCGAGGATCCCGGCGCCCCTGACCTGGGTCATCGAGCGCTGTCTGGCCAAGGATCCCTCCGAGCGCTACGCCTCGACCCTCGATCTGGCACGGGAGTTGGTGAATCTTCGCGTGCGCGCGCCGGAATCGCGCGGCGAGGAGCCGAAATCCCCTGCCGCGCGACGTCGAAGGAAGGAGCTGACCCGGTGGGGCCTCGCGGCATCCGCGCTTCTCGTGGGTCTGGCCGCGGGCTTGGTGATTCGAGGACGCGAGGGGCGGGCGCCCGGTTCCGCGCCTCTGATGCGCCTGAACCTGGCTTTTCCGGAGGGGGAGTCGCCTGTCCTGGACCCTGATACGACCAACGGTCTGGCGATGTCGCCGGACGGCTCGCGGCTGGTCTACGTCGGTTGGCACACATCGGGGCGGGCACTGTATGTGCGCTCTCTGGATCAGCTCGACGCGAAGCTCATCCCAGGCACCGAGGGAGCAATGAATCCCTTCTTCTCTCCCGATGGCGAATGGGTCGGCTTCGGGACGGATCGCGATCTGAAGAAGGTCTCGCTCTCCGGCGGTAAGCCTCTGACCCTGTGCGATACGCCGATCTGGCGCGGGGCAAGCTGGGGCGCCGACGGCACGATCGTCTTTTCACCTTCTGGAAACACGAGTCTCCTTCGGATCTCCGAGAAGGGGGGAAAGCCCAGTCCCTTGACGACTCTGAACCCCGGGAAGGGAGAAGCGACGCACCGCTGGCCACACTTCCTTCCGGGCGGCAAGATGGCGCTCTTCACCATTCACGACCTATCGGGAGATTACGAGAAGGCCAGGATCGGCGTGGTCTCGACCGAGACCGGCCAGACACGAATCCTTCTCGAGGGGGGTTCCGACGCGCGCTACCTGCCCGGCGGATACCTGATCTACCTGCGCGCCGCTACGCTCTTCGGGGTTCGGTTCGACCCGAAGCGCCTCGAGGTCATCGGTGCTCCGGTGCCCGTCCTGGACGGAGTCTTCGCCAGCCGTACAGGAGGCGTCGCGAACTATGCCTTCTCCGAGACGGGTTCACTGGTGTACAGGGCGCTGGATCCTCGCGAGTTGGAAAGGGAGCTCGCGTGGGTGGATCGGAAGGGCGGCGCGCGTGTGCTGACGGACGCTCGGCGACTCTATCTCGATCTTCGCTTCTCGCCGGACGGCCGCCGCCTGGCCGTGGTCGCGGGCGAGCCAGGCTCCAGGTCGAGAATTCTGATCTACGACCTGGCCCGGAACTCCTTTGAACAACTGATTTCCGGCAGTCTCGACGGGGATCCGGTCTGGTCCCCGGACGGCAAGCGAATCGCTTTCAGTTCGGATCGAAGCGGCAGCAGGAATCTCTTCGTCGTCCCGGCGGATCTGAGCGCGCCGCCCGAGCAACTGACGAACGTGAACACCTGGCCGTGGGCATTGTCCTGGTTCCCGGACGGTCGGAAGCTGCTCGTCACGGATTCGCCTTCCTCTCAATCGAGAAACCTGGCCGAGCTCTCGCTCGAGGATGACCGGAAGCCACGCATCCTTTCGGCCTCACCTTCGCAGACGTTGCACGGGCGGCTCTCCCCGGACGGGAAGTGGATGACCTACGACTCAAACGAGTCCGGCCGCTTCGAGGTCTACGTCGCTCCGTATCCCGGTCCCGGCGGGAGGCTGCAGATCTCCTCGAATGGAGGGTCTGAGCCGGTCTGGTCGCCGGATGGACGAGAGGTCGTCTTCCGCAGCGACTCGAAATTGATGGTCGCAGCTGTCGAGACGCATCCGGAGCTGCGCGCGGCCGCGCCGAAGATGCTCTTCGAGACACCGTTCGAGGCTTTCGACATCTCCCCGGATGGTCAGCATTTCGTCATCGTGCGGTCCGCCCATCCCGACTTGCCCCCTCCGCCTCTCACGGTCGTGCTCGGTTGGTCCGGTGATCTCGAACGCCGGCTGAATGTGCGGAAGTGACGGTTCGCGCGGTGGCTGCCGGAAAGCAAACGCCAGGATACTCGTTGCGGCAGCCGGGTCAGAACGAGATCCGTCCTCCGAACCTCACAATGCGCGGAGACTGCGTCTCCAGGATCGTATTCGTGCCGGTGGCCGGGGAAGGGAGCCCAAGCCTCGAGTTGCGCCGCAATACCGTGTTCCGGTTGAGCACGTTGAAGACGTCCGCCGAGAGGGCCGCTGTGACATTCGACGTGATCGGGATGTCTTTCTGGAGGCGCAGGTCGAGTTCCAGGACCGAACCGTATCGGTAGGCGTCCACCGCCGTCACGTAGACGTTCCGGGCCAGTCTGTCGGCGGAGGCAGTGTCGCGCACGAAGTAGGCGATGGGATAGCCCTGGCGGCCGTAAAAGTTCCCGGCAAACGTGAATCCCAGCGGGGCCTGGTAGGCGGCATTGATTTCGAACTGCCACTTGGAATTGAGATACGTGGTGGTCGTGGACGCCGTCGTCGGCGCC
>JAWOLE010000352.1:0-17099 GCA_033853815.1 Thermoanaerobaculia bacterium
AGAACGCCGGCATCAACTACGGTCTGCTCTTCACGGCGTGGGGCGTGGCGGGCATCATCGGACCCAGGATCGGCGGGAAGCTCTACGACATCCACAAGGACTACCAGGCGGCCTTCTACTGGGCCGCGGCCCTGGCCGTCGTCGCGCTCATCTGCGAGTTCCTGGCGAGGCGGCCGACCCCGCCGAAGCAGGCATAGACAAGACGGAGCGGGGAAGGTTTGTGACGATGAGTCCTACGATGCTGGCGACCGATGCCGTCGTGGCGGTCGTCGCAGGAGGCGGGCGCACGCCGGCGCCTGTCTTACCAGGTCTTCTCCGCTTCGAGTTTCCCTCCGGGGCGGCGCGCCCCGGCGGGAATCTTTTTTCCCCCGGATTAACAGGAGGTGCGAATGGCTGACGCTTCGTTTCCGAAACACAAGGTCTTGAACTGGCCGGCCGTCCCGATCCCGACGCCCGACGAGGTCTACACGGGGATGACCGACCAGGCGAAGGAGTACCCCCTTTCGCTCGAGGCGCAGCTTCGCCAGAGCGAGAACTTCAAGAAGCCCGAGTGCCTGACGACGGTTCGGGTGCTCGACGTGTCCAAGGGGATGATCATCGGCAACTGGTGCTCCTCGATGCTCTCGGAGCTCGGCGCCGACACGATCAAGTGCGAGCCGCCCGCCGGCGATCCGCTCCGCTGGCAGACCCCCTTCGGCCGCAAGGAGTACATGTTCAAGGACGCCGAGTCGGGCGAGCCGATCGGCCTCCACTTCCTCCACGAGATGAGAAACAAGCAGTCGATCACTCTCGACCTGGAGAAGCCGGAAGGCCGCGAGCTCTTGAAGAAGCTCGTCGTCCATTTCGACGTCCTGATCGAGAACTACCCGCCCGGCCAGTTCGACGCCTGGGGGATCGGATACCGTCAGCTCAAGGAGATCAACCCCCGCCTCGTCTACGCCTGGGTAGGGCAGAAGGGGCAGTGGGGACCCTCCAAGGACAAGCCCGGCAACCTCGACCCGACCGCGCAGGCGGCGTGCGGGTTCGTCCACGGCACTGGGCTCCCCAAGGAGTTCGGCGGCCGGCCCACCCGTTCGGCCATGTGGATGGCCGACCACGTCGGGGGCACTTCGACGGCGATGGGTATCCTGGCCGCGCTCCTCTACCGGGACAAGGTCTCGGGCAAGGGCCAGTTCATCGAGGGGACCGCCGCCGAAGCGGTCATACGGATCCTGGATTACAACTGGGCCTGGTACGGCATGGACGGCAGCATCCGGCCCCGCTACGGCAACTGGGACCTGGCCATCAACATCTACGCCGTGAACCCCTGCAAGGACGGCTATTTCATGGTCGGAGGCGGCCACGACCGCCTCTGGTACCGGATCTGGCGGACCGTGGGCCAGACCCGTCCGGACCTGGAGGACGAGATCCTGGACGACAAGTCCCTCCGGGTCGTCGTGGCGCGGCTGCCGCACTTGAAGCAGGTCAAGACTTACACCGTGCTCGCCGATTGGCAGAAAGACCATTCGCGGTCCGACGCCATGCGAGAGCTGCTCGCTCAGCAGGTCGCCTCGGGCGGCGTCAACTACGTGGACGAGGTCGCCGAGGACCCGCACTTCAAGTACCGCGGACACGTGGATCAGATCGAAGACCGGCTCTACGGGAAAGTCCTCTACGGGACGACGCCTTTCATCGCGCACAAGGCGCCGGGTCGTTTGAAGTGGATCGGTCGGCCTCTCGGGTACGACAACGAAGAGGTCTACTTGAAGCTTCTGGGCCTCGGGCGGGAACAGCTCGCCCAACTCAAGCAGCGCGGCGTTATCTAGGGAACGAGGAGGTAAAGACAGATGGCAGCTGTTCCAGATTTCGAGACCTACTGTCGCGAGCTCTTCGACCACAAGACGGCCTTCGGCAAGCCGGAGGTCCTGAAGGGCTATCGCGTTCTCTCCTGCACGCAGTACATCCTCGGCCCATCCTGCGCCAGCTACCTGGCCGAGCTGGGAGCCGAGGTCATCAAGATCGAGGCGCCGAGGCGTGGCGAGCCGATGCGCCACACGACCCCGTTCAACGAGCCCCTTCTCTACCCGCTTTCCCGGTGGGTTCCGGAGGCGGGAACGGGTCTGGGCTTCTTCGGGGCAAATCCGAACGAGGAGTTCATCAGCCTCGACTTCCACCGTCCGGAGGCCCGGCAGGCGATGCTGGAGCTTGCGGCCAAGTCCGATGTGATGGTGCAGAACTACCGGCCGGGAACGTTCGACCGGTGGGGCATCGGCTATCAGCACTTCCAGAAGGTCAATCCCCGCATCGTCTACCAGTGGCTAGGCGGGTTCGGCGGCTGGGGGCCGGGACGCGTCCGGGCCTCCTACGACATCCTTGGCCAGGCCATGGGCGGCGCCTTCGGGATCACCGGCGAAGCCGCCGACCGGGGCGGGACGCCGGCCAAGCACACGATCTGGCTGGCCGACTACTGGGGCGGCATGATGGCCGCCGTCACGATCCTCGCCGCCCTCTACTGGAGGGACACGGTCTCCGGCGAGGGCACGTTCATCGAGTACTCGCAGGTCCACGGCGTCACGCGGCAGCTCGAGTCCGCTCTGCCGCTCTACGGGCGGTACGGCATCCGGCGGGAACGCTGGGGCAACTGGGATACGGAGCTGTGCGTGCACGGGATCATCCAGTGCGGCAAGTCCTCTTACCCGGGTTCGAAGAACCCCCAGGAGACCGAGGTCGGATACATCCTGGTCACCGCTCACACCGACGAAGACTTCAAGAAGCTGTGCGACGTGATGGGCAGGAAGGACCTTGCAACGACGTACGCCAAACACGACGATCGCGTCAAGGCGGAGAACCAGGGACCGATCTACGACGCCCTGGAAGCGTGGGCCAAGGACAAGACCAAGGAAGACGTGGCCACGCTGCTGGACAAGGCCGGCATCAACAACCAGCCGGTCTGGAACGCGAAAGAGGTTTCCGAGCATCCGCACTGGAAGCTGCGCGGAGCTGTCCAGTGGATCGATGACCCCATCTACGGCGATCTCCACCACCAGGGTCCCGCCTTCAAGATGTCCGACACGCCCCCGCGCATCAAGTGGGCCTTGAAGCCCGTAGGCGCCGACAACGAGAAGGTGTACAGCCGGCTGCTGGGGTGGTCGAAGGAGAAAATCGCCAAGATGGAAGAGGCGGAGGTGATCTGAGATGGTAAACCAGGGACTGGTGCTCACGTGCGCCAAATGCTCCACAAAGAACTTTCTCGACCCTTACCCGTTCTGGAACTTCGCGGGCAACACGAAGTGCGCCGGCTGCGACACCCTCTACGCGGTCAAGTTTGCAAAGGGCCAGCTCTTGAGCGGACCCACTGCAACCACCGGGAAGGCCGATCTGCTGCCAGGGTTCGCCGAGGACAAAAACGGCGCCGCGATCACGGGTGAGGGCAAGATCCGCCCGGCTCCGCAGGCGCGGCCCGACCCGTTCAGCGGAAAGCAGAAGCAGATCACGCAGAGTGTCCGGGGCAAGCCGGTGAGCGGTCGCCCGCTCAAGAAGGAAGAGCTTGTGGGAAGCAGGGCCAAGTTCATCGTGGACCTGCACCGGATCTAGGAGGAGGTCAATATGCAGGTTCAGGAAGCGACCGGAAGCTCCGAGAGGAGACCAAACGTGGCAGAACCCGAGAAGAAGGAAGCCGCCAGCTACAAGTGTTGCGAGTATTTCGAACCAGCGCTCGACCCGAATATCCTGCGCGCCTATGTCGGCTACTGCAAGGCGCGAGCATGGCCCTTTACCGTGATGGTCCCCATCGGCGGCTTCGACAATGCGTGTCCGAAGCCGCCGAACCAGAAGAAGGCGCAAGGCGGCAAGGCTTAAGGCGTGGCCAACCTCCGGGAGGAGTTCGAGCGGCGCTACGGACCGCTCTGGTCCGGAGCCTCGTCTCTCTCGATCGCGGGGGTCACCTACGGGCTGGACGACGTGCTGCACCGCATCGGCTTCGGCTTCGAGGGGATCAAGATCATCGACGCCCCCGCGGTCGCGGCCGGCCGCCATGCGATCCGCTTCTTCGATGGCGAAGTGCGGTGCATCGTCTGTCTGGAGATCGCGGAGGACCTGACGCTTCTGGAGGAACATCGCGTCCACATCGCCGAGTGGCTGGGAGACGCCTATTTCGAGACCGAATGGCAGGTGAACTGCCCGATGGACTTTTGAGGAGGAACCATGAAGGTCAAGTTCTACTATTCGAGCAAGGACAAGCCGGGCGCGCAATACCCCAATGACAACGCGGCCTGCGTCGAGAAGATCAAGAAGCTGAAGAGCCTCGGCGTGGACGCCGAGGCGGTCGACGTGGCCAACGTCGAAGACGTCTTTCGCTTCTACCACGCGGCCCTGACCGGACCCCCCGCCACGGTGCGCGCGGTCTTCGGAATGAAGGGCGCGCTCGAGGCGGACTTCGGCCGCGCCACCCCCGCTCTGCTCATCTACGGGGATCCGAAGGACCGCTATCCCACCGACGCCTATCCGCGCCAGGACCAGGCCCGGGGCGGGCTCGTCGGCTGCGGCAAGGCCCTGGACGACCTGGCCAAGGAGCTCGCCAAGCTGCCGGCCACCGAGGATGAGGAAGATACGGAAGACACGCAGGAGGCTACCCGTTGAGCACGATTCCCCCAACGTACTCCTCTCCCAAACCTGCAGGAGGCGCTGCCTTGAGCACGATTCCTCCGGATTACCTTCCCCCGAAGGAGTTCCAGCCCCAGCGCATCTACAAGCTGAAGGAGTTCGAGAGTTATCCGGACCCGTTGAACAGCACCGAGGAGCTTCTCGACAAGCAGATTGCCGCGGGAAGGGGCGACAGCCGGGCCGTCCTCGTCGCCGACAGGGTCATCACCTACAAGCAGCTTCTGGGAGCGTCCAACAAGATCGGCAACGCCTTGAAGAAGCTCGGCATCGGGGAGAGCGACCGGGTCATGCTGCGCTCGCCCAACGTGCCGCCGGCGCTCTTCACGAACTTCGGCGTCCTGAGACTCGGCTCCGTGATGGTGCCGACCTCGCCCATGCTCTCCCCCAACGAGATCGCCTACATCGCCAACAACGCGGAAGCCCGGGTGATGGTCGTGGCCTCGGCGTTCCTG
Source organism: Thermoanaerobaculia bacterium (assembly GCA_033853815.1). GTDB lineage: Bacteria > Acidobacteriota > Thermoanaerobaculia > UBA5066 > Gp7-AA6 > JAWOLE01. Next base: position 5,094 of record JAWOLE010000352.1, read on the forward strand.
GAGGGCGTCCTCAAGGCGCGGCCGAACCTGAAGACGGTCAGGCACATCATCGTATTCGGCGGCCAGCCCGAGGAGCTGAAAGCCCAGAACCTGCTCTGCTACGAACAGCTCGTCGAGAACGAGTCTCCGGCCCTGGCGCCGGTCCGTCGTTCGCGCACAGCCGTCTCCGTCCTGCTCTACACCTCGGGCACGACGGGCATGCCCAAGGGTACGGCGCACTACATGGAAGAGGCGCTGATCGTTCCGGACACTTTCGGCAAGTACGGGTGGAACGTCCAGCCCGACGACATCATCTGCGGGCCGGCCCCCATCTCTCTCGCGGCCGGTTACTCGACCGTGGCGACGATTCCTTTCCGGTTCGGCGCCGCGGCCTCCCTGATCCCCAAGTTCACGCCTGAAGGGATGTTCGAGCAGATCCAGAACCACAAGGTGACCATCCTCAGCTGCCTGCCCACGGCGTACCGCAAGATGCTGGAGGTCCAGGGCGCGGAGAAGAAGTACGACCTGTCGAGCCTCCGGGTCCTGACGGGAGGCGGGGAGTCTCTGACCGCCAAGACGTATTTCGACTGGAAGAACCGTTTCAACCAGGAAATCTACGAGGGGCTGGGCACGACGGAGATGATGTACGTCTTCGTCTCCAGCGTGGCCACGCGAAAGGTCAAGCCGGGAGCGATCGGCACCGCGATCCCGGGCTACGAGATCCAGGTCATAACGGAAGAGGGCAAGGTCGCCGGGCCGGGTGAGCTCGGCAGGCTCTACGCCCGCGGTCCCACGGGGACCCTCTACTGGCGTCCGCTCGAGGACGGGGGCAGCCTGCTCGAGAAACAGAAGTCCCTGATTCGCGAAGGTTGGGTCCTGGTCGGCGACTTCTGCACGGTCGACGAGGACGGGTACCTGAGCTTCGTCTCGCGCCAGGAGGACCTGATCAAGAGCTCCGGCTATCGCATTGGCCCGGAGGAGATCGAAGACGCTCTCGTCAAGCATCCCGCGGTGGCCGACGCCGGCGTGATCGGAGTTCCCGATCCCGTGCGGGGACAGAACGTCAAGGCCTTCGTGGTCTTGAAGCCCGGCCAGACGGGCAGCGATGCCTTGAAGCAGGAGATCCTCGACAGCTGCCGCGAGCACATTGCGATCTACAAGCTGCCGCGGATCGTGGAGTTCGTGACGGAACTGCCCCGGACGCTGCAGGGGAAACTGTTGCGGAGGGTCCTGAGGGACAAGCAGGCGACCGCGAGTTAACCGTCGCTGCGCGCTTGCGCGGGTTCTCATATCATCTCGCGCCGTGAGCACGGCGCTGCTGCAGGCCGTCGCATCCGGCATCGCGCTCGGCGCCATCTATGCTGGCATCGGCGCCGGCTTCTCGCTCGTCCTGGCGACAGGGCGCCTGACCAACCTCGCCCACGGGGAGTTCGTGCTGGCGGGGGGCTATGTCTTCTACGTCCTGAGCCAGGGAGCGGGCTGGCCATGGCCCGCGGCGCTCGCTCTGGCGGCCTTCGCCGGCGCGGTCCTGGGAGCTTTACTGCCTCCTCTTCTTCGCAGACTCCCGGAGCGGGAGATCCACGGCCTGGCCCTGACGCTCGGCCTGGCTTTCGTCCTCGAGAACCTGCTCGTGCTCGCCGCGACGGCGACCTACCGCGCGATTCCCGGCGCGTACTGGCTGCAAACGGTCTCGATCGGGCCCGTGGTCCTCGCCCGGGTGACTCTCGTCGCCGCCGGTGCGACCGTAGCGGCGCTCGCGGGCCTCGATCTCTGGCTTCGCATGAGCTGGACCGGGACGGGCCTTTCGGCGGTCGCGCAGTCGCGGCCGGCCGCGGCGAGCCTCGGCATACCTCCGGGGCGGATGGAGTGGGTGGCTTTCCTGGCCGGAGGAGCGATCGCGGGCGGCGCCGGGGCGCTCGTGCTACTCACGCGCTACCTAACGCCGGGCGAGGGTTCGGCCTGGACCCTCGTGGCGCTCGCGGTCACGTTCCTGGCCGGCAGACCCAGGGCGAGCGCCCTCGTGACGGCCGGTATCGCCCTCGGCGTCGCCGAGTCGCTGGCGACCGTCGTCGCCGGCGGCGGGTGGCGCGAGGTCGTGGCGAGCGGGTTCGTCCTCGCCTGGCTGCTCGTGCGCGGGAAGACCGTCTTCGCCGATGCGTGACCTGCGGCGGTTTCTCCTGGTCTGGGCCCTCGTCCTGGGAGCCGTCGCCGCCGGGGTGGTGGCGGCCCCGCGGTACGCCGCCGGCCTCACCGCGTTCGGATTCCTCTACACGATCCTCGCGACGAGCTGGAATTGGACGCGCGCGACCGGGCTCTTCTCCTTCGGCCAGGCGGCTTTCTTCGGGGTCGGTGCGCTCGCCCAGGCCTGGCTGGTCACGTCAGCCGGAGTCTCCCCTCTGTTCGCGCTCGCGGCCGCCGCGGTCACGGGCGCTCTGGCGGCCCTTCCCCTGATCCCCGCCCTGCGCCTCGAGGCACCGAGTTTCGCTCTGGCCACCCTCGCGTACGCGACCCTCTTGAAGGGCCTGGCCGGAAATGTGCCGGCGCTGGGGATGGAGGGGTTTCTTCTTCCGGTGACGCGGGGTTTCGAAGGAGCGTCGCCGGGAGTGGTCGCGTCGCTCGCGCTCGCCGCCCTCGCCTCGAGCCTCGGCTACCAGGCCTACCTGCGTCGCCCGGGTGGACGCGCCGCCGGCGCCGTCCGGCAGGCTCCGGAGGCGGCGTTGAGTCTGGGGCTCGACCAGCCCGGCGAGCGCTGGCGCCCCCTGGCCCTGAGCGCGGCCATGACCGGTCTGGCCGGCGCTCTCTACGGTCATCTGATCGGGAGCGTGGAGGTGTCCGTCGTCTTTTCTCCGATCTTCTCCGTCCTGCCGATCGTCCTGGGGATGCTCGGAGGCGCGCTGCATCCGCTTGGCGGACTCGTCGGGACGCTGGCCCTCTACCCCATCGACGAGCTCCTTTTGAGACCGGCTCTCCCTCACACCCACACGCTGGCCTACGGCCTCGCGCTCATCGCCCTCCTGCTGATGAGGCCCGAGGGGCTCCTCAAGGCCCCCGAGCCGGGCGTTTCGGCGGCGCGAGCCCCGCGCCGCATCGCTCACGATCCCTTCTCGTTGAAGGTCAGCGGTCTGACCGTTCGCCGCGGCGGGACCGACGTCGTCTCCGACGTCAGCTTCTCCGTCGAGCCGGGACAGCTCGTGAGGGTCCTCGGGCCCAACGGCGCGGGCAAGACGTCGCTCCTCCTCGCGATCGCTGGGAGGCTGCCAGCCGCCAGGGGAGAAGTCCTTTTCGGCGGAGTCGCCTCTCCCCGGAGAGCCACCGTCCGGGCCCGCCGCGGGCTCGCCCGGACATTTCAGGTTCCCCGGCCGTTTCCAGAGTGGACGGTCCGCGAGAACGTCGCCATTGCGGCCGAGCGCGGCGATGCGCTGGGCGAGGTGGACCGGCTTCTCGAGGAGCTCGAGCTGACGGCCCTCAGGGATCGCCCCGCGGGCCAGCTGAGCGTCGGAGAGGGCAAGCGCCTGGAGTTCGCTCGGGCGCTCGCGTTCAAGCCTGCCGTCCTGCTCCTCGATGAGCCGACGGCGGGGCTAACCCCGCACGCGGCCGAGCGACTCTCCGGCCTGATCGAGCGGGAGCGCCGCCGCGGGGTCGGCGTGGTCTGGGTCGAACATGGCCCGGCTGCCGGCGATCCCTCGAGCCGTGTCCTGGTCCTCGAGACGGGGCGGGTCCGTTTCCTCGGGCAACTGTCCGACTGGGAGGCGGCTCGCGCCGCGCGCTCGTCGTGACGGTCCGCCTCCAGGTGCGCGCGCTGGCCGGGGGCTACCCCGGGGTAGCGGTCTTCTCCGGAGTTTCCTTTGCGGTCGAGCCCGGGGAGATCGCATCGGTCGTGGGAGCCAACGGCTCTGGCAAGTCGGCTTTGCTTGCGACCCTCCAGGGCCTGCTCGAGGCGAGCGGAGGCTCGATCTTTCTCAACGGGGAGGCCGTGGAGGCTCTGCCGCCCGAGGGCCGGGCCGACCGAGGCATGATTCTTCTCTCCGACCGGCGGTGGCTCTGGAGGGAGATGACGGTCGACCAGCACCTGCGGGCGGGCGCGTTCCGCGCGGAGGCGCGGTCCGGCTGGCGCGGACGCGCCGCCGGGTTTCGGAATCTCTTCACGAGCCTCTCGGCAAGCGGCCGGGCGCGGCCGCATCAACTGAGCGGCGGCGTCCAACAGGAGCTTGCCCTGGCGCGATTTGGCATGGCGCTGCCGCGGCTCTGGCTTCTCGACGATCCTCTGAGCGGTCTCGACACCTTCTCCGCGGCCCGCGCGCTCGAATGGATCCGGGCGGCGGCCCGGGCCGGGGCCTCCATCCTCCTGACGGGCCAGCACATCCGTGAGTTTCTCGGCGTCGCGACGAAGGCGATGTTCCTGGAGGGCGGAAGCCTTTCACCCCTTTCTGTCGGCGATGCCGGTCTCGAAGACCCCCGTGTGCGGCAGTTACTGTAGAAGGCCGCGCATGCTCGCGTCACGCCGGGAAGTCGGGAGCCGACGGTGAAGGGCGATCGATCCGCCGGCATTCTGCTTCACCCGACGTCTCTGCCCGGCCGGTTCGGAGTGGGAGACCTCGGTCCGGAGGCGGATCGGTTTCTCGCCTGGATGCAGTCCGCGGGCCAGCGGCTCTGGCAGGTGTTGCCTCTGCATCCGGCTCCCCATGGATCGCCCTACGGCGCCTCGTCGGCATTTGCCGGAAACCCGCTCTTGATCTCGCCGGAGAGGCTCTGCGAAGAAGGCTTTCTCTCGCCGGCGGCTCTGGAGGGCGCGCCCACTTTTTCGCCCGATCGCGTGGACTTCACGGCCGTCGGCGAATGGAAGCGAAGGCTCTTGCGAGCCTCGTGGGAAGAGTCTCGCGAAAACCCGCGCGCTCGGGAAGAGCTCGAAGCCTTCCGCAAGTCCCCCGAACAGGCATCATGGCTGGCGGATTGGTCGCTCTTCGCCGCGCTTGAGGAGGCTGAAGGGCGCCCGGGCGGCTGGCTCTCCTGGCCCGAGGACCTCGTGCGCCGCCGGCCCGAAGCGCTCGCCGCGGCGCGCCTGCGGCTGGCCGAAGAGATCGCCTTTCAGGAATACGTGCAGCTGCTCTTCTTCCGCCAGTGGCGCCGGATCAAGGGCGAGGCCAACCGCCGCGGCATCGCCGTCGTCGGCGACGTGCCGATCTACGTCGCGCACGGGAGCGCGGACGTCTGGGCGCGCCAGGACCTGTTTTCCCTCGACGCGTCGGGCAGGCCGGAATTCGTCGCCGGCGTGCCTCCGGACGCCTTCAGCGAGACCGGCCAGCTCTGGGGCTACCCGGTCTACCGCTGGGAAGAGATCGAGCGCGACGGCTTCTCCTGGTGGATCGAGCGCCTGCGCCTGGCGCTCTGCCTGGCCGACGTGGCCCGGATCGATCACTTTCGGGGATTCGCCGCGGGTTGGAGCGTGCCCGCCGGTTCTTCCTCCGCGGCCGGCGGCCGGTGGACTCCGGGGCCGGGCGCGAAGCTCTTCGAGGCCGTGCGCCGCGCGCTCGGCGAGGCCCCGCTCATCGCCGAGGATCTCGGCATCATCACGAGCGACGTGCGAGATCTGCTTTCCGCTCTCGGGATCCCCGGGATGAGGGTCCTGCAATTCGGTTTTTCGCAGGACGACAGCGAGCATCTTCCCCACCGGCACGTCGTCAACTGCGTCGCCTACACCGGAACGCACGACAACGACACCTCCCGGGGCTGGTTTGCGGGCCTCTCCGAAGAGGAGAGGCGCCGGGCCCTCGATTACCTGGGCGGCGACGGCAGCCGGATCGAATGGGACATGATCCGCGCCGCCTGCGAATCGGTCGCCCGGCGGACGATCGTGCCTATTCAGGACGTCTTCGGCCTCGGGAGCGAGGCCCGGATGAACACGCCCGGCAGAGCCGCGGGCAACTGGACCTGGCGGGCGCGTTCCGAGGACTTCACGCCCGAGCGCGCCGCGCAGATGCGACGCCTGGCCGAGCTTACAGGACGCGCGTGATTCCAAATTCCAGATTCCAAATTCCAAGAGGCCAAACTGCGGCTCCGTGAAATCTGGAACCTGGAATCTGGAATCGAAAAAGGGCTTGACATGGGAGGCGCGTTGGCCCAAGTTATTGCCTCCATGATGGCCGCGACCCTCGAAACGCTGAAAGCCTCAGAAGCCTCGCACGCGAGGATCGCGCGACGCGTCCGGTCTGCCAGGAGGAGGACCTCCATGGCGGCGGCGCGTTGATGCCGTAAACGCTCCGACAAACCGCCGCATCATGAAACGCCGCGCGCCGGCCGTGTGCCTCGCTTTTTCCGGTGGTCTCGACACCACCTACTGCGCTCTGTTTCTACGCGAGCAGGGCCACCGCGTCCACGCCGTGACGGTGGACACGGGCGGCTTCTCCCCAAAGGAAGCGAGGACGATCGCCTCGCGCGCGAGAGCCGCCGGCGTCGAGAAGCAGGTCTTCGTGGACGGCCGCGCGGAGGTCTTCGAGCGCTACGCCCTGCCGCTCGTCTTCGGAAACGTCCTGCGGGGAGGCGTCTATCCGCTCTCGGTCGCCGCCGAGCGGGCCGTCCAGGTCGCGGCGGTCGCCCGCTACGCGGAGCGGATCGGCGCGCGGGCGATCGCCCACGGCTCGACGGCGGCCGGCAACGACCAGTTCCGATTCGACGCGGGGCTGCGGGTGCTCGTGCCGGGGATCGAGGTGCTCGCTCCGGTCCGCGACAACGGCGTTTCGCGCGAGGAGGAGACCGCCTACTGCGCCTCGTTCGGCATTGCGATCCCCGCCCGGACCACGCGGTATTCGGTCAACGAGGGCCTGTGGGGCACCACGATCGGAGGCGGCGAAACCCACGACCCGTGGCAGCTGCCTCCCGAGACGCTCTTTCCCGGCGCCTCGCTCGCGAAAGCGCCGAGGACGCCCCGCCCGGCGGTGGTCGGGTTCCGGAAGGGGCGGCCGGCGTCCCTCGACGGGAAGCGGCTCTCCGGTCTCGAGCTCGTCGCGCGGTTGAACGCGCTCGGCCGCCGTTACGCGGCCGGACGGGCCGTCCACCTGGGAGATACGATTCTCGGCTCCAAGGGCCGCATCGTCTTCGAGGCGCCGGCGGCGCTCGCCCTGATTGCGGCGCACTCGGAGCTGGAGAAGCTCGTCATGACCAGGGAACAGCGGCAATTGAAGGAACGGGTCGCCGAGACCTACGGGCGCCTGCTGCATGAGGGCCTCGCCTTCGAGCCGGCCCTGTTCGACGCCGACCGCTACCTGCGGGGCACGCAGGCGCGGGTGACGGGGGAGGTCCGGCTCTCCTTCTCGCCAGGGAAGTTCGAGGTCGCGGGCGTGCGCAGCCCCCACTCCCTGCTGCGCTCCTCGGTCGTCCGCTACGGGGAATCCAACACCTATCTCTCGCCGGCCGAGGCGAAGGGCGTCGGCAAGACGCTCGCCCTGCCCGGCCGTCTCTGGACTCTCGCCGGCGGGAGGGAGCGGGGGAGCCGATGAAGATCATTCTCGACAAGATCGCCTCCTCGACCGCGCGCCTCGACCTCCCGCGGGAAGTCGAGGTCTCGCCGCACATCGAGGCCAGGGAGGGAAACGTCCTCGCCGTGCGCGCGCTCATGGAGAAGAGCGTGTACGACCGGCTGGAGCTGACGACCGGCCGCATGGCAAAGATCAACCGCGGCGACGTGATCGCAGGCACGCTCGGGTACCGGCGCGCCCTGAAGGGGTTCGTCGGCATCGTCCCGGAATCGGTCCACGTCGGCGACACGATCCACGTACTCAACCTGGGGGGCGTGCTCGGGCTCTGCGTCGGAAGGAACCCGGACGTCGGGTCGCCGCTCGAGACGGAAGTCCTGGGCGCCGTCGTCCGGGATGGCGTCCCGGCGAACATCTCGCAGAACGCCCTGCCGCCGCGCGATGAGCTGCCCGACGGCCCTCCGCTCGTCGTCGTCGCGGGGACCTGCATGAGCGCCGGCAAGACCGCCGCGGCTTCCGAAATCGTCAAGCGCTTCTCCCACGCGGGCCTGAAGGTCGCGGCGGCGAAGCTCTCGGGCGTCGCCTGCCTGAAGGACACGCTCGACATGGAGGACCATGGCGCCTTCGCTACGCTCTCGTTTCTCGACTGCGGCCTCCCCTCGACCGCCCACGTCCGGGACCTTGCGCCGTACGCGCGGGGGATCCTGGCGGAGCTCGCTTCGAAGAAGCCCGACGTGATCGTCGTGGAGCTGGGGGACGGGATCCTGGGCGACTACCGCGTGGGGACCTTCTTTTCGCACCCCGATCTCGTGCGGGCGACCAAGGCGGTCGTCATGTGCGCCAATGACCTGGTGGCCGCGTGGGGAGCGCAGAAGCTGATGGAGCAGTGGAAGATCCCGATCACCGTCGTGTCCGGCCCGGTGACCGACAACCAGACCGGCACCGAGTACATCAGCCAGGAGATGAAGCTGCCCGCCGCCAACGCGATGAGCGACGGGCGAACGCTCTTCGGCATCGTTTACGAGGAGATCCGGAAATGACGACCCCGATCTTGAAGGCCGCGATCTTCGGAGCAGCCGGCTACGCGGGGGGGGAGCTGCTGCGCCTCCTGCTCGATCACCCGAGGGCGGAGCCGGTCGCCGTGATCTCGCGCTCCCAGGCGGGGCAGCCGGTCTCGAGCGTCCACGCCCACCTCTCGCGCTTGACCGACCTCGCCTTCGTCTCCGAGCTTCCCAGGGGCACGGACGAGCCCGAGGTGATCTTTCTCGCCGGCGCCAATGGCTATTCCTCGCAGATCGCGCCGGGGCTGCTCGACACGGGGATTCCGGTCGTGGACCTCGCGGCCGACTTCCGCCTGAAGAACCCCGCCTCGTACGAGCGGTTCTACGGCCCGCCGCCCCCCGCCTTCGCGCGTCGAAACGAGTGGGTCTACGGACTCCCGGAGCTTTTCCGCGAGCAGATCGCCTCCTCGCGCGCCGTCGCGTCGCCCGGCTGCTTCGCGACGGCCGCGATCCTGGCGCTCGCTCCCCTCTGGAGGAAGGGCCTCGTCGCGGAGAACGCCCCCGTGTCGGTCTTCGCGATCACCGGGTCCTCGGGCGCCGGCGTCACTCCGTCTCCGACGACCCACCACCCGCGCCGCGCGGCCGCGTTCTTCGCCTACGCGATCGAAGGGCACCGGCACCTGCCCGAGATCGAGGAATCCCTCTCCGCGATCGGCTCCCCGGCCGCCGGCCGGATCGTCTTCCAGACGCACTCGGCGCCCCTGGTGCGCGGCATCTTCACCACCGCGACGGTTCCCTTGAAGAGCCCGATGGATCGCGCGGCGCTGAAGGCCCTCTTCGAGGAGTCCTACGCTGGCGAGTTCTTCATCCGCATCGTCGAAGGCTCTCCCGACGTCGCCGCCGTCAAGGGGACAAACTTCGCCGACATGGGCTTCGCCACCGAGGGCGGCGTGGCCAAGGTCTTCGTCGCGATCGACAACCTCGTCAAGGGGGCCGCCGGGCAGGCGATCCAGGCGATGAACATCATGTTCAGCCTGCCCGAGCCGACGGGGCTGAAGATGACCGGCGTCTTCCCGTGAGCACGGCTCTCTCTTCCGCCGAGCTGCCGACCTACACGCGCTGGCCGATCGCGATCGCGCGCGGGGAGGGCTCGACGGTCTGGGACACTTCGGGCAAGAGCTATCTCGACCTCTACGGCGGCCACGCCGTCGCCGCGACCGGGCACTGTCACCCCGAGGTGGTCCGGGCGATCCGCGAACAGGCGGGTGAGCTCCTCTTCTACTCCAACGTAGTGGCGCTGCCCGTGCGAGCCCGGGCCGCCGAGGCGATCGCGCGGCAGGCTCCGGCGCCGCTGTCGAAAGTCTTCTTCGTCAATTCGGGCACGGAGGCCAACGAGAACTCCATGCGCCTGGCGCGGCGTTTCACGGGCCGGACCGACATCCTTTCCTTCCACGGCGGATTCCACGGGCGCACGGCGGACGCGATCTCGGCGGCCGGAACAGCCAAGTACCGCGAGCTCGGCCAACCCAATGTTCCGGGGCATCGCTTCGCGCCCTTCGGCGACCTCGACGCCGCCCGGGCCGCGGTGGACGAGGACGTCGCCGGCGTGCTCATCGAGCCGATCCAGAGCATGGCGGGCGTCCTGACGGCGCCGCCCTCCTACTTTGAGGGTCTGCGGGCCCTCTGCGACGAGCGCGGCGCCAGGCTGATCTACGACGAGGTCCAGACCGGTTTCGGGCGCACGGGGACCTTCTTCTTCGCGGGCCGGCACGGAGTCGTGCCCGATCTCGTCGCGCTCGCCAAGGGAATCGGAAGCGGGGTCCCCATGGGAGCGGTCCTCGTCTCCGAGGAGATCGCCGAAACGGTCCAGCCGGAAGAGTACGGCACGACGTTCGGCGGCGGTCCGCTCGCCTGCGCGGCGGCCGAGGCGACCGTCCGCGTCATCGAAGAGGAGGGGCTGCTCGAGAACGTCCGGTCGGGCTCGCGGCGCTTGAAGGAAGGGCTCGCTTCGATCGCGGGAGTCCGTCAGGTGCGCGGCGAGGGTTTTCTCCTCGGGCTGGTCCTCGACCGGTCCGGCAAGCCCGTGCGTCAGGCGCTGCTCGATCGGGGGTTCCTCGTGGGAGGGAGCGACCTGCCCGACACGCTCAGGCTCCTGCCGCCGCTCGTCCTGACCGCCGCGGAGATCGACCGCTTCCTCGAAGCCGTCAAGGAGGTCCTCTGAGGCACTTCCTGACGACGCAGGGGCTCACGCAAGAGCGCTTCGAGACTCTCCTCGGGCGCGGACGGGAGTTCCGCGGTGGAGCCGCGAGCTCCGCGCTCTCGGGCAAACACGTCGGCCTCGTCTTCTTCAACCCGTCGCTGCGCACGCGGGTCTCGATGGAGGTCGCCGTCTCGAAGCTCGGGGGCCTGCCCGTGACGCTCTCGGTGGGCGGCGAGGCCTGGGCCATGGAGTACGAGGACGGGGTCGTCATGGACGGCGCCGAGGCCGAGCACGTGCGCGAGGGCGCGGGGGTCCTGGGGCGCTACTGCGACATGTTGGGCGTGCGCTCCTTCCCCCGCGGGAAGGACTACGCGAAGGACCGCGCCGAGCCCGTGCTCCTCTCTTTCGTCGAGCACTCCGGCGTGCCGATCGTGAACCTGGAATCGAGCCTGAGCCACCCCTGCCAGGCGATGGCCGACGCCATGACGCTCGTCGAGAGGCTGGGAAGCACCGGAGGGCGTCGCGTCCTCCTGACCTGGGCTTATCACCCGAAGGCCCTGCCCATGGCGGTGCCCAACTCTTTTCTCCTGGCCGCGTCGCGGCTCGGCGCGGACCTGGTCCTTGCCCGCCCGGAAGGGTACGACCTCGATCCCGAGATCCTCCGCGAAGCGCGGGAGAACGTGCGCCAGAGCGGGGGGGCACTCGAGGTGACCGAAGACCTCGAGGCCGCCTACGACGGCGCCGAAGCCGTCTACGCCAAGTCCTGGGGATCGCTGGCGGACTACGGACGGCCCGAAGCCGAGGCGGCCCGGCGGTCGAAGTTGAAGGACTGGCGCGTGACAGAGGCTCGGATGCAGCGGGGCAGGAACGCCTTCTTCATGCACTGTCTGCCCGTGCGGCGCAACGTCGTCGTGGACGATGAGATCCTCGATGGCCCGCGCTCCGCCGTCCTGGAGGAGGCGGAGAATCGGCTCTACGCGCAGCAGGCGGTCCTGGAGTGGCTGGCAAAGGAGAACTGGTGAAGAGGATTGAAGATCGAGAGATTGGTGGATTGAAGGATTGAACCCCGGGGCCAAATCTTTCAATCTTCAATCCTTGAATCTTCAATGAAACTGGTGAAGAAGACAGTCTCACGGCCGGCGATCGACGCGGAGATCCTGCGGGAAGCGCTGCCCTACATCCGGCGCTTCAAGGGGAAGACCTTCGTCATCAAGGTGTCGGGCAAGGTGACGGAGGACCCCGTCAACCTGAACTCCCTCGCCGAGGAGATCGCGCTCCTGCACCAGGTCGGCATCCGCGTGACGGCCGTCCACGGCGGGGGCGCGCAGGCCACCCAGCTCGCCGAGCGGCTGGGCCT
>JAWOLE010000353.1:0-4906 GCA_033853815.1 Thermoanaerobaculia bacterium
CGCCGGTGCGTCGTATCGACGTAGCCCTGCTCGAGAAACCGCTCCGGAAGTCTCCAGGTCTTGACGAAGTCGTCGATCGTGCCTCCGGCTCTCCTGGCTTCCCGCACCGCCCGCACGAACTCGCCGACGAAGTTCCCGTAAGTCTCGAGGTCGGACATCGCCAGCGTCGCCGGGTAGTGGCCCGAGACGACGGTCTCGATGCCGGGGAGCGCCGCGACGGCCCTGGCGATCGTTTGCGGGTACGCGACGCCGCTCGCGCCGTTGTTGGCGTCCAGGGGAGCGACGGCCTTGTGAGCGAACACGTCGCCCGCGTGCAGCACCGAGAGCGCGGGGAAGAGGACCCACGCGTCGCCGGCCGTGTGCGCGGGGCCGAACCAGTACAGCTCGATGCGCTCCTCGCCGCTGCCGAGCGTCAGCCGGTCCGCAAACGTACGCCGGGGTAGGCCGCGGCCCCCGCTCTCCCGGAAGATGCTCGGTTGCGCGGGCCCGCCGGTGACGGAGCGCATCTCCCGCATCAGCGCGGCGGTGTTCTCCTGCGCGACGACCTCGACGCTCTCGGGGAACTCCGGGTTTCCGCCGACGTGATCGAAATGCGTGTGCGTGTTGATGATCGTTGTCAGCGGACGGTCGGTGATCTCCCGGATCCTGTCCAGGATGGGCCTGCCGCAGCCCGGCAGCTTGCTGTCCACGAGCACGACGCCGTTCGCGCCGATGAAGGCCAGGCTGTTGCCCGCGCTCGGCAACGCAACGCCGCCGATCGAAACCGTCCGGCCGCCCCCGCGCAGCAGATACAGGCTGTCGCGGATCCTTTCGGCCTCGATGGGCGCCGAAGGAACCTGGCCGCCTTCCACCCGCGCCACTCTACGCGAAAAAACCGCCCCGCCGTCGGGCCGCCTCCCTCGTCGGCACGCTCCGGCCCTGCCGCGAAGGACTGAACCGGGCCGTCGCTGATCGCTCAGTCGCAGGGATGCCAAGGCGAAGGGCTTTCCGTTCCATGCTCCTTCGCTCATCGCCTCCTCCGGGAGGCGTCCCGCCGTCGGGGCTCTCACCCGGACTCGAGTCGGACGAGAGCCTCCGAGACGGCGGCGTTTCCCGGAGGAGGTGATGGGCGAGGAGCATGGAAGAGCGCTGCCGGCACTTCGATGAGACTGCGACGAACCCTCAGCGCCGGCCAGTTTTCACTCTGGCGGCCTGCCGGCGCGTGCCGACGAGGGAAACGCCGACGGCTCGGCGTCACCTTCCCGCGTGACGACATCATTCGCCACGCAGAGCTAGATGGTGGGGGATTCTGACTGGAGGCGCAGCCATCGCATGATGTCGCGCAGGCGCAGCATTCCCAGGAGCTTCCCGTTCTCGACCACCGGGAGCTGCTGCACGTCTCGCCGCGTCAGCTCGTGGAGCGCCTCGCTCGCCCCCTCACCGGGGCCGACGACGACGAGCTGGTCGGCGGGCGTCATGATCCGATCCACCGTCGTCTCGGCCCATCTTTCGCGCGGCACCTTGCGCACGTCCTCCAGCGACACGAGCCCGGCGAGTCTCTCGCCCTGGACGACGGGAAAGGCCCTCTCCTCGGTGCCGAGCATCCAGTTGTACACGAGGTCGGAGACGGGCAGGTTCACCGGGACGGCCGGGACGTTCGCGCGCATCAGGCGCGACACCGTGACCTCCTCGAGGAGGTCCTCGATCAGGACCTGCTGGTAGCTCGCCGCCGCGGCGGTCTTCAAGAACCAGCCGATGAGCGCGATCCAGACTCCGCCGCCGAAGCCCGTCCCCAGGATCGGAAGGCGTCCTCCGAAGATCATCGAGAGCCCGGCGAAGATGAAGATCCAACCTACGGCCTGCCCCACCTGCGAAGCCGAGCGCGTAGCGCGCCGCAGGTCTTTGGTCCACGCCCAGAGGAGCGAGCGCAGCAGGCGCCCTCCGTCCAGGGGAAACCCCGGGATCAGGTTGAAGAGGCCGAGCATGAAGTTGATCGAGCCGAGCCACAGGAACATCGTCGGCAGCGGGCCCAGGTTCGCCAGGGCTTGGGCCGGGTTGGTGAGGATCCGCTGGCGACCCCCGGCGGCGAGGGCGCCGATGGCGCCGAAAAGGAAGCCCAGGAGAATGCTCGAGAGCGGCCCCACGACGGCCACGACGAATTCGCTCGAGGGCGAGGGGGGTTCGCGTTCGATGTTGGAAACGCCGCCGAAGAGAAAGAGCGTGATGCGCCGCACGGGGATTCCCCGTGCCCGCGCGACGAGCGAATGCGAGAGCTCGTGCGCGAGGACCGATCCGAAGAAGACCGCGGCCGCGACGAGGGCGAGAACGAGCTGGAGCCCGGCGCCCCAGGCGGGATGCATCTGGCCGAAGCCGGCCGCCAGGTTCCAGGTCACCAGGATGAAGATCAGGAACCAGCTCGGATCGATGCGGATCTCGATCCCGAAGACGCGCCCGAGCCGGACGCCTCCGTGAAGCGTCATCCGCCGGCTCCGCGGCAGGCGTTCGATCCGTCTGTAGTCCGAACCCACGGCTCTCTCTTCCTGTGGACCCTGCGAGAAAGGTGCCACACCGTCGCTAACGTGCTGCGCGGAGACCTGCGCCCTGCGGGCGCACCGGGGCGCGGCTCGCCCGGGTGCGGGCTCGACCGCGTCCCTGGTCTCCGCTTCGCACTTCGCTCCCGCGACGCGCGCCTCCTCCCTCCTCCGTCGGGAGACTACGCGCGCCGCGAGCGTACCGGGTCAGAATCTCACACCCGTCCCTCGCCCCGGGCTCTCGTCGGGGGCTTCGACATGCGGCGGGTCCGCCGCCGCAAACCCCCCGCCCCTACGGCACGAAGAGCACGATCCGAGTCTTTAGCGTCGAATTGGCTTCTCCTGCGTCTGGACCGGGGACAAGCCGGCCTTCGTGAGTTCCGTATTCAGGGCGGCGACGTCCCGGGTCTCCAGCTCCCGCAGGCGCGAGAGCTGACTTGTCAGGTCCTTCTCGAGTTCTTCGACGGCCGCGGCCGCGGCGGCGGTGGGCCTCGCATCGGCGTCCTGGAGGACGTCCAGCAGCGAGGCGAGCCGTCCGTTGAGCGGCGAGAGCCCTTCCCGGCTCCTCACCGGTCCTCCTTCAAAGCCGCCGGCAAAACCCTCGAGTGAGGCGGCCTTCGCGTCGAGATCGGCGGCCGCTTTGCCCGCGGCGCTCCCGGCGCTTCGTTCCTGGATCTCCTTCAATCGCGCGCGCAGGGCCCGGACCCGTTCGACGGCCGCGTGATCCTCGGCCATCGCCTTCGTGACGCGTATCGACATCTCGAGCTGCCGCTCGAGGTCCGCCAGGGAGGTCTGGACGCGCGGGTCCATCCGGACCGTCAGGGGCTGCGTCTGACTCTTCCCGCCTGCGGTCAGTCGGACGGCGTACGTGCCCGGTAGGACCCAGGGGCCGGGAGGCTCGCTCGGCGTGTTGTGGACAATCGCCGACATCGGGTAGCCGCGGCGCAGCGCGGCAGGCGGCGCATAGCGCAGGTCCCACACGAAGCGGTGGAAGCCGGCCGCGGCCGAGAGGACACGCGGCGGCCGCACCCAGTAGGTGGGGACGTTCATCTCCTTCTCGTTCACCGGCTCGGGCGTGTCCGCGCTCGAGAAGCGGCGCACAAGCGCGCCGGACGCGTCGAGGATCTCGAGCGTGACCGGCCCCGCGGCGGCGGTCTTCAGGCCGTAGTCGATCACGGCGCCGTCGGGAGGGTTCTGGCCCGCCGGTTCCTCGGGCGGCAGAGGCGTGTCGGTGTTCATGTTCCACCGCACGCGGGTGGCGACTTGCGGGGCGAAGAGCTGCATCGCGGGCTCGGCCGCGTTCGGGTTTGGATCGATCTGCCGCAGCGGCGTGATGTCGTCGAGGATCCAGAAGGAGCGGCCGTGCGTCCCGACGACGAGGTCGTCCTCGCGGATGACGAGGTCCCGGATGGAGGTCGCCGGCATGTTCAGCCGGAGCGAGTGCCAGTGGTCGCCGTCGTCGAAGGAGACCCAGACCTGACGTTCCGTGCCGGCGAAGAGGAGCCCTTTCCTGAGCGGATCCTCGCGCACGGCGTCGACAGGAGCGTTCTCGGGCAGGCCGGCGACGATCTCCCGCCACGTCCGGCCTCCGTCGTGGGTCCGGTAGATGTAGGGCTTCAGGTCGTCGAGGCGGAAACGGGACACCGACGCGTAGGCCGTCGCGGTGTCGAAGTGCGATGCGTCGAGCTGCGTGACCTTGCTCCAGGGTCTCAGCTCCGGCGGCGTGACGTTCTGCCAGGTCTTGCCTCCGTCGCGCGTGACGTGGATCAAACCATCGTCGGTGCCGGCCCAAAGCACCGCGATGTCCCGGGGCGAAGGCGCGATCGCGTAGATGACGCCGCGGTGCCGGACGCTGTCCTTGTCCACGAGGTGGCCCAGGTTCGGCGGCACTCCGGGATCCTCGCGGGTCAGGTCGGGGCTCACCGTCTCCCAGGTCTCCCCACCGTCGGCGGTCTTCCAGAGGACCTGCGAGGCGAAGAAGAGGACCCGCGGGTCGGCCTGGGAGAAGACGAGGGGAGCCGTGCGGTCGAACCGGTCTTTCGCGCCGCGCAGCGGCACCGGGCTGACGTTTCGCACCTGGCCGGTTGCCTCGTCGTAGCGCGTCACCTTTCCGCCGTAGACGATGCCGGGATGGAGAGGATCGGGAGCGACGTAGCCGTACTCCTCGACCCCGACCGGATGGAACTCGCGGAAGGTGATCGCGCCGTCGTTGCCGCGGCTCCAGACTTCCGCCGAACCGCTCTCCTGCTGGCCCCCGTACACGCGGTACGGGAACCGGTTGTCCGTCGCGACGTGGAAGAACTGGGCCGTCGGCTGGTTGTACCAGGAGCTCCAGGTCTCGCCGCCGTTGACCGAGATCGTGGCGCCCTGGTCGCTTCCCAGGATGAGGATCCTCG
>JAWOLE010000354.1:0-8240 GCA_033853815.1 Thermoanaerobaculia bacterium
GAGCGCAGGGTCACGTCGTGGCTCGAGCCGTCGGGCGGCGTGATCGTCACCTCGGTCAGGACCAGGACGGTCTTCTCACCCCTCATCAGGGCCGATCGGTCGGCGTTGAAGTCCCGGAACGTGAAGCCGACCCCGTTGATCGACTGCGTCGTGCCCTTGTTCAGCCGCACGTCGCGACCGACCTGCTCGGGCTGGCCGGGGTCGTAGGACTGAGGGGCGACGTAGAAATCCCCGGTCGCCGTGTTGTGGATCGCCGGGTTCACCATGAGCTGGTTGGTGCGCGTGTTGATGTACATCTTCGGATAGGCGTAGTAGACCTTCCCCTCGGGCGTCTGGACGCGCACCTCGACGGCCTGTTTGCGCGTGGAGCTTCCGGGGATCACGCGCAGGAACGTGAGTTTCGAGCCGGCGACGTCGGTGGGCTCCCCGACCGGCAGGGTGATCCGGGTCGAGCGCGCGTAGACGCCCGAGACGATGATGCCGGCGAGCATGATCCCCAGCCCGACGTGCGCCAGATACCCTCCGGCGCCGCTCCACTTGCCGTTCTTCGCCTTGCGGATGACGGCCCGCAGGTTCATGTCCGCAGCGAAGAACGCGGCGAAGAGGACGACGAGACTCGCCGCCTGCCTGGCCCCCAGGAGAAACGCCAGCACGGTCCCGGCGAGCGCCACGAAGAGGGACCGCCGCGAGCTCGACGCGATGCCCCTCCCGCTTTCCCCCTTCCAGGAGACGAAGGGGACGAGGGCGACCAGCAGCGCGATCAGGATCGCGCCCGGCAGCGCGGTCCGGTTGTAGAAGGGGGTCTGGACCTGCGACGGGTTGCCGGAGAGGCGCGTCAGGAGCGGCGCCGACGTGCCGAGCAGGATGACGAACCCCAGCACGCAGAAGGACGCAATCCCGAGGATGAAGAGGACGCTCCTCGAGAGAAGCGGCGGCTCCTCCTCCGCGAAGACCGGGATCGATCGCCATCTCCAGGCGATCATCGCGACGGAGAGACCGAGGAACCCGAGCAGGATCCCGACCAGCCATCCCGTGATCCCCAGGTCAATGAAGGAGTGGACCGAGAAGTCCGCGAGGATCCCGGAGCGCGTCAGGAAGGTGCCGTAGAGGATCGTGATGAAGGCCCCGCTCGCCAGAATCAGGTTGATCTTGCGATGGCGCTTGCGGGCGCGCTGCAGGAACATGCCGTGGACGAGGGCCGCCGTGAAGAGCCAGGGGACGAGGCTCGTGTTCTCCACCGGGTCCCATCCCCAGTAGCCGCCCCAGCCGAGCGTCTTGTAGGCCCAGTAGCCTCCCATGAGGATCGCGGTGCCGAGCGTCAGGAAGGTGAAGAGGGCCCACGGGATGGCCCGCGTGACCCAGCCGTCCCAGCGCTTCTTCCACAGCGCCGCGATCGCAAAAGCGAATGGAACCGAGAGGGACGCGAAGCCGGAGAACATGACCGGGGGATGGATGACCATCCAGGGGTCCTGGAGGAGGGGGTTCAGCCCCACGCCGTCCTCCGGGACGGGCGGGGGGAGCAGCTTGAACGGGCTCTGCTTGCAGAGGATCGCGACGACCCCGAGGAAGGTCGCGAGATACACGATCATCACGGGGGCTTCCTGTTCCTTGGCTGAGCGCCAGACGAAGAGCCCGATGATCGCGCCCCAGAAGAGCCAGAGAAGGAAGGATCCCTCCTGCCCCGCCCAGAACGTGGAGATCAGGAAGTGGAGGGGGAGGTCGCGGCTCGAGTAGGCGTTGACGTAGGAGACGTCGAAGCGGTGCTGGAGGATCAACGCCATGAGCGTGCCCGCGGCCGCGACGATGCACGTGGCGAAGGCGGTGTACGTGTTGCGCGCGAGGGGCAGCGCTTCGGCGTGTCCCCGCTCGGCACGGAAATAGAAGACGATGGAGGCGAGTCCCGCCAGCAGGGCCCCCCAGAGGGCCACGACGCCCGGCCAGAAGTACATGGCTAGCTCCGCGCGGCGGCGGGTTTAGGCGCCGAGGAGTAGGACTTTTCGACTTCCGCTCCCTGGTACTTCGAGGGGCACTTGACCAGGAGTTTCTCGGCCTCGATGTGGCCGTCGCGGTAGGGCCCGATCGCCACGATCGAGATGGCGTCCTTGAAGTTGCCGGGCCGGATGCCGCGGTAGGTCACCGGCATCCGGTGTCCGCTCGCGTCCACCAGGTCGAATCGCAGTTCCTGGCGGGCGGTGTCGTACTGGTCGCTCGCCTTGTCCAGGCTCCCCATGACCTGCACGGCTCCCCGCGCCCGGCGCGCGTCCTCGAAGCTGACGTAGGGGGTCAGCGTCTTCTGGAAGGCCGTGACGCCCAGACCCACGAAGACCAGCGCGAACCCCGCGGCGACCCAGTATCCCTTTTTCATCGTTCCCGCTCCCGGGCCGAAATCCGGCGGTCGAGCCGCCAGAGGTAGAAGAACAGCCCGGCCCAGATGACCACGTTGACGGTTGCGAGAAAGGCGAGGCTACTCACGGTTAAGAGTTTCCCTTGACGCGACTAGGAAATCAACTTCGCCCAGCCGTCGCGTGATGCAAATGCATCAGAAGCGGGGAAATTCCCGCGGCCGGCCGCTCAGGGCCCAGGTGGTGGCTCCGTGTGGGTCGGAGGCCAAAGCCCGTGCCCGAATCCGCTGCATCACCGGGCTCCCCAGAGAGCCGGCCGCCCGCCACCGGGACTTTCCGACCAGGTTGCAGGCAGCGACGGAGCCTCGCGTCGAATCAGGCTCAATGCTTCGGCTGCCGCCTTGCGAGGCGCTGGAGGCCGTCGTAGGCAGCGTACTTGAAGCTCTCGGCCAGGGTCGGGAAGTTGAAGACGGCGTCGATGAAGACGTCGATCGAGCCGGCGCAGGAGAGCACGAGCATCGGGATGTGGATCAGCTCCGTCGCGCCCTCTCCGAGGATGTGCGCCGCGAGCAGGCGCCGCGTGCCCGGGTCGAAGAGGAGCTTGATGAAGCCCTCGGTCTCTCCCACGATCTGGCCGCGGGCGCTGTTCTCGAAGCGCGCGCGCCCGATCTCGTAGGCGACCCCCTGTTCCTTGAGCTGGCGCTCGGAGGGACCGATCGAGGAGATCTCTGGAATCGAATAGATCCCGTAAGGCTGGTACGGCGAGACCGCCGTCTTGTAGGCGATGTGGAACGCGTGGCACATCGCGACCCGCGCCTGTTCCATCGAGGTCGCGGCCAGCGCCGGGAAGCCGATGACGTCCCCGGCCGCGTAGATGTGGGGAACGCTCGTCTGGAAGTGCTCGTTGACGAGGACGTGGCCGCGCTCGGATAGCCCGACCCCCACCGCCTCGAGGTTCAGCCCCTTCGTGTTGCCGGCGCGGCCCGCGGAGAAGAGCACCTTGTCGGCGCGCAGCTTCCGGCCCGACTTCAACTTGAGTGCCAGCGCGTTGGAGCGCCGGCCGAGCAGGCGCTCGACGGACTCAACCGCGTCGCCGAAGAGCACCTCGGCGCCCATGTGCTCGAGCGAGACTCGCAGGGCGTCGGAGAGCTCCTCGTCCACGCCCGCGAGGAGGCGGCCCCGTCCTTCCACGAGAGTGACGCGCGTGCCGAGGGCGGCGAAGAGGCACGCGTACTCCGTGCCGATCGCGCCGCCGCCGACGACCGTCATGGACCGGGGGATGCGGTCGAGCTCCAGGATGCGATCGCTGTCCACGACGTCCGGGTCGCCCATCGCGATGCCGCGGGGAGGGATGGGCGAGGACCCGGTCGCGATCAGGAAGTAGTCGGCGGAGAGGCGCCGCGCGATCTCGCCCTTCGCGTCGAGAACCTCGACAGTGCGTGAATCTTCGAAGCGGGCCGAGCCCGCGACGAGGAGGACACGATGCCGCTCGAGGTTCCGGGTGATCTGGCGCGTCTGCTCCTTGACGACGTCCTGCAGCCGGTGAACGAGCTGGCGGAGGCTCTTCTTGCGGTCGAGCCGCAGGCTCATCCCGTAGAGCTCCCGACGCCGGAAACCCGTCAGGTAGAGGGCCGTCTCGCGCAGGGTCTTGGAGGGGAGCGTTCCCGTGTGCACCGAAGCGCCGCCGACCGAAGGGGCGCGTTCGACCAGCGCGACCCTCCGGCCGAAGTAGGCGGCCTGGGCCGCTCCCTTCTCCCCGGCCGGCCCGGAGCCGATGACGACGAGATCGAAATGATCGGTGCTGGACATGCTCTGGAGCGTTCCGGACCCGGATCGGACTAGGGGCTGGCGTCCTCCCGAAGCTCGGCGCGGCGCAAGCGGGCGACGCGGGTCTCGAGGGACAGCATCCAGAAGAAGAGGCCCGTGAATCCGATCAGGGCCCCGAAGAAGACCGTCTTCGTCGGAGCGTCCATCAGGATCTTCCCCTGGGGATTGATGACGGTCTGGGGATGCAGGGAAGCCGTGACCCGGGGAGCGACGAAGAAGAGGAAGGGCATCAGGACGGCCGCGAAGAGGGCGTAGGCGGCCGACATTCTCGCCCGGCGCTCCGGGTCCTCGACGGCCGCCCGCAGGAAGAGATAGGCGGCGTAGAGGAAGATCAGCAGGAGGAAGGAGGACTCCCGGGGATCCCAGTTCCAGTAGGAGCCCCACATGATCTTCGCGAAGAGCGAGCCGGTCACGAGAGCAAGCACCGCGTAGAGCAGACCGATCCGCACCGCGGCCGCGGCGACGTCATCGTGCCGGGGATCGCGCCGCGCGAGGTAGGCGATCGAATAGCCGGCGGCGACGAGGAAGGCGAGGGCCGCCGTCCAGGCGCAGGGGACGTGGAAGAAGACGATCCTCGAGGATTCGCCGATGAAACCCTGGGCGGGGGCGGGCCAGAGAAAAGCCCCGGCGACGACCGCCGCCATGTAAGGGAGCAGAAGGAACTTCAGCGCTTTCATCTCCATCCCCCAGTCTCCCAGTCTCCCGCTCTCCCAGTCCGCTCCTGACTGGGGGACTGGGGGACTGGGGGACTGGGAGAATCGAAGCCCTCGAGGATCATGGCGGCTAATCTTCCCACGCCGCGGAGGCGAGCAGATACGCCGCGCAGGTGGCCGCGCCGTCGTAGGCCACGATGACGCGCAGCGGTGTCGCGGGGACCGGCCCCGCGGCGGCCTCGACCGTGGCCGCGATGGCCGAGAGAAGCAGCGGCAGCAGCAGGGGAAAGGAGATCACCACGAAGAGGACGTTCTTCTGGGACGCGCGGGCGACGAGGGCCGCGAGGAACGTCGAGACGACCGAGAGGCCGTAGCCCGCGAGGACGAGCACCGCGGCGAGAGCCCCCGCCGAAGGGAGGCGCCACTCGAGGAGGATCGCGAACGCCGGAACGGTGACCGCGGCGATCGCCAGGAAGAGGATGTAGTTGAAGAGGGTCTTCCCGGCGAGCGTCAGAGACGCCGGAGCCACCTTGCGCAGGGCGAACGCCGTGCCCGTCTCCTCCTCGCGGACGAAGGCCCGCGGCAGCCCCGTCGCGGCGCAGAAGAAGAGGATGATCCAGAGGAGGGCCGAACACACCCTGTCGCGGGCTTCCAGCGGCAGCCCGAAAGGCCCCACGGCGAAGGAGACCAGCGTCACCGAGGTCGCGGCGAAGAAGAAGATGGAGGCGATCGCGATTCGCCGACGCAGCTCCTGCGCCGCGTCCTTGGCGCAGATGGCCCACGCCCTTGAGAGAGAGTTGGTCGTTCGACTCCCCCCGTCTCCCCGTCTCCCAGTCTCCCAGTCAGGGAGTGACTGGGGGACTGGGGGACTGGGGGACTGGGGGAACTTGGAAGCCGTCATTTTCCCAATTCGACAACCTGGTCGGGGTTGGCGAAGTCGCGGGGGTCGTTCGAGGCGAGCACGACGAGGCCGCCGCGCCGGCGGGCGGCCACGAGCCTCTCGACGATCGACCGGCCCTCAGCGTCGAGCCCGATCATGGGCTCGTCCAAGAGCAGCACGGGAGGATCGAAGAGAAACGAGAAGACGATCTTCAGCCGCTGCTTCATCCCCGTGGAGAAGGCGCCCACGCGCCGGTCGAGCGCCCCGGCTAGGCCGACTTCTTCCAGGCTCCGCAGGAGGTCCGGGTCGGCGGCCGGGCGGCCGGCCGCGCGGGAGAAGAACCGCAGGTTCTCCAGCGCCGAAAAATCCTCGTAGAACGCGAGGTCCGGCCCCGACCAGCCCACGGCCAGGCGGCGATCGTCGCCGACGAGCTCCTTCTCGCCGCGGCGGACGGAGACCGAACCGGAGCTGGGATGCGCCAGCCCGGCGAGGATCTTCAAGAGCGTCGTCTTCCCGCTCCCGTTGCGCCCTTTGACCGCAACGAGCCCTTTCTCCGCGCGAAAGGAGAGGCGGGAGAAGAGCGGCGGTCCGGCGAACGCCTTGGTCAGGTCCCGAGCCTCGAGGGTCGTCGCAAGCATTTGTGCCAACACGTTAGCAGAACTCCAGGCTTCGTCTTGAAAGGGACGCTTCGCTTCTATATGATCCGCGCGTTTCGCGTTTCACTCGTCCTGGCGCGCGGCGTGCCGGGTGGCACGGGCGGAGTCGGGGCTCGGAAGATTGGGCGACCTCGGAGGGAATCGAGATGTTCAAGCGGATGTCCTACGTTCTGCTTTCCCTGGCCTTCGTTCTGACCTTCTCCGCCTGCGGAGGCAAGAAGGAGGAAGAAGAGGAGGCCCCTCCCCCGCAGGCCGCCACGACGGCGGCGAGCGCTCCGGCCGCCACCTCCGCGGCGCCCGCTGCGGCTCCCGCGGCCGGCGGCGCCACGATCACCGGCAAGGTGACCTTCGCCGGGACCGCTCCGGCCAAGGAGCAGATCAAGATGGACGCCGACGCGTACTGCAAGAGCGCGCACGCCGAGCCTGTCTACACCCAGGACGTCGTCGTCAATCCCAACGGGACCCTCGAGTGGGTGCTGGTCTACGTCAAGGAGGGCGTGACCGGCAACTACCCGCCTCCGACGACCCCGGTGACGCTCGACCAGAAGGGGTGCCAGTACCATCCGCACATCTTCG
Organism: Thermoanaerobaculia bacterium; assembly: GCA_033853815.1. GTDB lineage: Bacteria > Acidobacteriota > Thermoanaerobaculia > UBA5066 > Gp7-AA6 > JAWOLE01. Next base: position 6,935 of record JAWOLE010000354.1, read on the forward strand.
GAATCATGGCCGGGCAGCCCCTGAAGATCGTCAACAGCGACGGCACGCTCCACAACATCCATGCTCTTCCCAAGATCAACGCGGAGTTCAACGTCGGACAGCCGTTTCAGAACATGGAGACGACGAAGAAGTTTGACAAGCCCGAGTTCCCCGTCCGCTTCAAGTGCGACGTGCACAAGTGGATGGGGGCCTACTGCGGCGTCTTCAACCACCCCTTCTTCGCGACGACCAACGATCAGGGGACCTTCGAGATCAAGGGCCTTCCGCCCGGCAACTACGTGCTGGAGGCCTGGCAGGAGAAATATGGCGCCCAGGACCAGAACGTGACGGTTTCGGGCTCCGAGACGAAGACCGTGGACTTCTCGTTCAAAGGATAGGAATCCGGGCGTTTTGAGAGAGTTCTCGTCTGCCCCGGGCGGGGGCTGCGGACGAAACACCTTCCGGGCGGCGCTTCTGGCGCTCGCACTGGCGGCGGTTCCCGCCGCGGGGTCGGCCCTGCCCTTCTGGCTTCATCTGCCCGAAGGGGTCTCGAGCTACAGCGGCAAAATCGACGGGCTCTTCCACCTGATCCTGTGGATCACCGGGACGATCTTCGTCGTGGTGGAGTTCCTCCTGCTCTTCTTCATCTTCCGGTACCGGCACCGCGAGGGGCGGAGGGCCCGCTACACCCACGGCAACAACCGCCTCGAGGTCACCTGGACGATCATCCCGGCCTTCATCTGTGTCGTGCTGGCCCTTCTCTCGCGGCGCGCCTGGGCGGAGATCAAGCAGCAGCTGCCTCACGACGCCATGGAGATCGAGATCACGGCCGAGCAGTTCGCCTGGAACATCCGCTACCCCGGGCCGGACGGCAAATTCGGCACCGCCGATGACATCGTGACCCTGAACCAGCTCCACTTCCCGGTCGGCAGGCCGGTCGTGGCGACGCTGCGGTCCAAGGACGTCATCCATTCCTTCTTCCTGCCGGAATTCCGCGTCAAGCAGGACGCGGTGCCCGGCATGTCCACGCGGATCTGGTTCGACGCGACGCGCGTCGGCCACTGGGAGATCGCCTGCGCCGAGCTGTGCGGGCTCGGCCACTACCGGATGAAGGGCTTCGTGACGGTCGAGACGCCCGAGGAGTTCCAGAAATGGCTGGCGGAGCAGGCGCCGGCGCCGAGCCCGCCCGCCCCCGCGCCCGCGGGGACCCCGCCTGCCCAGGAGGTCAAGCAGAGCTCATGAGCACCACCGCGCCGGGCGACTTCGCGATCCCAGAACCCTCCGTCGTCGTCGCGGAACATCCGCCGGGCGTGCACCCGGCGCCGAC
>JAWOLE010000355.1:0-3450 GCA_033853815.1 Thermoanaerobaculia bacterium
CTTCTGTTCCAAGGCCATGGCGTGCTGCCGCGGGCTTCCTCAGCCGCCTGCGCGGCCGGCTCGGATTCCCGAAGATTTGAACCGCCCTTTCCGAGTCATCGCGTTTCAGCTCAGCTGAAAGCCCTCCCCGAGATAGATCTTCCTGACGACGGCGTCGCTCGATAGAGCCTGGGGCGTGCCCGCCCGTAATATCTCGCCGGCGTTGATTATATAAGCGCGGTCCACGATGGACAAAGTCTCGCGGACGTTGTGGTCCGTGACCAGGACGCCGATGCCTTTGGAGACCAGACGCCGCACGATCGACTGGATTTCCAGCACCGCGATCGGATCGATTCCGGCGAACGGCTCGTCCAGGAGGAGAAAGTCTGGAGAGACCACCAGGCTGCGGGCAATCTCGACGCGGCGGCGCTCGCCTCCGGAGAGCGTGTACGCGCGGTGCGTGCGCAGGGCGGTCAAGCCGAACTCCTCGAGCAGCCGCTCGGCCCGCTCCTGCTGCTCTCCGCGCGAGAGATCGAGAGTCTCCAGGATCGCGAACAGATTTTCTTCCACCGTCATCTTGCGGAATACCGAGGGCTCCTGGGGCAGGTAGCAGATGCCGGCGCGGGCACGCCGATACATCGGCAGATCCGTCAGGTCGCGATCCTGCAGCCTCACGACGCCCGCGTCCGGCTTGACCAGTCCGACGACGATCGAGAAGGTCGTCGTCTTTCCGGCTCCGTTGGGTCCGAGCAGGCCCACGATCTCTCCGCCGGCGATCTGGAGCGAGACCCCGCGGACGACGGTCCGACCGCCGTAGGTCTTCACGAGTCCCTCGGCGGCGAGGAGGGGCCGCGCGGCAGCGATGGCGGGGGCCTCGCTCATGGCATACGGCCGGCCGACGGGCTCGAGCCCCCCGTGGCCCCCGGGCCTCCCGGACGGGTCTTGTGAATCGTCTCGGTTCTGCCCCCTTCCGGCGCGGTGATTTCGACGGTGCGACCCCCGTCGGTGATCGTCAGGGAGGCGCCGGAGACGCGGTTGCCCTGGGCGTCCGTGACCCAGGCGGGCTTGCCCTCGAGGACGGTCTTCTCCGTCTGCGGCCAGTCCAGGGCGCGATCGGCCTTGCCCGTGCGGCCCGCCGAGGCATCGGCGAGCGAGACGTCCCCTGTCATCTCAACGCGCTCGATTTTGCGCTCGGCGCCGAAGAACGCGGTCGCCTTCTGCGCGGTCGCCCGCCACGGCCCGCGGTTGACGGTGACATCCCCTTCGAAGACGGCCGTGCCTTCCGCTTCCCGGTAGAGGACGCGCCGCGCCGTCACGACGGAGGGCTCCCGGGCCGGGGGCCCTCCCCCTCGCGTCGCGGATCCCGGCTCGGGCGCGATAACGGTGCGGGTGTGGCCCACCGCGACCAACGTGCGCTCGGAATCGTTCAGGGTCACGTCGTCCCCGAACAGGGAGGAAGCGCCCTGCCAGAGCGTCGCCCCTCCGGAGAGAGAGGCGACGCGGTTGCCATCGTCGAAGGCCATGCGGGCGGCCTTGCCGTAGGTCGGCTTCGTGGGGTCTCCCACGAGGGTCGGGGCTTTCCGGTTGGACTCGCCGGGCACGAAGGCGGCGCGCGCGTTGCCTTCAGCGTCGAGGGTGCGATGGTTCCGGTCGATCTCGATGCGGGCGGCCGAAACCCGCGAGCCTTCGCTCTCGGCGGTGGCCGAGCCCTCCGCGCCCCCGGTCAGGATCCAGAGACCACGCGCCGGCAGCTCGACCGCCTTCTCCGCGCGCGCCGACCTCCCCTCCCCTTCCGTCCGGACGTTTCCGGAAAGCTCGAGCGTCTCGACCTCGCCGCCGGCCGAGAACGCGAGGGACGCGCTCGAGCACTGGGCGCGGTCCCGGGGGGACGCCAGGCGGACGTTGCCGCGCGCCTGAGCCGAGGACGCGCGCCCTCCCTGAAAGGCCACGTCGATCGCGTCGGCGTCCACCTTGCGGTCGCTCTCCTCGACGTGCGCGGGCTTGCCCGTGAGCGAGAGCGACCGGACCGATCCATCGGACGCGAAGAGAAGGGCGGCCTGGTCTCCCGAGTACCGGCGCTCGGCGGCGGACGGCCGGGATGGTGTGCCTGCGCCGCCCGTGGCCGGGCCGAGAACGCCCTGGACATTCCCGTCCGCCCGCGCCCACTCGAAGCGATTTCCCTCCTGCTCGGTCTTCAGGACCATCCGGTCGCACGCGATCCGGTCTCCCGAGCGCGACGCGCCGGAGACTTTCCCCTGGAGCTCGATGACGCCTTCCTCCCGCCTGTAGACTGCTCCGTCGGCGGCGATCTCGGAGAGCCCGCCGCTGCCTTCGCCGGTTCCGGAGCCGTGCACCGGGCCTTCGAGCGCGAGCTCCCGGCGCGATACGTCGTAGCGGCCCGAACGCGCTTCCACGTTGAACGTGCCGCGGGCGAAGTGGACGGAGGAGGGCGCGACGAGCAGGCGCTGCGCGGGGCGGAATTCCACGCTGGCGGTCTCCCCCAGCGCGCCTCTCTCGTCGGTCCAGCGCACGTTGCCCGAGAGCTTCGCCTCGTTGGTCCGCTGGTCGTACTGGGCCTTCTCGGCGTGGACGGTCACGGGAGAACCGTCTTCCGGGTAGAGGGTCAGGGAAACCTGCTCGAGAGCGTACGTGTCGGGCACGAGGCCGGCAGCCGGACCGAAGCCGACCGTGCGCTCCGACTGGATGCGGAAGAGCGGCTTCCCGCCGATGGTCTCCGTGTAGTCGAAGCCCCTGGAAACGGTCATCGGCTGCTCGGACTCCCCGGACGGGGGGCGCGGGAGGGCGTCGGTCGCCGGGCCCGCGACGGGACGGCGGCCCGGCCGAAAGGAGTAGACGACGACAGCAAGAAACAGCGCGCCGAAGACCAGCACGATGATCTCCAGCCGTCTCCGGCCGCTCATGGAAACTCCGCTCACGGACGGGCGGCCGTCTCGATCCTTCCGAGGGCCCGGAATCTCCTGTACCGCCGCTCGCGCATCTCCTCGGGGCTGAGGCCGGAGAGCTCGCGCAGGTGGCGCTCGACCGCTTCGCCGACCGAGGCGATCGCGCCTGCGGGATCGGCGTGCGCCCCGCCCGGGGGCTCCGGGATGATCTCGTCGATGACTCCGAGATCCTTCATGTCCCGGGCCGTGATCTTCATCGCCTCGGCCGCCTCCCTCTTGCGCGACGCGTCCTTCCAGAGGATCGCGGCGCAGCCCTCCGGGGAAATCACCGAATAGACCGCGTGCTCCATCATCAGGACCCGGTCCCCTATGGCCAGGCCCAGGGCCCCTCCGGATCCTCCCTCTCCCGTGACCGTCACGACGATCGGAACGCGAAGAGCGGCCATCGCCTTCAGGTTGACGGCGATCGCCTCCGCCTCCCCGCGCTCCTCGGCGTCGATGCCGGGGTAGGCGCCGGCCGTGTCCACGAAGGAGAGGATCGGCCGGCCGAACTTCTCGGCGAGCTGCA
>JAWOLE010000356.1:0-4420 GCA_033853815.1 Thermoanaerobaculia bacterium
TGACCCCGCCGTAGCGGCGCTCCCGCTTCTGGAAATCCAGGATCGCCTCGAAGAGGTGGCGCTTGCGGAAGTCGGGCCAGAGCGTCGGCGTGACCCAGATCTCGCTGTAGGCGATCTGCCAGAGAAGGAAGTTGGAGATCCGCATCTCGCCGCTCGTGCGGATCAGCAGGTCCGGGTCGGGCAGACCCGCCGTGCCCAGACGCGATCCGAGGGTCTCCTCATCGATCTGCTCCGGGGCGAGCCTTCCCGACGCCACGTCGTTGGCGAGCGAGCGGCAGGCATCGACGATCTCGGTGCGGCCGCCGTAGTTCAGGGCGATGTTGAATGTCATGCCGCGGCAGGAGGAGGTCGCCGCGAGCCCCTTGGAGAGCTCCTTCTGGACCGAGGCGTCGAGCTCGTTCATCCGCCCGACGACGCGAAAGCGGATGTCGTTCTTCAGGAGATTGCCGAGCTCGCGGTTCAGGTACTCCTTCAGCAGGGACATGAGCGTCACGATCTCGAAGCGCGGCCGCTTCCAGTTCTCCACCGAGAAGGCGTAGAGCGTCAGCGCGTCGAGCTCGAGGCGCGCGCACGTCTCGACGGCCTCCCGGACCGAGGCGATCCCGGCGCGATGCCCTTCCACCCGCGGGGAGCCTCGCTGGCGGGCCCAGCGCCCGTTGCCGTCCATGATGATGGCGATGTGGCGGGGCAGCCGCGCGAGGTCGATTTCCTCGACGAGGCGCCGCTCTTGGGTTCCCGGAGAGGCCAGGTTGTCCAGATCGATCACGGGTTCAGTTTAGAAGGAATTGGCTCATTGATCCATCGGATCATTGCCTCATTGCCCAAAAATGAAGCACCAATGGTCCAATGGATCAATGATTCAATGAATCAATTCGTCATAGTGCACCCGGAGGAGCGTCAGGCCGCGGGCCGGCGCCTTTTGCGAGAGGAGCCGCCGGTCTCCCGTGTCGAGGAGCTCCCGGATTCGCTCCGGCCCGACTCTTCCCCTGCCAACGTCGGCGAGCACTCCGCAGATCGACCGGACCATGCCGCGAAGGAAAGCGTCGCCCCGGAAGAGGACGCGGATCTCGTCCCCCGCTTCCTCGACGCGGACGGCATGGAGCCTCCGCACGGAGGTCTCCCCCGCCGCAAGCCGGACCCCGAAGACGCCGAAATCCCGCTTTCCGGGGAGCGCCTTCGCCGCCGACCGCATCGCTTTCGCGTCGGCGCGCGCCGAGATCGGGGCGACGAAGAGGGCGTCGCGCGGGGGGACGACGGCCGCGCGGCTCCAGCGATAGAGGTACTCCTTCCAGACCGCGTCGCGCCGCGCATGGAAGTCCTCGCGAGCCCTGTCCACTTCCAGGAGCCGCACGTCCCAGGGGAGCAGCGCGTTGACGCCGTCGCGGACCCGGCGGGGCTCGCGGGCCTCGTTCAAGTCGAAATGGGCCACCTGGCCGTCGGCGTGGACTCCCGAGTCGGTCCGCCCCGCGGCGACCGCCCGCGGCCTGCCTCCGGCAAACCGGGCGAGCGCCGTCTCCAGGACCGCCTGCACGGTTCTCGGCGCGTTTCTCTGAATCTGCCAGCCGTGGAAATGCGTCCCCACGTAGGCGACCACGGCGCGGTAGCGCGCGAACTCGCTCACGCGGAAGCTCTCCGGGTAGCCGAACCGAGGGTCCAGGCGAGCAGGACCGCGAACGGAACGAATTCGCACGCGAGCACGAGCCCTCGCGAAACGCCCGGCAGCGGATAGAGAAGAGCGTAGGAGATCGGCGCGCAGGAGCAGAGGAAGAGGAAGGCCGGCTCGAGCCTCTTCGCCGCGAAGGGAAGAATCCAGAGCAGATACCAGGGGTAGAGCGTCGGCGAAAACAGGAGCAGGGCCGCGAGGCTCGCAAAGACGCCCGCTTCCAGGTCCCGGGTTGCGAGCGCGGCGGCGACGAGCGCGATCGCGAGCAGCAGGGCCAGCAACACCCGGGCGAAGAACGCCGAATAGAAGTAGGGGAAGACTTCCCGGGTCCACGGCGGATCGTTCCACCGCGCCTTCCATGCGATGAAAGCATCCTTTGCCTTCTCGGGCAGCCTGGAGGCGTCCATCACGCTCACGGCTCCTCCGTAGAGCGGCGAATTGAAATCCCACCGCATCGCGTAACCTCCGAGCCCCGCGGCCGGAGACGCCCCGGGCCGCCAGGCGCCGAACCAGAGAACCGGAGCAAATAGCGCGAAGGCGGCGAGGAACTTGCAACGTCCCTTGCGGAACAGGGGGATCACCGCGGCGAGGGAGACGTATTTCGTCAGGACGGACATCGAAAACGCGACGCCGGCGAGCGCGCGCCGGCCACGAGCCAGATGCGAGAGAGAGGCGAGCAGCAACGCGACTCCGAGGCAGTCCACATGCCCTTCTCCCGCCGTTTCGGTCACCGGTAGCGGGTGAAAGGCGTAGAGAGCCGCCGCGAAACCCGCCCCCGGCCCGCCGCTTGAAGCCAGAAGCGCTACAACCGAGAGGTCGGCCGCGGCCACAAAGGACTTCCATGCAAGGAGATGCCCTCGGGAACCGAAGATTCGAAAGGCCGCCTGGGCGACCGGCGGATAGACCGTTCGTGCATCGCGGTGCGCGACCCGGGAGGCGAGCGCGGGCGCCACACGCGCCAGGGCGGGATCCTCGGGGGCGAACGCATAGGGGGAGATTCCTCCGGCCGCCAGCCGCCCGTCCCAGAGGTAGCGAAACACGTCGTCGGAGAGGTCCGGGGCGCGCGCGAGCAGCGTCGCTCGCAGAAGCGCCGCGCACAGCAGGAGGAAACCGGGGCGCGATGCGGATAAGATTCTCGCAGCCACGAGGGAGATGGCGGCGCCGGCCAGGAAGAGGATAAGGTACGGCACGAGTTGGATCCTGGCATCCCGCACGAACAGGAAGCCGACGGCGACGGCCTCGGCAGCAACGAGGAGGACCCAACGGCGTGAAAGAGGAGATCCAGCACCATGTCCGGTGAGACCGCGCGGGTGGCGACGCTCGTCGCCTACTACGTCGTGCTGGCGCTCCTGGCCATGTACGGGACCCACCGCGCCATGATGGTTCGCCTGTATTACCGGCATCGCCGCGACGTCCCCCGTCCGGCCGGCAGCCTGGCGGTCCTGCCGCGCGTCACCGTCCAGCTTCCGATCTACAACGAAGTCTACGTCGTCGAGCGTCTGATCCGGGCGGTCGCGGCCCTGGACTACCCGCGCGAGCTGCTGGAGATCCAGGTGCTCGACGACTCGACGGACGAGACGAAGGAGGTCGCGCGCCAGGTCATCGCCCGCTATCAGGCCCTCGGCTACGACATCGTCCATTGGACACGCGCGAACCGGCAGGGATACAAGGCTGGAGCGCTGCAGGTCGGCCTGGAGGTCGCCCGGGGCGAGTACCTGTTGATCTTCGACGCGGACTTCGTTCCGCAGCCCGAGATCCTGCGCGAAACCCTCCCCTACTTCTCCGATCCGCGCGTTGGCATGGTCCAGGCGCGCTGGGAGCATTTGAACAGGGATTTCTCCCTGCTGACCCGCATCCAATCCATCTTCCTCGACGGCCACTTCGTCATCGAACACACGGCGCGACACCGCTCCGGGCGCTTCTTCAACTTCAACGGCACGGCCGGGATCTGGCGCCGCAGCTGCCTGGAGGAGATCGGCGGCTGGAACGCGGACACGCTGACCGAGGATCTGGACGTTTCCTACAGGGCGCAGCTCGCCGGCTGGAAGTTCGTGTACCTGAAGGACGTCGCCGCGCCGGCCGAGCTGCCCGTGGACATGAACGGCTTCAAGTCGCAGCAGCATCGCTGGACGAAGGGCTCCATCCAGACGGGCCGCAAGCTCCTGCCGGCGATCTTCAAGAGCGACTACCCCTGGAAGGTGAAGGTGGAGGCCTTCTTCCACCTCACCAACAACTTTTCGCACCTGCTGGTCGTCTTGCTCGCCCTGCTGATCGTTCCCGCGATCATCATTCGCAAGCAGATCGGATGGCAGCGCATCATCATCCTCGACTTCCCGCTCTTCTTCGGCGCCACCTTTTCTTTCATCGCGTTCTACATCTCCTCGCAACGGGAGATCGGCCGGGACTGGAAGAAGACGCTGCGGTGCATGCCGCTCCTCCTGTCCCTCGGAATCGGACTGTCCCTGAACAACGTCCACGCGGTGCTCGAGGCGCTGTCGAACCGCAAGACGGAATTCCGCCGCACGCCCAAGTTCGGCATCGAGGGAGGCAGCGGGGAATGGAGGAGCAAGAAGTACCGCGCGCCGGGGAACTTCTCGCTCGCGGCCGAGATCCTGCTGGCCGTCTACTTCCTCGGGGCGATCGTGTTCGCGATCGTGGAGAACTACTGGGTGGGCGTCCCGTTTCTGGTGATCTTCTTCAACGGATTCGCCTACACGGCGTCGATGTCGCTCATCTCGCGCGCGGCGGGCTCGCCGC
>JAWOLE010000357.1:0-4409 GCA_033853815.1 Thermoanaerobaculia bacterium
CTGGGTGGTTGGGACAAGGCTCGTGAGGGCGGCAATGGCCGGTCGGTATGCAGTACCGGCGATATCGTAGTGGAGGCGTCTGAGCTCGTGTTCGATTCCGTTGGGCGCCCAGTCGCCAATATTGGCAGGCGCGTATTGGCGCATCCGGCCGACCATCATCGGCACGCTTCCACCCGCGTGCGAAAAGATGAAACGTATGTCTTTACACTTCGCAAACGTGCCGGAGAAAAGCAGATTGGCCACCGCCCGAGTCGTGTCTTGAGGTATCTCGAGCATGATGGGATTGACGTCTGGCAGCAACGTGCGACAGCACAACCCCGTAGTGGGATGCACGAATACGACCGCCTTGCGTCGGTTGAGCTCCTCAAAGACTGGCTGGTAGCTGGCGTCCCCCAGCCATCTGTCGCTGTAACTCGTCATGAGCCCGATACCATCGGTCCTGAGCGAGCTGAACGCATGCTCGATCTCGCGCAGGCTGCTCTCGATATCCGGGAGTGGAATGACAGCGAAGAGACCGAAGCGATTCGGATGACGTCGGATGAGGCCGGCTGCGTATTCATTGACTCGGCGCGCCGTCTCGGCTGCCGCGCGTGCGTCGCCGAACCAAACACCCGGCGTTGTGAGAGAAAGAACTGCAGTCGCGACGCCCTCCTTGTCCATCGCGGCGAGTGCTTGCTCTGAGGTCCAGCTCGCATAGGCGGGATGCATCCGACCGCCCGCCACCGCTGCAATTCGCTCGCGATTGGCTGAGAAGTAAAAACGTGGGACAAAGTGATGATGCACATCGAGCAGGCGTCTTTTTGCGAGAACCGGTGTCGGCGCGAAGGCCGACATGAGCCGTCCAAAGCTGGAAGATGCCAGCGCGCTCAATCCCGCCGAAGCCATCCCAGAAAGAAAGCTTCGCCGGTCACTGCTGGTCGAAGATATCCCTTCATTGCTGTAAGACAGGCAGCCACGCGCAGGTCGTTGTCCGGGATTATTGTGCGTGCCGCTCATTCGCAAAAGGAGGACGTTGGCTGGGCCACGCCAACGTATTCTTTCCGGCCATCTCCAGCTGCTTAGTCTCTCATACGATCTCGATCCGATCCGGGGATGGGCGGGAGTCACCCCGAGCCGACTTCCGCAGCTGTTGAAAAAGAGTGTTCTCGGTCGTTTTTTCCGGTGTTCTCGCTAGCTATCCGGGGCTGTCTCGAACACCGGTTTGAACTTCCTTTTGAACTCTCCCGAAAACCTTTGCCGCATCGCCCAGCGGAAACCCTTGGAAAATATGGCCTGCCCGGCTGGATTCGAACCAGCGACCTACGGCTTAGAAGGCCGTTGCTCTATCCGGGCTGAGCTACGGGCAGCCGGTTCAATTATGGACGATGCGGCGTTTAGAGGCGCGCCGTAGGTCGGCCCTGCGGGCCGCGACCTACGGGTTTGCGCCGGGCGGACCCGGCGCATGTCGCGTGATCGGACGCTCGTGCCTCGCGCCGATCCCGCTCGGTTCAGAAGGCCGTTGCTCTATCCGGGCTGAGCTACGGGCAGCCGATCCAATTATGGACGAATCGGCGCGCCTATACTGAACGCGTGCGGAGAAAGCTTGTGGCTCTTTCCGTGGCAGCTTTGGCCGCCAGTCTTGCCGCGTGCGTGGGGGCGGGGTCGGGAGTTGTCGTGACGGGCACCGGGAACACGAATCAGCCGGTCCGAAGCGTCTATCCGACGCCGACGCCCGAGGGGATAACGCCGAGACCGACAGCACCGCCGACGCCCTCGCCTCCGACGTTTCTGCCCTCGCCGACTCCTTCCGCTCAGTCTTCAGTTCGGCTGGCGGGAAGTCGAGGCTGAAGCGGCGCTGCCTGCGGAAAGGTTGGACGCCGGAGCCGGCTCTGCTGCGGCCACGCCGCCGTAGGGAAGCTCGGAGGTACGCCAGCCTCCGCCCAGGGCCTTGATCAGGTTGACGGCGGCCGTGAGGCGGCGCACCTGGATCCCGACGGCGACCCGCTGGTTGGTAAGCAACGTGGCTTCCGCGGTCACGACTTCCAAGTAGGTCGCGATGCCGGCGAGATAGCGGTTGCGCGCGATCGTGAGTGACTTGTCCGCGGCAACGACGGCCGCTTGCTGCTGCGACGCCTCGTCGGCGAGGATGCGCAGCGCCGCGAGGTTGTCCTCGACATCCTGGAAGGCGGTCAGAACGCTCAGCCGGTAGACCGCGACCGCGGCCTGGTGGCCGGCCCGCGCCTGCTCGGTCACGGCCCGCCGCTTTCCGCCCTCGAAGAGCATGGCGACGAGCGAGGGACCGAGCGACCAGAAGCGGGACGGGAGCGAAAACCAATCGGCGAGGGTCGAGCTTTCGTAGCCGCCCGAGGCCGCGAGGAGGAGATGCGGGAAGTAGGCGGCGATCGCGACCCCGATCTGCGCGTTGGCCGCCGCGACCCGCCGCTCGTTGCCCGCGATGTCGGGGCGCCGCTCGAGAAGCTCGGAGGGCACGCCCGCCGGGATCGCGGGAGGAGGCGACAGGCCCGGCGTCGGCGCGATCGAGAACTCCGGAGCGGCGTGGCCCGTCAGCGTCGCGAGGGCATGTTCGAGCTGGGCCCGCGACACCGAAAGGTCGGTCGCCTGGGCCCGCGTCGTCTCGAGGAGAGTCTGCGCCTCGGCGACGTCCACCCCCGACGCCACGCCCTGGTTGAAACGGTTCACCGTCAGCTGAAGGGCCTTCTCGTAGGCGGCTACGTTGGTGTCGAGCAGGTCCTTCTCGGTGTCCAGGCCGCGGAGCCCGAAGTAGTCGAGCGCCACCTCCGTCTGCATGGTCAGCCTCACCGTCTCGAGATCGGCGGCGGATGCCTGGGCCGATGCGACGCTCGACTCGACGTTCCTTCGCACGCGGCCCCAGACGTCGAACTCGTAGGACAGGTCCACGGGAAGCGAGTAGGTGTTCTCAGGACCGGAGGGTGTGCCGGGGACGGCCTTGCTCGTCGGCGACTGTGATCGGGTCACGGAAGCGGTCGCCGTCACGGTCGGGAAGAAGTCCGCGCGGACGATCCGAACGGCCGCTCGCGCGCCGCGAAATTGCGCCTCGGCCTGGGCGATGTTCTGGTTGGAGACGGTGACTTCATCCTCGAGGGTGTTCAACTCCTTGTCGCCGAAGACCTCCCACCACTTTCCGCGCCGCGCCTCGTCGCTCGGCTCGGCCGGCTTCCACGCCTCCGGCGCCGCCGCGGGAGACCCGGGCGGGGCCGCCTCCTTGAAAGCGGCCGGGATCTCCGCGGGCGGCCTCTTGTAGTTCGGCCCGACCGCGCATCCCGTAGCGAGCGCAAACAACGAGAACGCGACGATTGCCGCGGTCAGATTAGCGGACTGGGGGACTGGGGGACTGGGGGACTGCGGGATTTCAACAGGGGACTCTTCTCCCAGTTCCCGATCGCCCAGTCTCTCTTCCGCCATCACGCCTCCCGCGGCTGCGGCGCGGCGCGGCGGAAGTGCCGCTCCCGGATCCGCTGCCACCGGAGCCGGAACCGATCGAGGTAGAGATAGACGACCGGCGTCGTGTAGAGCGTCAGCATCTGCGAGAAGAGAAGCCCTCCGACGATCGAGATGCCGAGGGGGCGGCGGAGTTCGGCCCCGGTGCCCACGCCAAGGGCGAGCGGCAGGCCGCCGAGCATGGCCGCCATCGTCGTCATCGTGATGGGTCGGAAGCGCAGCAGGCAGGCCTGGAAGATCGCTTCTTCCGGCCCCTTGCCCTCGTCCCGCTCGGCCGCGATCGCGAAGTCGATCATCAGGATCGCGTTCTTCTTGACGATGCCGATGAGGAGGATGATCCCGATGAGCGCGATCACGGTCAGCTCGTTGCCGGTCACGATCAGCGCGAGGAGCGCCCCGACGCCCGCCGAAGGGAGCGTCGAGAGGATCGTCACAGGATGGATCACGCTTTCGTAAAGCACGCCGAGCACGATGTAGACGGCGAGCAGGGCCGCGGCGATCAGGATCGGCTCGTTGGCGAGCGAGGCCTGGAACGCCTGCGCCGTCCCCTGGAAGCTCCCGCGGATCGTCGCCGGCAGGCGGAGCTCCGCCTGCGCGCGCTCGATCGCGTCCACGGCCGTGCCGAGCGCCACGCCCTGCGGCAGGTTGAAGGAGATCGTCACCGACGGGAACTGCCCCTGGTGGTTGACCGCGAGAGGAGCGGTCGCCGTCTCGTAGCGCGAAAAGGCCGAGAGAGGCACCATGTCGCCGTTCGTCGACTTCAGGTAGATCGACTTCAAGCCGTCGGGGTTCTGCCAGTACTGGGGCGCGACCTCCAGGATGACGTGGTACTGGTTCAACTGCGTGTACATCGTCGAGACGGGCCGCTGGCCGAAGGCGTCGTAGAGCGTGTCGTCGATCATCTGGGGCGTGATGCCGAGTCTCGAGGCCGTCGTGCGGTCGATCACGAG
>JAWOLE010000358.1:0-8389 GCA_033853815.1 Thermoanaerobaculia bacterium
GCTTGAGAGAGGGAGCACACCACGGAGGATCAAGTGCCTCGCTGTCCATGCGACCGAACGACAAGAGACGGCCCGGTTCTGGTATTGCGGCAGGGCCGTCGCGTGCCGACGAGGGAGGCGGGCCCGACGCCGGGGCGACGAACTCGGACAAGGTTCAATTCTGTGAGCCGGAGCCCGAGGCGGCGGCCGCCGGCGTGCTTATACTTGGAGCGTTCTGCGATTCCTGGTCATACGGGCAGAGACGACCCGACGCGCGGCTTTCGGGAGCGCGGGCAGCGCCCGGTTTTCCGCGACGGCGCGGGCCGCGGCGGCGCTCGCTTTTGCCACGCTCCTGGCTCCGCTCGCCGCCGCGGATACGGCGACGATCCTGTGGAGGGGCCAGGCGCACTCCGTCGGCATGGCCGGCGCGGATTTGCACGTCGCGGACTCCGCCCGCGCGCTCGGCTTCGAAGTCACGGCCGACGCTACGACCGGAGTGCTCACGCTGACCTCGGGCGGGCATCAGGTCGTCGTGGGCGCCGGCACCACGCAGGTCCCGGTCGATTCCCGGATCGTCTCGATCTCGCGGCCCGCCCGGACCGTGGGAGGCGCGCTCTACGCGCCCCCGGATTTCCTGGAGAAGATCCTCTTCCCCCTCATCGGCGCGACGGGCGCCTACGACGCCGCCCGCAAGACCTGGGCGCTCTCGGAAGGGATCGTCCCTCTCACACTCGACGTCGCCGTCGTGCACGTCGAACCCACGACGCAGATCGTGATCCGCCAGTCGGCCGCGGCGCGCTTCGTGCCGGCGTTGACCGACACGGGGTTCCAGATCACCTGGCCCAACCAGAAGGTCGTGCCGCCTTACGGCGAGCGGCGCTACGACGACCCGCTCGTCGCGTCCATACGCTTCGCGCAGAACACGGCATTGATCGAATTCCGCGAAAAGGGGGCGACTGCGCGCGCCTATCCTCTGTCCTCTCCCGATCGGCTCGTCGTCGAGATCGGCCGACCGGCTGCCGCCCGCGCGATCCCGCCCGCGGCCGTCCCGCAGCCGGCGGTCCTGCCGCCGACGATCGTGATCGACCCCGGCCACGGCGGTTCCGAGACGGGCGCCGTCGGCCCCTCCGGCCTGATGGAGAAGGACGCGACTCTCCAGATCGCGCGGCGGCTGGCGGCGGCGCTGCCGCGCCTCTTCGCGTGCCGCGTCGTTCTGACTCGCGATTCCGACAGCGCGATCTCTCTGGACGATCGGACGGCCGTCGCCAACCACGAGAAGGCGGACCTCTTCCTCTCGATCCACGCCAACTCTTCCCGCGCCGCCGGCGCCAGGGGCTCGGAGACCTACTATCTGTCGCTCGAAGCCTCCGACAAGCTCGCGCAGGAGGTCGCGAGCCGCGAGAATCAGCCCCAGGCGGCCGCCGGCGCGGCCGCCCCCGGTTCCGAGGCCCGCAATCCCGATCTCGATTTCATCCTCTGGGACCTCGCCCAGGCGGCGCACCTGAAGGAGTCGAGCGAGCTCGCCGACGAGGCGCAACGGGAGCTGAACGTCGTTTCCGGGACGGAGAACCGGGGCATCAAGCAGGCGCCCTTCCGCGTGCTCGTGGGAGCGACGATGCCGGCGATTCTCGTCGAGACGGCCTTCATCTCGAACCCGGAGGAGGAAAAGAAGCTGGGCTCCCCGGCCTTCCAGCAGAGCGTCGCCGACGCCGTCGCCCGCGCCGTCGGGCACTACTTCGAGCGGCGCAGGGCGGGCGGGCCGGCCCGGACTCCCGGGGCGGGGGGCCCCCCGGCTCCGACGCCCACTCCATGACACGGCGCGCGGCCGCGGTCCTCCTCCTGGCCCTGCTCGCCGCCGTCGGGGCGCTCGTCTTCGTGACGCGCCCGCGGGCCGCCGCCGCGCGAGGCCGGCGCGTTCGCGCCTTCCTGCGTGTCACGCCGGCGCCGCCGGCCGCCGCTCCGGCCGCAGGAGGGACGCCGGCCGCGACGCCCGCTCAGACGGTCCGGATCACGGTCTTCTTTCCGGGCGGCGAAGACGGAAAGCTTCACCCGGAGGAGCGGGACATCGCCAGGCCCGCCAGTCCGGAAGCGTACTTGAAGGCCCTCTTCGCGGAGGTGCAGCGCGGGCCCACGCGGCCCGGCTTGACGGCGGCGCTGCCCGCGAAACTCCAGCTTCGCAACGCCTTCCTGCTCCCCGACGGAATCGCCGTGCTCGACCTCGCGGTGGACGCGGGGCTCTCCTTTGGGTCCTCGGAAGAGCTGGCGATCGTGGCGGCGCTCGTGGACACGGTGCTCCAGAACGTCGCCGACACCACGCGGGTCCGCATCCTCGTCAACGGCGAGCCGGCGGAGACCCTCGGCGGCCACGTGGACCTGACGCACGCTCTTCCCTATCTGCGGAACGAGGTCGCGCCATGAAAGACAGGTTTCAGGTGTCAGGTGTCAAGTTTCAGGACCTGGAGTTTCGGGCGACGTGGGAAGATCTTTCGAGGTGAGGACTTGAGCCCGACTCCGCGACCCGATGGACGGAAGCCAGAGGAGATGCGGCCGGTCTCGATCGAACCGGGAGCGCAGCGGCACGCCGAAGGCTCCGCGCTGATCTCGCTCGGCTCGACGCGAGTTCTGTGCGCGGCCTCCGTCGAGGAACGGGTCCCCGCGTTCCTGAAGGGGACGGGCAGCGGCTGGGTGACGGCCGAGTACGGCATGCTGCCGCGCGCGACCCACACGCGTTCGGCGCGAGAGGCTGCGGCCGGGCGGCAGGGCGGCCGCACGCACGAGATCCAGCGGCTCATCGGACGCTCCATGCGCAGCGTCACGGAGCTCCGCGGGCTGGGCGAGCGCACGATAACGCTCGACTGCGACGTGCTGGAGGCCGACGGAGGCACGCGCTGCGCCGCGATCACGGGCGCCTGCGTGGCGCTCGCGATGGCCGTTGCCAGGCTCACGCGCGAAGGGACGATCTCGCGCTGGCCTCTTCGCGAGCTCGTCGCCGGCACCTCGGTCGGGATCTGCGCCGGCCAGGCGGTCCTCGACCTCGCCTACGAAGAGGACTCCGAGGCGGACGTGGACTTCAACGTCGTCGGCACGGCCTCCGGCGCCTTCGTCGAGATCCAGGGCACGGCCGAGCGGCGGCCGTTTACGCAGGCGCAGCTGGACGAGCTGCTCGCTCTGGCCCGGCGCGGTCTCGCCCTTCTGCACGACGCGCAGGAACGCGCCCTCCGCGAAATCCTGTCGGATATCGACCGCGACTGATCTCGGGAGCGCCGGCCGCCGCTGCGGCCGGGCTAGGGGCGAACGGGCGGTTTTCCTTCGCCCGATCCCGCGCCCAACGCCAGCTCGAGGTTCGCCTGAGCCAGGGGGAATCCGGGCTGAAGCCTCAGGGCTTCCCGATAGTGCTCGATCGCGGCGCCGCGCTGCCCGCGCAGGTAAAGGACATAGCCGAGGTCCGTGTGCGCCAGGGCCGATCCCGGCTCGATCTTCAGCGCCGTCAGGAATTCCGCCTGCCCTTCTTCGAGATGGCCTCCCCGCACCAGCTGGGCTCCCAGATCGAGATGGGCCCCGAAAGAGCCGGGGACGAGCTCGACGGCCCGGCGGAAGTGGGTCAGCGCCTCGGCGTTACTCCCGCGACGCTGCAGACCGGTTCCTACTTCCCGGTGCGCCGCCGCCAGACTCTGGCGCAGCACATCCGCCGCCGGATCGAAGGGATCCCTCTCGAACGCCGGAACTCCCTGCGCCAGAGCCCGGTACTCCGGGTTCCCCGGCGCCGCACGCGATGCGCGCTCGAACTGATCCCGCGCCCCCGAGGCGTCGCCTTCGAGGAAGAGCGCGATCCCGAGTCGCATCCGGACATCCGCGGCGTCGGGCTTCCTGGCCGCCGTCGCGCGGTAGAGCCGCACGGCCCGGGGAACGTCCCCCTGGACGAACCGCACCCGGGCGAGGTTGTTCAGGGTGATCGGGTCTTGAGGGTTCAGGCTCAGGGCCCGGCGGAAATACCGCTCGGCCTCCTCGTACCGCCCCAGCATGTAGAGAGAGCGCCCCACGTTGTTGTGGATCTCCGGACCGTCGGGCTTGATTCGCAGGGCGTCGGTGAGATACGGCAGGGCCTTCTCTGGCCTTCCGGCGTCGTTGTAGAAATCCCCGAGGTTGTTTTCGATCGTCGAATTGTTCTTCGTGACTTCCAGGGTGCGCAGGTACAAAGTTTCGCTGTTGCGCCAGTAGCGCGTTTGCGCGGCCGCGCCCAGAGCCAGTGCGGCGACGGAGACGACGGCCGCCGCGCGAACGGCCAGCCTCGCCGGACGCCACCTCCGGGCGAGCGCCGGCACCCCCCAGGCGACCGCCACGAAGAGCCCGACGAAAGGAATGTAGGTGTAACGGTCCGCCAGGGCCTGATAGCCGACCTGGACCAGTCCGATGACCGGCAGCATCGTGACGAGGAACCAGAACCAGCCGGTGAAGAGATAAGGGGCCCTGCGCCTCAGGGCGAAAGCCGCCGCCGACAGAGCCAGAAGGAAACAGGCGGCCGCGATCGCCAGCGCTGCGGAGAGCGCAGCGCCGGGGTGGGGGTAGAAGACCGCCAGCCTGTGCGGCCAGACCAGCATGCCGAGGTAGCGGACGTAGGCCACCAGGGCGTTCGCGACACGGATCGGGAAAGGAAAGGCCTCCAGGGACCGGACGGCCCCACCGGCGCGTTGAACCAGGAAAGTCACCACGGAAGACGCCGCGGCCATGAGGAAGAGAGGCGCCTTTTCCAGGACGAGCCCCGGCCGGCCGGCGGAAGTGAGCCGCAGGAGGCTCCGCAGGCTGCCGCCATCGCCAAGCCTTTCCAGCGGCCAGGTGTCGAGCAGCAACAGCGTCAGCGGAAGCGACACGAGCATCGGCTTGGACATGAGACCTGCGGCGAAGAAAGCGAGCATCAGCGCGTAGCGGCCCGCGCCCCGGCGGCGCACCCAGGACGCGTAGGCCAGGGTGGTCGCGAGCCAGAAGAGTCCCGAGAGCAGATCCTTCCTCTCGGCGACCCAGGCCACGGACTCCACGTGCGCCGGATGAACCGCGAAGAGAGCGGCGACCCAGGCGCTCTTGTCTTCCTCGCCCGTCAGCCTCCGGAAGAGAAGAAAGAGGAGAAGAGTGTTCGCGATATGGAGCAACAGATTGGTCGTGTGATGGCCGGAAGGATCCAGCCCGAAGAGAGAAACGTCCGCCATGTGGGAAAGCCAGGTCAGCGGGAACCAGTTGGCCCCTGTCCCGGTCGTGAAGGCCCACCGCACGCCCGACAACGTCAGTCCCTGTCGGACCATGTCGTTGCCTGGCACGTACTCGGGATCGTCGTACGTGATGAACGTGTCGCCGCGAACGCCCCAGAAGGTGACGGCGGGAAGAAGCGTCAGCGCCACGAGAAGGAGCGCCAGCCGCCAGCGCCGGCCGAGCCCGGCCGAGGCCGGAGCGGGAGCGCCTTTGGGAGCGCCTTTCTTCTTCCTGTTCCCCATGCGAATTGTCCGACCCCGATCCAACCGATTATCTCCGACGACGGAAAAGCTTCCGAGGTGCTAAGCGAACGGCACTGTCGCACTTCGTTCGCGGCGCGCGTAGTCTCCCGACGGAGGAGGGAGGAGGCGCGCGCCGCGGGAGCGGAGGCGTAGCGAGGGACCAGGCGCGCGGTCGAGCTCGCATCCGAGCGAGCCGCGCGCGCCGGTGCGCCCGCAGGGCGCAGGTCCCGAGCGTAGCCGGAGCGACGGCTATAATCGCCGGTTCTTATGAAACGGATCGGGGTTCTCTTCGGGCAGGAGCGGACCTTCCCGCTGGCGCTGATCGACCGGATCAACGCGGCCGGCGGAGGCGAAGTCCAGGCCGAGCCGGTCCGGGTGGGCGGGGTGAGCCTCGAGACGCCGCGGACCTACGACCTCGTCCTCGACCGGATCAGCCAGGACATCCCGTTCTACCGGGCGATCCTGAAGAAATTCGCGGCGGACGGCACGATCGTGGTCAACAACCCCTTCTGGTGGTCGGCCGACGACAAGTTCTTCAACAACGTGCTCGCCCGCGCGATCGGCGTCGCCGTTCCCAGGACCGTGATCCTTCCCTCCAACCAGCATCCTCCCGACACGACCTCCGCCTCTATGTCAAATCTGATATACCCGCTCGACTGGGAGGCGATCTTCGGCCACGTCGGGTTCCCCGCGTACTTCAAGCCCTACGCGGGCGGCGGCTGGAAGAGCGTGTACCGCGTGGAGAACCCGCAGGAGTTCTTCGCGGCCTACGCGGCCTCGGGCCAGAACGTCATGACGCTGCAGGAGGAGGTCCTCTTCGACGAGTACTTCCGCTGCTACGTCATCGGACGGCGCGACGTCCACCTGATGCGCTATGACCCCAGGCAGCCCCACGTCCGCCGCTACGTCCGGGACGGGCTCGCGATCGAGCCCGCGCTCGCCGAGCGGATCCTGCAGGACTGCCTGAAGCTGACCGAGGCGCTGGGCTACGACTTCAACACGCTGGAGTTCGCCGTGCGCGGCGGCGTTCCGTACGCGATCGATTTCCTGAACCCCGCTCCCGACGCCGACCCGGCCTCGGTCGGTGAGGAGAACTTCCGCTGGGTGCTCGAGCACGCGGCCGCCTGGCTCGTCGAGCGCGTCGCGCAGGGGCCGGAGGAGGCCGGGCGCTTTCACTGGGAGGCCTTTCTCGCGGGCGGGAAATCCCAGTCCCGGCGCCCCGCGCGCCGTCCGGCCGCCCGCCGCCCGCGGCGTCAGACGCCCGCCCCATGACCGAGCGGCCCGCCTTCACGCTCGGCGTCGAGGAGGAGTTCCAGATCATCGACCCGCAGACGCGGCAGCTCAAGTCCCACGTCCAGCAGATCCTCGAGGAAGGCCGGCGGGTCCTGAAGGAGCGCGTCAAGCCCGAGATGCATCAGTCGGTCATCGAGCTCGGCACCGGCATCTGCAAGGACGTCGCGGAGCTGCGGCGGGACGTCGGACAGATGCGGGCGGAGATCATCCGCCTGGCCGCGCGAACGGGGATGAAGGTCGCCGCGGCCGGAACGCATCCCTTCTCTGACTGGGCCGAGCAGCAGATCTTCCCGGACCCGCGCTACGACCAGCTCGTGGCGGAGATGCAGCTCCTCGCGCGCGCCAACCTGATCTTCGGCCTCCACGTGCACGTCGGCATCGCGGACCGGACGACGGCCTTCCAGATCATGAACGAGGCTTGCTACTTCCTCCCGCACCTGCTCGCCCTCTCGACGAACTCCCCCTTCTGGCTCGGGTGCAACACCGGCCTGAAGAGTTTCCGGTCCAAGGTCTTCGACCGTTTCCCGCGGACCTCGATCCCGGAGTACTTCGAATCGCCGGCCCAGTTCGACGAGTTCGCCCGCATCCTGATCAAGACCAACTGCATCGACAACGGCAAGAAGATCTGGTGGGACGTGCGCCCGCACCCCTTCTTCGACACGATCGAGTTCCGGATCTGCGACATCCCAATGCGCCTGGACGAGACGGTCACGCTCGCGGCCCTCTTCCAGGCGATCTGCGCCAAGCTCTACAAGCTGCGCGCGCAGAATCTCGGATGGAGACAGTACCGCCGGGCCCTGATCCTGGAGAACAAGTGGCGCGCCAGCCGCTACGGCATCGACGGGAAGCTGATCGACTTCGGCAAAGAGATCGAGGTGCCCTTCAGCGAGCTGGCGAAGGAGATGCTCGCCTTCGTGGACGACGTGGTGGACGAGCTCGGGTCGCGGCAGGAGGTCGAGCGGATAGACTGGATCCTCGAGAACGGCACGGGCGCCGACCGGCAGCTGCGCGTTTACGAAAAGACGGGAGATCTGACGAAAGTCGTGGACTACATCTGCGAGGAAACGCGCCACGGCCTGGGCGGCGAAGCCCGGGCGGACGCCGCGCATTCCTCTTGAGCCCGCGCCGCGACCGCATGCCGAACCGAACCAAGCTGCCGCCCGTGTACGCCGAAGACCTCGTCCCCGGCGCGCGCAACGCCGTGCGCACGTGCCTGCGGATCCGGCCGGGCGAGCGCGTCACGCTCGTCACCGATCTCGAGACCGAGGAGATCGCGGCGAGCCTCGCCGGCGAGGCCCGCGGCGCCGGCGCGAGCCCCGACGTCCACGTCCTGGAGGATTACGGCCCGCGGCCGATGCTCGATCTGCCGCCGCCGATCGCGGAATCCCTCGAGCGCGCCGACGTGTCGATCTACGCCGGGCAGCCGAAGCCTGGCGAGCTCGCCTTCCGCCGCGCGCTGACCCGCATCGTGGACCGCCGGAAGATCCGCCACGCGCACATGGTCGCGATATCGAGGCGCATCATGTGCGAGGCGATGCGCGCGGACTTCGCCGAGGTGGACGCCCTCTCGGGGCGGGTCCTCGGCCGCGCGCGGAAGGCGTCGAAGATCGTGGCCCGTTCCCGCGGAGGCTCGC
>JAWOLE010000359.1:0-14306 GCA_033853815.1 Thermoanaerobaculia bacterium
TCCAGGTGCAGTCGGTGTACATGGATTTCCCGTACTCGAAGCTGGGCGCGCCGATCCAGGGAGGGTACGAACGGCTGCTTCTCGACGTCACGCACGGGGACCAGACGCTCTTTACGCGCGGCGACGAGGTGGAGCACGCCTGGCAGGTCGTCATGCCGATCCTGCGGGCCTGGGAGAAGACCCCGCCGACCGACTTCCCCAACTACGCCTCCGGGACCTGGGGACCCGAGGCCGCCGACCAGTTCCTGGAGAAGGAAGGAAGACGCTGGCGGACTCTGTGACGAGTTGCCAAGGTGTCAGGGTAAAGGTGTCAGGTTGAAGACAGGTGTCAGGTGTCAGGTGTCGGGTGTCAGGTTAGAAGATCAGCAACTCCAAGCTTCGTCCCTGGCACCTGATACCTGGCACCTGAAACCTGCATTTCCCCTGGAACCTCGAACCTGACACCTTCTCCTGTGTCCTTCGAAATCGCAGTTCTACCGGACCCCGAGTCTCTGGCCCTCGCCGCCGCTGACGAGTTCGCGCGAAGCGCGGCGGACGCGATCCGAAAGAGACGGCTCTTCCGCGTCGCGCTCTCCGGCGGCTCGACGCCTCGCGCCCTCTATCGCCGCCTGACGAGGCCTCCCTACCGCGGGGCGATCGCCTGGGACCGCGTCCGCTTCTTCTGGGGGGACGAACGATGCGTGCCTCCCGACAGCGAGAGGTCGAATTACCGGATGGCCCGGAAGGCGCTGCTCGATCCGCTCGGGATCCCGCCGCGGCACGTCTTCCGGATGAAGGGAGAGGAGGAACCGGAGGCGGCGGCGCGCGCCTACGAACAGACGCTTCGCCGGCACGCGGGCGGGTTCGCGCGCCTGGACCTCGTGCTGCTCGGCTTGGGCGAGGATGGGCACACGGCCTCGCTCTTCCCCGGCACGGCGGCGCTCGACCCGGGCCGGAGGCTCGTGGCGGTCAACTACGTCGCGAAATTCTCGGAGTGGCGGATCACCCTGACCTGTGGCGCGTTGAACGCAGCCCGGCGGATCGTCTTCGTCGTCTCCGGAACCGAGAAGGCGCGCGCCGCTGCGAGGATCCTCCAGAAGGGGCCGGGCTGGCGGGAGCTGCCGGCGTCCGCAGTCTGTCCGCGGCGAGGGTCACTCCTCTGGCTCCTCGACCAGGCGGCCGCCTCGAAGCTGTGAGGTGTCAGGTTGCAGGTGTCTGGTGAAAAGCAGGTATCCGGTGTCAGGTGTCGGATGCCAGGGACGAGAGCTAGAACTCCGGTCGGCTCAACCTGAAACCTGACACCTGAAACCCGGCACCTGGATTTGACCTGACACCTTTGCCCTGACACCTGCTCCGATCATCCTTCCGCGGCGGCCTTTTCGGCCTTCGACTGCGCGATGATCTTTTCCTGGTTCGCGTGCGGGACTTCGGCATAGTGCGAGAACTCCAGCTGGAAGGAACCTCGCCCCTGCGTGATCGAGCGCAGCTGCGCGCCGTAGGTCAGCAACTCCGCCATCGGGGCCTGCGCCCGGATGATCGTGTCGTCGGTCCCGGTCTCCATGCCCTGGACCTTGCCGCGCCGTGAGGAGAGGTCTCCCATCAGGTCGCCGACGTACTCGTTGGGCGCGGAAACCTCGATGTTCATGATGGGCTCGAGGAGCGTCGGCTTGGCCTTCTCCATCGCTTCCTTGTAGGCGAGCGCCCCCGCGAGCTTGAAGGCGAGCTCCGAGGAGTCGACGTCGTGATACTGGCCGTCGTACAGGATCACGCGGAAATCCACCATGGGATACCCGGCGAGGAAACCCTTGCGCCGGGCCTCCTGGATCCCCTTCTCGACGGCCGGGATGAAGTTCCTGGGGATGGCTCCTCCGTAGATGTCGTCCACGAACTCGAAATCGGCGCCGCGGGGCATGGGCTCGACCTTGATCTTGCAGTCCGCGAACTGGCCGTGCCCGCCCGTCTGCTTCTTGTGCCGGCCGTGCGCGTCGGCTTTCCGGGTGATCGTCTCGCGGTATGGGACCTTCGGGGGATGGAGGATAACCTCGACGCCGTAGCGCTTCTTCAGGCGCGCGACCGCGATCTCGACGTGGAGCTGCGAGGCGCCCGCCAGGTGAAATTCCTTGGTCTGCTCGTCCCGCTGGAAATGGAGCGAGGGATCCTCCTCGATCAGCTTGTGGAGGGCGGTGGAAATCTTGTCCTCGTCCCCCTTGGCCCTCGGCTCGATGGCATACGCGATCGAGGCCTCCGGGACGACGAGCCTGGGAAGGACGACCGGGTTGTCCTTGGTGGTCAGGGAGTCGCCCGTCAGCGTCTCCTTGAGCTTCGCCACCGCGGCGATGTCGCCGGCCCGCGCCTCGGGGACGTTGACGTGCTCCTTCCCCTGAGGCAGGAAGAGGCCGGAGAAGCGCTCGGGGATCCCCCGCGTGGCGTTCCAGTAGTTTCCGTCCGACTGGAAGTGTCCCGAGCGGAGCCGCATGTAGCTGATGCGGCCCGCGAAAGGGTCGGAGACCGTCTTGAAGACCTGGGCGACGGCGTGGTCCTTTTCGTTGGTGAAGATCCTGGCCGGTTTTCCGTCCTTTCCCGTTCCTTCGACGGTGCTGCCTTCCGGGGAGGGGAGCATCGAGACGCAGGCATCCAGGATCCGCAGGGCGCCGATCCCCGTGGCCGACGACGCGCAGAGCACGGGGAAGATTTTGCGGGCCGCGATCTCCTTCTTCAGGCCCGGCAGGATGTCTCCCGGCTCGAGCGTCCCCTGGGCGAAGAACTTCTCCATCAGCTCGTCCTCACCCTCCGCGACCATCTCGACGAGCTTCTCGTGCTCCGCGAACGCCCGCTCGGCGAGCTCCTGCGGGATCGGACCCTCGGAGCGCTTGCCCCCTTCGTGGACGTGCGCCTTCATCTCGACCAGGTCCACGGTCCCCCGGAAGCCTTTTTCCTCGCCGATCGGGATCTGGAGGGAGACGACGCCGCGGCCAAACTTCTTGTGCAGCGACTCGATCGAGCGGTCGAAGGAGGCGCGCTCCCGGTCCATGCGGTTCAAGACGAAGAGGACCGGCCGGCCGAACTCCTGGGCGAACTTCCACATCTTCTCGGTCTGGACCTCGACGCCCGAGACCGCGTCGCACACGAGGAGCACGGAGTCGGCGGCGGAGACGGCGGCGCGCGCCTCGGGAGCGAAGATCCCGTAGCCGGGGGCGTCGAGGAAGTTGATCTTCGTGTCCTTGTAGACCGCATGGGCGCAGGCCAGGTTGATCGAGATCTTCCTCTCGATTTCCTCCGTGTCGAAGTCCGTGGGGCAGGTGCCGTCCTCGATACGGCCGGGCCGTGTCGTGGCGCCCGCGGCGTGGAGCAGCGCCGCGACCAGCGTGGTCTTGCCGACCGTGTTGTGGCCGACGACGGCGACGTTTCGCAGTTCCGGGGCTGAAAAAATTTTCATGGGGCGGGATTATATTCGGGCCATGAAACGCGAGGCTTTCAGGGTCCGATCGGCGCGTTTCGGGGCTGGGGCGCTTCGTTTTGCGGCTTATGTCTTACGTCTTACACCGGCATGACAGCCCTCTCCTGCCTCGCCATCGGCCTCGCCTTCGCCGTGGCCGTTGCGCTGCTCGTGTTCGCGGGCGTCGTGCTCGGGTGGATTCTCCCTCAGCGGATCCGGCCGCGCCGCCCTCGGGGCGTCCGCCCCTCGAAGTGAGCCGCCGCCCGCAAGATTCATTGACCCTCCCCGCGAGCCCAGTCTAGAATCGCCCCTTCTGATGTTGGTTGGCCTCTTCCCCGGCAGGCGCGTCTCCGCGCGCACGGTACGATCCTCCGATGGCGGATAGGGACGTCGCCGGGTCGCGGCTGACCAAGCTCGGCCGCTACGAGGTCTTGAGCGAACTCGGCAAGGGGGCGATGGGGGTCGTCTACCTGGCCCGGGACCCGGTCATCGGCCGGATGGTCGCCATCAAGACGATCAAGGCCTCGAGCATGGGCGACGACGATTCCGAGTCGCGCGAATTCCGGGAGCGCTTCGTGCGGGAGGCCCAGACGGCCGGGATCCTCTCCCACCCCAACATCGTCACGATCCACGACATCGGCGAGGACCCCGAGACCCGGATCTCCTTCATCGCGATGGAGTACATAGAGGGAAAAACGTTGAAGGGGCTGCTCCTCGAGAAGACGCCCTTCACGTGGGACCAGATCGCGAACATGATCGCGCAGGTCGCCGAGGCGATGGATTACGCCCACCGCAAGGGGATCATCCACCGCGACATCAAGCCGGCCAACATCATCGTGACCGCGGACGAAAAGGTGAAGATCACCGACTTCGGGATCGCGAAGATCGCCTCCTCCAACCTGACGACGACCGGGCAGTTTCTTGGCACCCCCAACTACATGTCTCCCGAGCAGGTCTCCGGCTCGCCGGTCGACGGCCGGAGCGACATCTTTTCCCTGGGCGTCGTCCTCTACGAGCTGCTGACCAGGCGCAAGCCCTTCACCGGCGACAACCTGACCGCTATCTCCTACAAAATCGTGCACGAGGACTTCACGCCGCCGGCCGAGCTCTTGACCGACGTTCCGCCCGAGTTCAACGCCATCGTGGCCCGGGCGATGGCCAAGGACCCCTGGAATCGGTACCAGCGGGGAAAGGACCTCGCCCTCGCGCTGCAGCAGTTGCGAGCGCGCTTTGAGGAACAGAGAAACCTCGCGGAGCTCGGCACCATCGTCTCCAGTCCCGACTCCGTCGCCACCGAGAAGATGGCGGACCTAGCGGCGATCGCGGCGGAAGGCGCCCGGGAAGCCGCGGAGGCCTCCGCCTCGCGCGGCGCGCGCCCGGCGCCCGCCGCCGTCCCCGCGAGCCCGGAGTTTGCTGAGACGAGCGCTGCGAAAGCCGCGACGCCGCAGCCGGCCGTCGCGCCGCCGCCGGCGCCCGGGAGCCAGCCGACGGCCAAGCTGCCACCCGCCCCCGGCGAGACCACGCTGAGTGAGCGCCTGCGCAAGCCGGTCAAGCCGGCCTGGTTCTGGGCGGCCGCGGCCGCGGCAGCGGTGCTCATCGTCGCCGCGGGCATTCTTCTCGCGCGCCGCGCCGCCGTCTCGCGCCCCGCGGTGCCCTTCAACGGCGCCGCGGCGAAAGAGGTCGGACAACTGCGCCAGGAACTGGAGGAGGGCAAGAAACTCTACGCCGCCGGGCGATACCAGGAGAGCCTGGCGCTCTTTCGCCAGGTCCTCGCGAAAGATCCGAACAGCAAGCCGGCCAGTCAATACGCACAGATGGCGGAGGCGGCTCTACAGGGCAAACAGGACGCGGCGCTCAAGTCCGCCGAGGCGCAGAAGGCGTTGCAGCTCGCGCAGGCCGCCTTTGGCGCTGGAGACTACAAGGAAGCGAGAACACGCGCCGAGGAAGCGCTTGCGCTCGAGGCCGGCTGGGCCGACGCGCAGAAGGTCCGGGATGAGGCCTCCGCGAAGATCGCCGAGGCCGAGAGGAAGAAGCAGGAGCGCCTGGCCGCGGCCCGCAAGCCGACGGCGCCGGCCAGGGGCAGAGGCACAGCGGTCGCGCGCCTCCAGCCGACGGCGGCCCCATCGTCCGCGTCCGCCACACCGACGCTGCGACTCCTCTTCAACTCTCCGATCTCGGAAGGCCACGTGATGGTCGCCGTCAACGAACAGATCCTCCTGAGAAGGCCTTTCAAGTTCACGCGCAAGGAGGGCCTCTTCAAGACCATCAAGGAGACCGGAACCGTGGACGCCTCGATCCCCGTGCAGGCCGGAGCGCTCAACGTCAAGGTCTGGCTCTCGGGACCCGACATCCCCGCCTCGACCTACGCTTCGACGGCGGGGCAGATGCCTGCCGGCGGCTCGCGGATCCTGCGCCTCGACTACACGGGCGGCCGGCTCTCCGCCAAGATCCAATAACCGGAACCTGATATAACTCTCGACCCTTCGGGGCGTAGCGCAGCCTGGTAGCGCACTCGGTTCGGGACCGAGTGGTCGGTGGTTCAAATCCACTCGCCCCGACCAGCACGTCGCTCCGCGCTTTCCCGAGGTCTGCGCCTTCGGCGCACCGGCGGACGGCTCGCCCGGATGCAGGCTCGACCGTCCGCCTGACCTCGGGAAAGCGCTTCGCTCCCGCGGCGGGAGGCTCCTCCTCGCCTTCGCTCGGAGACTCCTCCCGCCGCGAAGGCACCGTTTGCGTCGCTTCGCGCCGCGTTGATGACGATCCGAGGCATCTGGAGTCAGGCTTTGCCCCTGGTAGCTTCCAGGCTCGAGGATTTCGAACCGTCGGGCGCCGCTGAGGCGAGGGTATGAGACCGTTCCCCGCCCTAGCTGGTCCGTAGCAAATCATCTGTGGTCACGGGACAGCATCGGAGGTTGTGAATTCCCGGGATCTCTTCGCGGCTCTCTCGCCAAGTCAGTCCGAATGAGGCTCTTACCTCGCCCACTGATTCGTTCGCATCTGGCGTATCGGCAATCGCGGGAATTACGGTGGATTCAGCCCTCGGGAGGTGAGTGGGTATGAATGCCGCCTCTCGCGTCCTTCGCACATTCGTTTGGGTGGCGTGTAGCTGCTGCGCCGGCCTATCAGAGATGGTTGCGCAACAAATCCAGCCTTCGGTGGCGGCGCTGCCCCCGATGCTGACAAAAGAGACGAAGCTGAAGGCAAACGATGGCGCGCCTGGCGACGCGTTTGGCCTTTCCGTGGCGATCAGCGGAGGCACGGTCGTGGCCGGGGCCTATGCGAAAGACCAGGGATCCGGCTCGGCGTACGTTTTCACGCAGGCCGGGGGCGTCTGGACTCAACAGCAGACGCTGATCCCGAGCGATCCCGCACCAGGGGATCAGTTCGGCTTTTCGGTGGCGGTCAGCGGGGACACGGCTGTGTCCGGGGCCTATGCGAAAGACCAGAAAGCCGGCTCGGCCTACGTATTCGAGCGGAGCGGAGGTCTCTGGGCTGAACGGCAGAAACTGGCGGCGAGCGATGCGGCGGCGGGGAACTCTTTTGGCGATTCCGTAGGCATCAGCGGAGACACGGTGATAGCTGGGGCCGTTGGGAACGGCGGGGAGCCTGGCGCGGCCTATGTTCTTGTAAGGGACGGGAGCATCTGGATTCAACAGCAGAAGGTCACGGCAAGCGATGGCACGGCGGAGGCTGCCTTTGGCTTCGCCGTGGCCATCAGCGGGGACACGGCGGTCATCGGAGCGCCCTTCGACGGGGAAAAAGGCTTTGGTTCCGGCGCGGCCTATGTTTTCGCGAAAAGCGGGAATGTCTGGATTCAGGAGCAGAAGCTGAAAACAAGCGACGCCAGGCCGTTCGTTGTCTGCGGCGAGTCGGTAGCGGTCAACGGGGACACGGTGGTGATCGGGTGTCCGTTTGACGACCGGAAGGGCTTCCTGACCGGGTCGGCGTATGTTTTCGTGCGGAGCGGAAGCACCTGGACCGAGCAGCAGAAGCTTGAGGCGAGCGACGCCAGAGCGAACCTTGGCTTCGGGCTTTCGGTCGCGATCAGCGGAGACAGGGCTCTGGTTGGGGCTCCGGGTGATGCCGGCTACGCGTATGTGTTCGTGCGGCAGGATGGCGTGTGGCGTCAGCGGCAGATACTGACCGCGAGCGCCGACAGCGAAAAGGGCTCGTTCGGAAGTTCCGTGGGGCTCAGCGGGGACGTGGCAGTGATCGGAGACCCTGGTAGCGGAGGTTCCGGCTGGGCTCACGTGTATGAGCCGGAAGCAAGCGCGCCTCGGCCGCGACCTGTGCTGTCCGACCGTTCGCACCGCCTGTCACCGGCCCCGCGAAAGACTCCGTAGCGGGCGAGGCACGCGCGAGAGAACGCGTGCAGCTCCTTTCCTGTGGTGGTTTCGCTTGACTTACGCCTGGGTTACGCCTATGCTCTGGAGCCAGGCCGATGGGTCGTCCCCTCTGGGCCCGGGGGCGGCCGCGGTGGTCCCTCGGCCTAATTTAATTTTGGAAATCTTATAATTTTCCTTATTTCATAAGGAATAGAGATGAATCTAACGAAGAGGCAGAAGGAGATCGTGGATTTTCTCCGGGAGTATCGCGCGGAGCACGGGATCTCGCCGACGCAGCGGGAGATTCGCGAGAAGTTCCATCTCTCCTCCTTCGGGACGATTCAGAAGCACTTGAAGCGGCTCGAGGAGAAGGGCGCGCTTTCCCGGCAGTGGAACCGCAGCCGTGGCATCTCTCCAGCCGAGGAGGAGCGCAAGGGGCGCGAAGTGGCCCTCTTCGGGTACGTCGCGGCGGGCCGCCCGATCGAGCCTTTCCCCGATGAAGAGACAATCGAGGTTCCGTCCTCGCTGCTCGGCAAGGGAGAGCACTTCGTCCTCAGAGTGCGCGGCGACTCCATGATCGAGGATGGCATTCGCGACGGGGACTACGTCGTGGTCGCGCGGCGCTCGACGGCCCAGAACGGGCAGACCGTGGTGGCGCTCGTGCGGGGAGAAGCGACGCTGAAGAAGTACTACGCCGAAGGGGCCCGCGTCCGGCTCCAGCCCGCCAACGCCTCGATGAAGCCCCTGACCGTGGACGCCCAGGACCTGACGTTACAGGGCGTCGTGACGGGTCTCATCCGCGACTACTCCCGGGCTTAGGCCTGTCGCGGCCGGGTTAGAATGCTCGGCCGAATGGCGACGTACCCAAGTGGTTAAGGGAGAGGTCTGCAAAACCTTTATGCGGGGGTTCGAATCCCCCCGTCGCCTCCAAATAACTCGTAAGACGTAAGACGTAAGGCGTCAGGCGAAGCGCGATCGGAGGAACCTTTTCTCGCCTCACGCCTTACGCCTCACGCCTCACGCGGGAAAGGCCGGAGTGGCGAAATTTGGTAGACGCACGGGACTTAAAATCCCGAGGGCCGAAAGGCCCGTGCCGGTTCGATTCCGGCCTCCGGCACCAGGAAAGAGTCGTCCATCTCTGTTTCTTAGCTGAATATCCGCGATGAGCAATGTCGTTCCGGACACGATGTCGGACTTCGAGGAAGCCCTGGGCTACACGTTCCGGGACCGGGAGCTGCTCGCGCGCGCGCTGACGCACAAGTCCTACGCCAACGAGCGGCGCGAGACGACCTCGTCCCACAACGAGCGGCTGGAGTTCCTCGGCGATACGGTGCTCGGCTTCGTCATCGGCGAGATGATCTACCGCTCCTTCCCGAACCTGCAGGAGGGCGCTCTCTCCAAGATCAAGGCGCACCTGGTCTCGGCGTCCACGCTGGCCTTGAAGGGCCGGGAGCTGGGGATCGGCCGCTATCTCCGCATGGGAGCGGGGGAGGCCCGGTCGGGAGGCGCCGAGAAGCTGTCGCTTCTGGCCGACGGCTTCGAGGCCGTCGTCGCGGCCGTCTACCTGGACGGCGGCCTGCCGGCCGCGGAAGCCCTGCTGCGCCGGGTGTTCGGTCCCGACATCACGGGCATCAACATCGGCGACCTCTCCTTCCAGGACTACAAGACGGCGCTCCAGGAGTCGGCGCAGGCCCTCGGGCTGCCGCTTCCCGAATACCGGATCGTCGATGAGTACGGGCCCGACCACGAGAAGGTCTTCGTCATCCAGGTCTTCTGGAACGGAGAGGCGTTCGCGTACGGCCGCGGCGCGTCCAAGCGCGAGGCGCAGCGCAAGGCCGCCAAGGAAGCGCTGAAGAAGCTGGGGCAGCTGCCCGCCTGAAAGTCTCTAGTCCTTAGTCGGCAGTCCTTGGTCTTCCTGTGATACCCGGCACCGCTATTTAGAAGACCAGGGACCAAGGACTAAGGACCAAGGACCTCTTACGGGGCGGCTTCGAGCCTCTTCAAGAACGCGTCGGCGTCTTCGAAGCCGACCAGGCGCAGGTCCGGACGCTCCTTGCCCGAGGCGTCGAGGAAGATGATGGTGGGGACGCCCAGGATGGCGTACTTCTCCGAAAGCTCCACGACCTCCCGCGAGGCCGATTTCGTCATGTCCGCCTTGAAGAGGGCGCGGCTCTCGAGCGCCTTGCGCACGCGCGGATCGGAGAAGGTCTTTTCGTCGAGCTCCCGGCAGGGGAGACACCAGGCCGCGGAGAAGTCGACGACCGCCGGCCGGCCCGCGCTCGCCACGTCGCTCTCCGAGAAGGGGCGCCAGACCGGCGCCGCCGCCGGAGCCTCCCGCGGAACGAAGAACACGGCCGCCGCGAGAAACACGACCGCGGCCGCGGCTCGCGCCGCCGGCGCAAGCTTGACTCCCCGGACGGCGAGCACGACGGCGCCGGCGAAGAGGACGATCGGGAGCAGCCAGTTCCCGAAGGGAGCGGGCAGCGCGGTTCTCAGGAAATAGGCCGCCATCGCGAGCAGCACCCAACCGAAGACCGACTTGACGCCATCCATCCATTCCCCCGCGCGGGGAAGGCGCGAGAGGCTTCCCGAAAAAGCCGCGAGGAAGAGATAGGGGAGCCCGAGCCCCAGAGAGAGCACGAAAAAGAAGAGGAAGCCGAGCGCCGCGTTCTGCCGGGCCGCGACGAAGGCGAGCAGGCCGAGGACGAAGGGACCGACGCAGGGCGCGGCGACCACGCCCACCAGGAGGCCCATCGCGTAGGCGCCCGCCGCGCCCGAGCGCGCGCCGGTCTTCTGCATGAGGGCCGTGGGCACGCGGATGTCGTACAGACCGAACATCGAGAGCGCGAGCAGGACGAGGACCGCCGCGATCCCCGCGAGCGCCCAGGGCGATTGCAGCGCCGCGCCGAAGAGCTTGCCCGAGAGGGCCGCCGCCACCCCCAGCGCCGAGTACATGGTCGCCATACCGAGCACGTAGAGCCCAGCCAGGCGGAAGACGCGGCCGCTCTCCCCCTGCGCCTGGCCCCCGAAGAAGCTGACGGTCAGGGGAATGACGGGATAGACGCAGGGGGTCAGGTTCAATGCGAGCCCCCCGAGGAAGAGGAGCGCGAGGACGACGGGGAATCCGCGCCGCTCGAGCAGGTTCCCGAAGTCCTGCGAGGCTCCGGCGGCCGCGGTCGAGGAGACCCCGGCGGGAGCCTCGGAGAGAGGAACTGCTCCTCCCGCGAGCGCCGCCGCCGCGGCCGTGAACCTGGCGCGGAAGGGAACGGAGGCCGGGGGCAGGCACTGCGTGTCGTTGCAGGCCTGGTACTCCACGGCCCCCGCCATCTCGGCGGGAGCGGCGCCGGAGAGCGTCAGAGGAACTTCGATCGAGAACGTGCCTTCGTAGACGGAGAGCGGCTTGTCCGCGAAGGAGAATTTCTTCATCTTCCCTTCGGGGTACTTCGCCTCTCCAGGCCGGACGCCCGGGGCGGGCTCCAGGCGAATCGAGGTCGCGATCAGGTAGTCCTCGGAGGGGTGATGGCTGTTGACGTGCCATCCGGCCGCGAGCGTTGCGTCCACCCGCAACGTCGCTTGCCCGGCGGGACCAGGGGCGATGCGGGCCTCGGCCTTCAGGAGCGTGGCGGGATTGGGAGCCGGAAGGGCCGGCGTTGCCGCAGGCACGAGCAGAAGAAGGATCGAGGCCGCGAGGGAGATCGCCGCTTCGCGGGAGCGGGGACACCTCATGGTTTGGGTTTGAGGTTGTCGCCGCCCTTCATGCGGGCGATCAACTCCCGCACCTGCGGGAGGTACTGCGAATTCGGGTGGTCCTTCTCGAACTTGAGGAAGAGGGCGTAGGCCTCCTGAGGCTTGTTCTCGGCGAGAGGGATCTGCGCGCGGAAGAGCTCGGCGCGCTCGCGTCTCTTCGGGTCCTTCGTCGTCGCGATCAGGTGTTCGATCGTCCGTCGGGAGGCGGCGGTGTCCCTGCCGTCGAGCTCGACGGCGGCCAGCAGTTCCCGGGCGTCTTCCCTGAGGACCGTGGTTCCGCCGGGGGCGGAGATGGCCCGCCGCAGGCGCGGCAGCGCCGCCGCGGAGTCGCCGCGCTCGTAGAGCTCCCGGGCGGTTTCGAAGGCCTCTCGAGCCGGGAGCTTAGGGATGTCCTGCGCGTCGACCTTCCTGGCGAAGGCCTTGTAGGCGTCGAGATCCTTGTGGACATGCTCATAGAAGTCCGGAGTGCTGGTGAAGCCCTGCATGAGGAAGACGAGACGCCCTTCCGGCGATTCGATCAGGATTGCGGGAGTGTCGGTGATTGCATGCTGGGCCGCCAGCTCCTTGCCTTCGGGCGACTCCAGCCACACCTTCACGGGAACCATCGGGATCAGGAGGGCCTCGAAGTCAAACGCGGGGTAGAGGAGCTGGTCCATGCGCTGGCAGTTGCCGCATCCCTTCGAGTCGAACTCGATGAAGACGAACTTGTCCTTCTCTGCGGCCCGGCGCCTGGCCTCGTCGACCGTCGGGGCCCAATCTGCATTGCCGGGGCTGCGGACGACGGGGGTCGGCTGTTCGGCAGGGGTCTCTATGGGCGGAGGCGTCGGCGTCGGGGCGGGCGTCTGAGCGGATGCGGAGGCTCCGGACAGCAGACAGGACAGGAGAGCCGCTGGCCGCAGAACCGCGCTTCTCGTTCTTGGCAGCATTCGTTTGACAAACCCTTCCTGCAGAGGCGGAATTCCCGTCCCCCGCCTTTCGTCACCGCAAGCCCGGATTATTCATGGTCACCCGGCCGTCCGCGACAGAGATTTTTCGTCGAGACAAGGAAGCGTGACGACGGCGATGCCAAGGCGCATCGCCGAGGAGCGCTGACACCGTATCGGCGGAAAAGATCCGAGCGGCGGCCGGAGTCGATCGTGAATAATGCGGGCTGGGGTATTGCGGCATCGGCGGGATTTCACTAGAGTTCCGAGTCCGGTTTTTGGCGCCCGCGACGCCCAGGTAGCTCAGTCGGTAGAGCAACGGACTGAAAATCCGTGTGTCGGCGGTTCAATTCCGTCCCTGGGCACCATCTAAAGCAGTCAGCCGTCAGCTCTCAGCTGTCAGCCAGCGACGAACGGGAGCTTCTGGCTGAGAGCCGATAGCCGATAGCTGATAGCTTGCATCCATGATCCTGAAGGTCGCGAAGCTGGGGGTCAAGACGCTGCGGATGCGGTCGCGCGAGGTGGACGCGCACGCGGTCGCGCGCGGGGACTACGAGCCCTTCCTGGGAGACCTGGAGGAGACGATGCGGGAGTACGAGGGCACCGGCATCGCGGCTCCCCAGGTCTTCGCGCCCCTGCGCGCCTTCCTCTACGAGGTGCATCCCGAGAAGCGCCAGCGCAAGGAGAAGGAAG
This sequence comes from Thermoanaerobaculia bacterium, assembly GCA_033853815.1. Lineage (GTDB taxonomy): Bacteria > Acidobacteriota > Thermoanaerobaculia > UBA5066 > Gp7-AA6 > JAWOLE01. The sequence continues at coordinate 13,104 of JAWOLE010000359.1, forward strand.
TCCCGCTCACGGCCTACTTCAACGCGAGCTACGAGGGGATCGGGGATGAGATGGAAGACGATTCGGAAGGCTGCCTCTCGGTCCCTTTCCTGTGGGGAGGCTCGGTGCCGCGGTTTCGGACGATCCGGGTCAGGGCCGTCGATCGGTCGGGTAAAGCCGTGGAATTCGAGGCTTCCGGATATCACGCCCGCGTCCTTCAGCACGAGATCGACCACCTGGACGGCCTCGTCTACCTCGATCGCATGCGCGACATGAAGTCGCTCGCCTACACCGTCAACTTCGGCTAAAGAGGTGGCGGCGGAAAATGCGCCCCGGAGCCGGCGGCGTCTCCCTCGTCGGCACGCGCCGGCCTGCCGCAGGTGTGAGAACCGGCCGGCGCTGAGGGTTCTTCGCAGTCTTACCGAGGCGTCGGTCGCGCTCTTCCATGCTCGTCACCCATCACCTCCTTCGGGAAACGCCGCCGGCTCCGGGGCTCGGAGCGCGGCTTAAGTCCGTGTGCGAGCCACGGCGGCGGGACCGACTCCCGGAGGAGGCTTGAGCGAAGGAGTACACCACGGAGCAACGATCGCTTCCCTGCCACTGCGACTGAGCGACAAGCGACGGCCAGGATCATGCTGGGCGGCCGGGCCGTCGCGTGCCGACGAGGGAGGCGGGCCCGACGCTGTGGCGGGTTGCAAGCGAGCACGATCCTAACGGCCTGCATCAAGGGCTCGGCTCGGCTTGTGAAAAAATTCACATTCTCCCGGAGCGTTGTTAGAATCGCCGGGGAGAGAGAAATGGCAGGCGCGAACAAGCCGCTTCCCGCGTACGACCCGAAGACCGGCTCCGGGGGAGTCTCGGATTTTCTGACGACCCGTCTGGACACGATGGTCGCCTGGGCGCGGTCCAACTCCCTCTGGCCCCTGCCGTTCGCCACCGCGTGCTGTGGCATCGAGTTCATGTCGGTGGTCTCCTCCCACTACGACCTCTCCCGTTTCGGAGCGGAGGTCGTCCGCTTCTCGCCGAGGCAGGCGGACCTGCTGATCGTGGCCGGCACGGTGACCGACAAGATGGCGCCGGTGCTCCGACGGATCTATGACCAGATGCCCGAGCCCAAGTGGGTGATCTCGATGGGCGTCTGCGCGTCCTCGGGGGGCTTCTACCGCGCCTACCACGTCTCGCAGGGGATCGACGAGATCATCCCCGTGGACGTCTACGTGCCCG
>JAWOLE010000360.1:0-3208 GCA_033853815.1 Thermoanaerobaculia bacterium
CCTTCACGTCGTCGGCGACGGGATCAAGGCTTGGTCCATGACGCGCTCCTTTTCTCGCCGATGCCGGCGACGGGTGGTCACGGATGGACTGGAGCGGTCCGTCGGGAGGGATCGGAGGTGTTCAGGCTATCACGCCGTCAGACGGACGCCGTCGGCGCGAGTTGATGCTCAGGCCTGCAGGAGTCCGACGGGTCGGACTTCTTCTGTCCGACCCCCGGTGAGACCGTGAGAATCGGAGGTCGTCATGGGCGAGGTTTACGACATCGCGCAGTGGCGGGCCCGGAAGGCGGCCGGGAGCGACATCCCGATCGGCGCTCCTCCATTCGTCCTGGCCGAGCCGTGCGAAGGCTGCGGCGCTCGCCGCGTGAGCACGATGGTCTGGAGGATGGATTCCGCGGGCCGGCGGGTTCCGTTTCCGAGGATCGAGCCGCACTTCCGCTGCCGCGATGGCCGCGTCCTCTGGCAGGACATCACCGACGCGCCGATCGCCGTCTCCTCGTGGACCGGCATCCTGGGCCATTTCGAAGACGCCGAAAGATTTCGGCTGTAGGGATTCACTTCGCGAACGGCAGCCGAGAACTTCAAGGACCAGGGCCCGGACCCGGAACCTGCTCCCTCCGAGGGAGATCGCGGCCGGTGGCCTGATTCTTGCGACTCCGATCTCGGGAGGTGAAACCATGAAGAAAATACTCGGCGTTTCCATGGCCGCCGCCGTCGCGATTCTGCTCACGGCCGCGACGAGCTATGCCGACAAGCGCCCGCATGAAGGCAGGATCGTTCGAATCGAGACCGTCGAGAAATCGACTGACGTCGGAGGCGAGACGATCGCCAACGTCCAGAGAGCCATGGTCGTCCAGGGTGAGCGGGGAGACCAGTGGACGCTCTACTGGGACGACACGACGAACTTCAAGAACGGAGTGACTCCCTCGTCCCTGCGGGAAGGCGACAAGATCCACTTCGACTTCGTCCAGAGGGACGGCAAGATGTGGCTGACGGAGCTGCGCCGCACCAAGAGAGCCGGCGACTGACGGGCTGCTGATCGGCTGATCGGCGCAAACATCGAGATTGAGACTTCGAAAGGGGGCGCTCACGCGCCCCTTTTCATTTGGGGCCGGCGACCGCGGGACTCTCCGAATCCGCCGCCAGCCGCGCATCCATCTCCTGGCTCGGGTGTCCGGCGACCATCTCGTTGGCGAGGATCATGCGGCGGGCCTCGGGTCGGAGACCGGGCAGGCGGGCCCGGAAGATCAAGGCCGCCGCTACGCAAACCGCGCCCCCGGCGGCCACGGTCTCCGGCGCCCCGATCTTTTCGGCGAGCACACCGGCCAGAAGCGATCCGAAGGGCGCCATCCCCATGAACATCATCGAGTAAACGGCCATCGTGCGCCCGCGCAGGGCGTCGGGGACCATGACCTGGATCAAGGTGTTCGAGGACGCCATCTGGACCATCATCGAGAGCCCGACCGGCACGAGCAGCAGCGCCGAGAGCCAGAAGGCCCGCGAGACCGCGAAGAGCGCCACGGAGATTCCGAACCCGGCCCCCGCCATCGCGACCCACGTCCCGAGCCCGCGGATCTCTTTGCGGGCGGCGAGCGAAAGCGAGCCGATCAGCGCCCCCACGCCGGAGGCGCCCATCAGGAGGCCCAGCCCGCGCGCGCCCGAGTGAAGGATGTTTTCGGCGAAGACGGGCATGAGAACGGCGTAGGGCATCCCGACGAAGCTGACGACCCCGAGCAGCAGGATGAGCGCTCGAACGGGCGCCGCGCCGGCGACGAATCGGAATCCCTCCTTCATGTGAGCAAAGGGAGAAACGGCGTGCCGCGCCGGCGCGGACCGCTCGAGCCGCATCGCCAGCAGGCCGGCGATCACGGCGAGGTAGCTGACGGCGTTGGCGAAGAAGCACCAGCCTTCTCCGATCCCCGCCACCAGCACGCCGGCGACCGCCGGCCCCACGATCCGCGCCCCGTTGAACATCGAGGAATTCAAGGCGATCGCGTTCATCAGGTCTTCCTTGCCCACCATCTCGACGACGAAGGCCTGGCGCGTCGGGATGTCGGCGGCGTTGACGACGCCGAGAAACGCGGCGAGCGCGAAGACGTGCCAGACCCGCACGCGGCCGGAAAGCGTGAGCGCGGCGAGCGCGAAGGCGAGGAGCATCGACGCCGTCTGGGTCACGAGGATCACGCGGCGGCGATTGGCCCGATCGGCCAGAACGCCGCCGAACGGAGCCAGGAGGAAGACCGGGATCTGCGATGCGAACCCGACGAACCCGAGGAGCGTCGAGGAGCCGGTCAGCCGGTAGACGAGCCAGGACTGCGCGACGCTCTGCATCCAGGTCCCGACGAGCGAGATCAGTTGCCCGCCGAAGAAAAGCTGGAAGTTGCGATGCTGGAGCGCTCGAACCGTGGCTCGGAGGCGTCCCTTGCGCGGCATAACGAAGTCCTCCCGCGCCGTGAGCGTACCGGAGGAGATTCGAACGCCGTCCCGCCGTGTTCCTTGCCTGACCGGAGACGCAAATGGGACAAACGGCAGCCGAGGCATGGACAATATTTTGACTTTCGGCCGTCCGCCGCCGGCGAAGGTCTCTTCTTTTCAAAGGCTTGAGATATTGGTCCCGTCTTTGCCTTTATTGTCAGCCGAGTCCTGAGAGACAAAGCGGAGGTTGCCAAGGTGTACACCGCGACACTTCAAGAAGCTGCCGGTCCATCGCCCTACGACGTTGGCCTGCCCGAGGCGGGCCTGGGCTGGGAAAAGGTCGGCCCGCTCTTCGAGCGCTATTCGGTCAGCCTGGTGGGACGGCTGGACGAGCACTGGGCCGGCTGTTACGAGCGAGTCGCCCAGACCTCCCCGAGCCTCGCCCGGTTCCGCCTCGATCTCGCCGCCGGGGCCGTCTCCTTCATGTGCCGGGCGACCGACGGCCCCGTGGAAGTCATGTCCGTCCTCCGGATCCTCGAGGGATTCCTCGAACGGGTCAATCGCGAGGCGTCCTTCTCCGTCGCGAGCCCCGGGGCAGAGCCTGCTCCGGCACGCCGATCAGGCGCGCCGACCAGGACCTCGAACGCGCACGTCCTGGAAGCTCCCGCCCGTCATTTCGGCGTAAAGCGCGACAGGTCGTAGGTCCCGGATCGTCCCCGCAGGTCGGCCACCTCGGCGACGACGGATCGCGCTCTCTTCGACCCGATCCCCGGGTGACGTTGTAGGATTCCGC
>JAWOLE010000361.1:0-13221 GCA_033853815.1 Thermoanaerobaculia bacterium
CGGGCAACTCCTGCATCCAGGTCATCTATGCGCCGCAGGCGGCGCTCGCGATCGCGAAGGCGGCGGCGCGTCCGGATCTTTCGGGTCGAGTCGGCTTTCTCTGCGACCCCGAGCCGGTGACGGTGCGGGACTTCGCAATGCGTCTGTCTCGGCTGCCGGACCGCCCGGCGAGGCTCATTCCCATTCCCGATTTGGCCGTCCGCCTGGCCGGGACAGTCGAAAGCCTGCGTCAGGCGGCCACAGGCCGATCGCGCCCGTTTAACGCCGATAAGGCTCGCGAAATCCTTGCCGGGCATTGGCTTTGCGATCCAACGCCCATGGGGCGGGATCTGGGCCTTCCGCCACCGTACCCTGTAGAGGACGGCCTGCGGGAGACCTGGAATTGGTACACACGGCTCGGGTGGCTGGAATTGTAAAATTTGCTAAGATCGCGGCGGGAATCTGTGCGGGACGCTGGGAGGCGCAATGACTAGACCTGCTCCGGCGGCAAAGACCCCGGTTGCGGACCTTTCCCCCTTCTTCGACAAGTGCTACCGGTATGAAGATGCGGAAAAGGTCCGCAAAGCGGGGCTTTACTCGTTCTTTCGGGTGGTCGAGTCCGCCCAGGACCCCGAGGTTTCGATCGGGGGCCGGCGGCTCATCATGCTGGGCTCCAACAACTACCTGGGGCTGACCAATGACCCCAGGGTCAAGGAAGCCGCCATCGAGGCGGTCCGCCGGTATGGCTCGGGGTCGGCGGGAAGCCGGTTTTTGAACGGCACGCTCGACCTGCATGTCCGGCTTGAGGAGCGGCTGGCCGAGTTCATGCGCCAGGAAGCCGCGGTCACCTTCGCCACCGGTTTCCAGGTCAATCTGGGTGTCATCTCCTGCCTCGTCGGGAAAGGGGACACGGTCTACCTGGACAAGCAGGACCACGCCTGCATCATCGACGGGGCCCGCCTCTCCTTCGGCGACGTGCGCAAGTTCCGCCACAACGACACGGGAGACCTGAAACGCCAGATGCGGCAGGACAGCGACGCGAAGGGGCGTTTCATCGTGGTGGACGGCGTCTTCTCGATGGAGGGGGACATCGCCCCGCTTCCCCAGATTCTCGCGGCGGCCAGCGAATTCTCGGCGGGCGTCATGGTGGACGATGCGCACGCCATCGGAGTCCTGGGTCCGACCGGCCGCGGCACGGCGGAGCACTTCGACCTCGAGGACGACGTGGACCTCATCATGGGCACCTTCTCCAAATCCATGGCCTCGGTCGGCGGCTTCGTCGCTGGCGACGCCCGGATCATCGAGTACATCAAGCACCGCGCGCGAACGATGATCTTCTCCGCCGCGCCGCCCCCCGCCTCCGTCGCCGCGGCCCTCGCGACGGTCGAAATCATGGAGACGGAGCCCGAGCGCCGCGCGCGGCTCTGGACGAACACGCGGTTCTTCATGGATGGCTTGAAATCGCTCGGGCTGGACACCGGGAATTCGCAGACCCCGGTCGTTCCCATCGTCGTCGGCGAGGACTCGCTCGCGCTGGCGATGGTGCAGCGCCTCCACGAAGGCGGGGTCTTCGTCAACTGCGTCCTCTCTCCAGCCACGCCTCCCGGCCGCGCTCTGATCCGCACTTCCTTGATGGCGACCCACACGACCGAACAGCTCGCCCGCGCCCTGGAATCCATCGAGAAGGTCGCCCGGCAGGTGGGACTCATTCGCCCCGTCGAGGTGTGACAGGGCCGAGAACAAGGTTTCAGGGATCAGGTGCCAGGTGCCAGGGACCGCAGCCCAACGCGAAACCTGACACCCGACACCTGACACCTGCATTTGCCCTGAAACCTCAAACCTGACACCTTCCCCCTGACTATGGCCGTCTCCGCCGAGCACGTCTCCCGGTCGAAACGCGACCTTTCCCGCTTTTTCGACGTCGCCGACCGGATCTACCGGGGCGATCCCAACTGGGTGCCGCCCCTGCGCGACGACGTCGCGAAGGTCTTCTCGGAGAAGAACCCGTTCTTCCAGCACGCCGAGATCGCGCTCTTCATCGCGCGCCGGAACGGCGAGGACCGGGGCCGGATCGCCGCAATCCTCGACCGCGAGCACAACGCCTTCCACGGCGAGAAGACCGCGTTCTTCGGCTTCTTCGAATCCGTTAACGACCGGGAGGTCTCCGACGCCCTCTTCGAAACGGCCGCTAAGTGGGCGAAGGAACGGGGGATGGAGGTCCTCCGGGGCCCGGCCAACCCGAGCCTGAACGACGAGGCCGGCCTTCTCGTGGAAGGTTACGGGAAGCCTCCGGTCCTGATGATGACCTACAACCCGCCCTACTACGCGGATCTCATCGAAGGGGCGGGATTCACAAAGGCCAAGGATCTGATCGCCTCCTGGTTCGACATCGGACCGGAGCCGCTCGCGCGTTTTGTTCGGATCAACGAGCGCTTTCGCAAGCGGAACACCGACATCGTCGTCCGAACGGTGTCAAAGAAGGGTCTGAAAGCCGATCTGCCCGCGATCCGCGAGGTCTACAACGACGCCTGGGAGAAGAATTGGGGCTTCGTGCCGATGACCGCGGCTGAAATGGAGTACATGGCGAAGAGGCTGAAGCCGCTCCTGGACGAGGATTTCCTCTTCCTCGCGGAGGCCCGGCGCCCAGACGGGTCGCTCGAACCCGTCGGCTTCATGCTCTCGCTGCCCGACTACAACACGGCGATCCAGCCGCTCGGCGGCCGGCTGCTACCCTTCGGCTGGTTGAAGTTCCTACTCGGCATCAAACGGATCAAGACGCTCCGCGTCGTGACGCTCGGCCTGAAGAAGGATTACCGCATGCGCGGCATCCAGTCGATCATGTTCGAGGAAGGCCTCCGGGCGGCGTTGAAGCGCGGCTTCACCGGATGCGAGGTCTCCTGGATGCTCGAAGACAACGACCTGGTCCTTCGCTCCGTCCGCCTCTGGGGCGGCCGTCCCTACAAGACCTACCGCATGTACGACAAACCCGTTTGATTCCAGATTCCAAATTCCACATCCTGGGCGGAAGCCGGCACGGCTACCTGGAACCTGGAATCTGAAATCTGGAATCCCATTTCATCCAGCGGTCATAGAGGCGGTCGCCCAGGGGGACGGTGACGGCGGCGAGGAGGGTCCCGGCGGCCACGTCCACGACGTAGTGGTAGCGGCAATAGACGGTCGAGACGATCAGGCAGGCGGCGACCGGCAGGAACCACCAGAAAGCGTCCCGGGCGCGCTGGAAGGCCACGATCAGGACGACGACGGCGACCATCGTGTGGCCCGAGGGAAAGACGTCGAATTTCGTCTTCTCGAGCTTGTCCAGGGTCGTCGCGATGGCCCGGGAGACGGCCGTCGTCTCGAGCGGCACCGTGTGGGCGGAGGCGAGCGCGATGCGAGGCCCGAGGGCAGGGACGGCAAAATACCCGGCATAGGAGAGCACGTAGGAAAGTGACAGCGTGAAGATGAAGCGCCGGGGGACGGACTCTTTGCGCCTCCAGATCAGGGCGCCGAGCGCGATCGCGATGAAGTAGTAGGTTACGTAGGAGACGAAGAAGAAGTCCGTCAGGAACGGCCGGATGAACCGCTGGAGCCAGACGGTGGGGTCTGTTCCGAAGACAGCCCGGTCGGCGGCGATCAGCACGCTGTCGTAGGAGCGGGAGCGGGCCGCGGAGATCAACGGCCCCAGGCTCTCGTACAGGATCGGGATGAAGGCGATCGGGTAGAAGTTTGCGAGGATTCGAACCGCGCGGGGGAGCTCTTCCTCGCGACGGACGACGACGGCGACGACGAGGAGTCCCGCCGCCATGACGGCGTAGCGAATCAGGATGCCTCCGGCTCCCGCCACCCGGCCGTCGAGCGCGAGCGTCAGGACCGTGAGGACGACCAGAGTCGCAAGGTTCAGGGCCTCGAGCGGACGGAGTCGCACGGCGGCATTTATACGCGATTCGCCCGCGGCTTCGGGCTCTTCCGGCCATCTCGCGATAGAATTCCCGTCTCCATGAGGGTCCGGCCGGCCTCTCCGATTCTCCGAGCGTTCGCGGCCTGCCTCCTCTTCTCGAGCGCCCTCGCGCTGTCCGCGGCCGCCATTCCGCACCCTCTGATCGTCGTCGGCCGGATCGACACCCCCATCCATCCGGCGGCGGCGAACTACCTGGTCAAGCTCCTCAAAGGGGCCGAGGAAGACCACGCGGCGCTCGTCGTTCTGGGCCTTTCGACCCCGGGGGGCCTCCTGACTTCGACCCGCGAGATGACAACGGCGATCCTGCTCTCCAAGGTCCCCGTCGTGACCTACGTGTCGCCCTCCGGGGCGTCGGCGGCATCGGCCGGTTTCTTCCTGCTAGAAGCGGGAGACGTCGCCGCGATGGCGCCGGGGACGAACACCGGGGCGGCGCATCCGGTGGCCGGGGAAGGGCAGGAACTGCCGAAGACGGTCAACGAGAAGGCGGAGCAGGACGCCCGGGCGTTCATTCGCAGCCTGGCGCACCAGCGGGGGCGAAACGCCGACAAGGCCGAAGCCGCCGTCAAGTCGAGCCTGTCGTACACCGAAACGGAGGCGAAGGACGACAGGTTGATCGAGATCATCGCCCGCGACGTGCCGGACCTCGTCGGTCAGCTCGACGGGCGGACGATCCCGAGGGTCGGGGGCAAGGAAACGAAGCTCGACCTGAAGGGCTACCGGCTGGAGAGCCGCGAGATGAGCGGGCTCGAGAAAGTCCTGGGCGTCGTCTCGCACCCCAACGTCGCCTACATCCTCTTCCTCCTGGGCCTGGTCGGCCTCTACTTCGAGATGTCGAGCCCGGGGGCCGTGCTGCCGGGCGTGGTCGGCGGGATCTCGCTGCTTCTGGCGCTGTACGCCTTCTCCGTCCTCCCGGTCAATCTGGCGGGACTCGCCCTGATTCTCTTCGCCATCATTCTCTTCATCGCGGAGATCAAGGCGGCGACCCACGGCGTGCTGGCCGTCGGCGGGGCGATCTCCCTTCTCGCCGGATCGCTCCTCCTCTTCTCGGGGCGCGGCGAACAGAGCTACAGGGTGGATCTCTCGATCATTCTCCCGGCAGTCGCGATGACGCTCGCGGTCGTGGGGTTCCTGACGTTCCGGACCCTGTCGCTGCGGCGCGCTCCGGTCCGCACCGGAGCCGTCAGCCTGGTCGGGAAGCAGGCGAGGGTCGTGCGGCCGATCCCCGAATCCGAAAAGCTCGGCACGGTCCTCGTCGATGGGGAATACTGGGACGCCTACGGGGCCCCCGGAGCGGCCCCCGGCGAGACCGTCCGGGTCGTCGGCGTCGAGGGAATGAGGCTTCGGGTCGAACGGAGGACGTGATGTCGCAGCTGCTTTCACTGCCCGGTCTGATCTTCGCGCTCTTCATCCTGCTGCTCTTCGTCTTCAAGTGGATCAACATCCTGAAGGAGTACGAGCGGGCGGTCACTTTCTGGCTCGGCCGGCTCTCGCGCCAGCCCAAGGGACCCGGCTTCGTCCTGATCTTCTGGCCGGTCGAGACGATGGTGCGGATCTCTCTGCGCACGATCGTCCACGACGTGCCGGCCCAGGACATCATCACCAAGGACAACGTCTCGGTGAAGGTCAACGCGGTCGTCTATTTCCGCGTCGTCGAGCCGGACAAGGCCGTCGTGCAGGTCGAGAACTACCTGTACGCGACCTCGCAGCTCGCCCAGACGACGCTCCGGAGCGTCCTGGGACAGGCCACGCTCGACGAGCTCTTGTCGGAGCGCGAGAAGCTGAACGTCTCGCTGCAGCAGGTCATCGACGAGCACACGCAGCCCTGGGGAATCAAGGTCTCCTTAGTCGAGGTCAAGCAGGTCGATCTTCCGATCGAGATGCAGCGCGCGATGGCCAAGCAGGCCGAAGCCGAGCGCGAGAAGAGGGCCAAGATCATCCACGCGGAAGGGGAGTTCCAGGCCGCGGCCCAGCTCTCGCAGGCCGCCGAGGTCATCGGCCGGGAGCCGGCGACGCTGCAGCTTCGCTACCTCCAGACGCTGACCGAGCTGGCGAGCGAGAAGAACTCGACGATCGTCTTTCCGCTGCCGATCGAGCTGATGCGGGCCTTCCTCCCGAAAGAGACCAAGTAGGCCCGCTCCGTGGCCGAGCCCCGCACGCACTACCAGGTGTCCTTCACGTCTAAGCAGGCCGTCCTGCTCTTCGCGGGCGTCCTCGTCGCGCTGGCGGTTGCGTACCTGCTGGGGGTCGCGACCGGCCTGGCCGGGCGGGAGCCGGCCGAGACCTCCGCGTCGGCCGCGACGCCCATTCCCATCGCGACCGCGGCGGCGCCCGGCAGGACTCCGGTGGCGCGCGCCCCTGCGAGGGCGCCCACGGCTGTCGCGGCCGCCGCAGCCCGCGCGTCCCCCACGGCGGTGGCCGCGGCGGCCCGCGAACCAACGGCCGCCCCCACGCTCCAGTTCTTCGAGGAAGGGCCTGAAGAGCCGACGGCGGGGACTCCCGCGCCCGCGAAGAAGGCCGCGGCCTCCGAAAAGGCCGGCGGCGGCTTCTGGGTGCAGGTTCTGTCCACGAGGTCCCGGCGCGAGGCGGATTCCCGGCGCACCCTTCTCGCGAAGCACGGCCACCACGCGATGGTCTCCACGGCGCACGGAGCGGAGGGGGAACAGTATCGCGTGCGCGTGGGGCCGTTCGCCTCCCGCGAAGAGGCCTCCCGCGCTTCCGGGGTCCTCGGCCGGGGAGAGAAGGTGAAGCCTTGGATCGTGCCACCGGGGAAATGAGTCCTCCTGGCCGCGCGCCGGACTGGATCCGCGACAAGCGCCTGCGCCTGGCGGAGCTTCACGACGTCAAGCGAGTCATGCGCTCCCGCTCCCTTCACACCGTTTGCGAGGAGGCGCGCTGCCCCAACCGCGGGGAATGTTTCTCGAGGGGAACGGCCACGTTTCTGCTGCTCGGCAACGTATGCACGCGCGCGTGCGGCTTCTGCGACATCGCCAACGGCCGGCCGCTTCCCGTGGACCCCCTGGAGCCCTCCCGCGTTGCGGCGGCGGCGAAGCAGATGGATCTGAAGTTCGTCGTCGTGACCTCGGTGGATCGGGACGACCTGCCGGACGGAGGCGCCGGACATTTCGTAGCCACGATCGAGGCCTTGCGCGCCCTTTCGCCACCGCCGGGCATCGAAGTGCTGACCCCCGACTTCCGGGGCCGTCTGGAATCGGTGCGCGCCGTCGTGGAGGCCCGGCCCGACGTCTTCAACCACAACGTCGAGACGGTGCCGCGCCTCTATCCCCGCGCCCGCCGCGGTTCGAGACTCGACCGCTCGCTCGCGGTGCTGGCGGCCGCCAAGGAGGCCGATCCGGCGATGACGACCAAGTCGGGCTTCATGCTGGGCCTCGGAGAGACATCCGCGGAAGTCCTCGATCTGCTCGCGGGACTGGGCGCGGCCAGGGTGGACATCGTCACGATCGGACAGTACCTGCGCCCTTCGCGGGAGAACCTGCCCGTCGAGGAGTACGTCGCCCCGGAGGTCTTCGACCGGTACCGCGCTGCAGGAGAGGAGATGGGCTTCCGCCACGTCTTCTCCGGCCCCTTCGTCCGCTCCTCCTACCGCGCCGAGGAATTCGCGCTCCCCGCCGCCGGCGGGAGTGCGAAGTTCTAGGTGCCAGGTTCCCGGTTGGAGCTCCCCCAACCTCGCACCTCGCACCTCGCACCTCGCACCTTCTCGTGGCGCTCGCCCGCGGCCGGCGTCCTGTCGGGCCTCCTCTTCGCGCTGGCCTTCCCGCCGCTCGAGTGGGCCATCCTGCTGCCGCTGGCACCGGTGCCGTGGCTCGTCGCGCTCGCGCGAGAAGAGAGCCGCGGCCGGGCTCTCCTCTCGGGCTTCCTCTTCGGCATGGCTTACTGGTGCGCGTCGATCCCCTGGATCGTCTTCGTCGTCACCCATTACGGCGGCCAGGGCGCGGCCATGGGCGTCGTCTGCCTGCTGCTCCTGGCCGGGATCCTGTCGGAGTGGCCGGCGTTCGTCGCCTGGGGAGCCGTGGCCTCGGCCCCGGCCGGGTCCGCGGCCAGGCTCGCCGTGTTTCCCCTTCTCTGGCTGGCCTCCGAGCATGCCCGGTCGTTCGTCTACGGCGGTTTCCCCTGGAACCTGACCGCGCACGCGCTCTACCGTCACCCGATCTGGCTGCAGACGGCCTCGCTCTGGGGGGCCTTCGGCGTGGGCTGTCTCGTCTTCTCGGTCGCGAGCCTTCTCGCCGGCGGGATCGTCCGGCGAAGGCCGTCGCTCTTCGTCGCCGCCGGGACGCTCGCTCTCGCGGCAGCGGTTGCCGGGGCGGTCCGCCTCCGGATGCCCGAAGGGGAGAGCCGGGAATTCTCCGTGGCCCTCCTGCAGCCCAACGTGCGCGAGGAGGAGCGGCGGGCCCCGGGCGGCGCCGCCGAGACCTACGGGCAGGTCCTCGACCAGGCGCTTCAGGCTGCGGCATCCCGGCCGCGCCTGATCGTCGTGCCGGAATCGGCCTTCCCCGTCTACTGGCAGAGAAGCGAGAGGTTCCGGACCGACCTCGCCGCCCTGGCGTCCCGGTCGGGAGGGTCGATCCTCTTCAACGACGTCGAGGAGATGCCCGACGGGAGCTACTACAACGTCGCGCGTCTCGCGGGAGCGGGAGGCTTGATCGGCCAGCCCTATCGCAAGGTCCACCTCGTCCCCTTCGGCGAGTACGTTCCGCTACCCCGCGTCTTCTTCTTCGTGCGCCAGGTCTCCTCGGAAATCGGGGCCTTCGCCGCCGCCGACCGGCCGGCCGTTCTCGAAGACGGCGCCCTGCGGGTCGGCGTGGGGGTCTGCTACGAGATCCTCTATCCCTCGCTCTCGCGCGAACAGGTCGGCCGCCAGGGCGCGAACCTGCTCGCGACGATCTCGAACGACTCCTGGTACGGCAAGGCCGGGGCCCAGGCCCAGCATTTCGCGGGAGCCCTCCTGCGGTCCATCGAGACGGAGCGCTATCTCCTGCGGGCCGCCATCACAGGGATCTCGGGGATCGTGGACCAGAAGGGGCGCATCCGCGCGGAGACGCCGGCCGACCAGAGGGAGGTCCTGCTCGGGCAGGCCCGCGCCTTCGAGACCCGCACCGCCTGGGTGCGCTGGGGCTATTGGATCCCGCGCGCCGCCGACGTAGCGGCCCTCGCCGTGCTACTCTTCGGCGTTTTCCGGCTGGTCAGCCCTCCGCCCAAGGCTCGGAACTGACAGCTGAAAGCTGATAGCTGACAGCTACTTATGACCGAACGCGACGATCTGATCGCAACGCTCAAGGCCGCCTCGGAGCGACTCCTCTCGCTCCGCGGCTATCTTTGATCCGGACGCGGCGCGGAGCGCGCTCGACGGCCTGAGGCAGAAGGCCTCGGCTCCCGATTTCTGGTCCCGCCCGGAACAGGCCCAGGAGGTCCTGCGGCAGAGCCGCGCCGAAGAACGGAAGATCGAGACGGCCGGGCGCCTGGACGAGCTCTCCGACGAGCTGACGACGCTCGCCGAGCTCTTGAAGGAGGGGGAGCCGGCCGAGACCGACACCCGGGAGGCCCTTCAGAAGGCGGGGGCCTTCGCCGATGAGCTCGAGCTGTCCGTGAAGATGGGAGCGCCCGAGGACTCGAAGAACGCCTGGGTCATGATCCACGCCGGGGCGGGCGGGACGGAGTCCCAGGACTGGGCCGAGATGCTCTTGCGCATGTACCTGCGCTTCTGCGAGTCGCGGGCGTGGAAGGCGGAGCTGATCGACCGGCAGGACGGCGAGGAGGCCGGGATCAAGAGCGCAACCCTCCACGTCATCGGCGATCACGCCTACGGGTACCTCAAGAGCGAAATGGGCGTGCACCGCCTCGTCCGGATCTCCCCCTTCGACGCGGCGCAGCGGCGGCACACCTCCTTCGCCTCCGTCTACGTCTCGCCCGAGGTGGACGAGGACATCGAGATCGAGATCGCCGAGAAGGACCTGCGCGTGGATACGTACCGCTCAAGCGGAGCCGGCGGCCAGCACGTCAACGTCACCGACTCGGCCGTGCGCCTGACACATTTGCCGACCGGGATCGTCGTGACCTGCCAGAACGAGCGCAGCCAGGGAAGGAACCGCGACATGGCGATGCGCGTCCTGCGCGCGCGCCTCTACCAGAGGGCGCTCGACGAGCGGCGCGCCGAGGAGGAGAAGCTCGTCGGCGACAAGAAGGCGATCGAGTGGGGGAGCCAGATACGCTCCTACGTGCTCCACCCCTACCGCATGGTCAAGGACCACCGCACCGGCTACGAGACGGGAGATACCGACAGGGTCCTGGACGGCGGCCTGACGCCTTTCATCGAGGCGTATCTGAAGTCGCGCGCGGAATCAGGCCGCGCGGTGGGAGCGTAAATCGGGCATGTCGCGGCCGGCTCACGGCGGGGGATGGATCGAAGAGGTGCGCGAGCGTCTCGCGCTGCGCGAGCCGCCCGCCGTCTCGTCGTCGGACGATCTGCGGCGAGCCGGGGTCCTCGTCCCCCTCTTCGTGCGGGAGGCCCAACTCTGGGTTCTCCTGACCCGCCGCACGCACAACGTCGAGCACCACCGCGGGCAGATCTCGTTCCCGGGCGGGGCCGAGGAGGAGGAAGACGAGAACCTCCAGGCCACGGCCCTGCGCGAGACCGAGGAGGAGCTGGCGGTCGCGCGAACCGACGTGGTCCCGTTAGGCGCTCTGCCGCCGATCGTCACGGTGACGAACTTCTACGTCGAGCCCTACGTCGCGGCGGTTCCGCAGCCCTACGTCTGGAAGCCCGCCGAAGCCGAAATCGCCGAAGTCATCGAGGCCCCGCTCGCCGCGCTCATGGACCCGGCGATCCTGGAGAAGAAGCCGATGGCGGGACGCGAAGGCCTGGTCCTCTTCTACCACTTCGAGAACCACGTCATCTGGGGAGCCACCGCGAAGATCCTCTCGGACCTCCTGGAAGCCCTCAAATAACTTTGGATTCTAGATTTTCGATTTTGGATCAGGCCCGGCCGGAATCCTGCGCGAGAGAGGGTTCATCCCGGCGTATAAACAAAGTATGTACGCCAGGCGGGCGGCGACCCTCTTCCACCGATCCCTCGGCCGCCTTGTCCTACTTCGCCAGGCCGATCTGCTTCAGGAATTCCTGGTTGTCCCAGATCAACCACTCGTGGTCCATCTTGCCGTTCTTCCAATGACCGAGCGTGACCATGCCGACCGCGAAGCGCTTGCCGGTCGGCGGAATCGTGGCGCCGTTTGCCGCGGGCATCGGCTTCGAAAAGGTGCCGGTCATGACGCTCGTCACGGCCGTCCAGCTGCCCGAACCGAAACGGATGGGGTGAGCCTTGATGTTGATATCGGGACACCACACGAAGAGCGCCTTGAGGTCCTCGATGTGTTTCTGGATGCCTCGAGTCTCGTGACCGTCCGGCCAGGTGACGATGATGTCGTCGGCGTGGCTCTCGCCGAGCCGGTTCCATTTCTGATTGCTGAAGACGTCGAAATCGAGCGCGTCGAAGACTTTCAGCTTCTTTTCCACGCCGGGGGCCTGCCGTTCGTGCGGCGGATCGGGAAAGCGGGGATGTTCGAATTGCTCCTGGGCGATGGCCACCTCACCGCCGAATCCAAGGATCGAGATGACGGCTAACGCCAGGGTAACAGTAATCTTGCGCATCGTGACCTCCTCGTGCTCATGCTGTTTTCTCGGCCTTGGTTCCGACGGGCGCCGTCAATCCAAATCTCGAATCCAGAATCCAAAATCGATTCAGTGATTGCCGTACTTCTTCTCGCCGGCTTCGATGCGGATGGGGAGACGGTTACCGCGCGGCGGCAGGGGACAGGTGGCGTAGGGGGTGAAGACGCAGGGCGGGTTGTAGGCCTTGTTGAAGTCCAGGACGACCCGCCCGTCCGGACCGGGAGGCTTCGCGTAAAGGAAACGGCCTCCTCCGTAGGTTTCGGCGCCGTTGGTCGCGTCGCCGAAGATGAGGAAGAGCTCGTCGGTGCCCTCTTCGGTCACGGCGTCGAGCCGGTACTCGTGGCCGCCGACAGCAAAGACGGCGGCGCCCGGCGACTTCTCCTCATCGATTGAACCGAGAATGTTGGGGACCGCTACGGACTTCGGCGGCCGATAGGCTTCGAAGCGTGCGTCGAATCGCCATTTGGGATCGATCGGGTAGCTGTCGATGCCGTGGAAGGAGAGGCGAACGGGGCTCTGGCTGTCCTTGACCCGCACTCCAAGGCGTTCTCCCCGTTTGATGACGTAGAACCGGATTCGACCTCTTTCCACGACCGTGGGGCCGTCGACGTCCGCATCGGTTCGCAGGGTCATCGTGGCCACGGGACGGCCGCCGCTCGTCAGGCCGGCGTTGGGATTCGCCTTGAGCGTGACGACGTCGCCCGAGAGGTCGAGAGATCCCAGTGTCTCGGGAGCCGAGCCTTCGGGAAGGACGACGCGGTTCGCCTTCGGGTCCGTGCCGATGCGATTGCTCCCCTTTTCGAGCCAGAAGAGGCCGACGAGGGTGAGCCAGCCGTCCTCGCGTCTCAGGCTCGCCAGCCTCTTCGCCCGCCACGCCTCGATCTCGGTGCGATAGGACGCGACGTCCGAGGCCGCCGCGCCAAGGACGAAGAATCCAGCGGTAGCCAGCAGCGCGAACCGCGAAGGGAAGGTCAAGCCGCGCTCCAGGAGCCGCGCATCGCGCGCCGGTTCAGGAAGCGGCGCGCTCGAGTGCCGCGAGCTGTTCGGCCCGGGCGAGATTGGCCCGGGCGACGTCGAAGTTGCCGTCGAGATCGATCGCCTTCTGGAACGCATCCACGGCGCCGGCATAGTTGCCGCGCTCGGTCCGCGCGACCCCCAGGTCGTTCCAGAGAGAAGCCCCCTTCGGGCTGACGTCGAGAGCCTTCAGGAGTGCCGACTCGCCTTCCTCGGCCTTCCCGGCGGCGACGAGCGCCGCGCCGAGGCCGCCCGCGGCCTCTTCGTTGGCCGGGTCGAGGTCATAGGCCGACCGATAGGCGCTCGCCGCGTCGTCGAACTTCTTCTGCTCGTAACGCAGGTGTCCCAGAGCGATCCAGGCCCCGGCGTCGTTGGGTGAAAGGCTCGTCGCCTCCGAGAGCTCCCGCTCGGCCTCGGCGTTCATCCCCTTCTTGCGGTACGCGCGCCCCAGGTTCTCGTGATAGACGGCCTCCTGCGGCGCCAGGCGCACCGCCTCCGACAGCTCTGAAATTGCCTGGTCGGTTTCGTCGGCCCGAACGAGGAATACGCCGAAGTCGTTGCGGGCGTGGGCGTCGGTCGGATCGGTCTC
>JAWOLE010000362.1:0-6401 GCA_033853815.1 Thermoanaerobaculia bacterium
CGAATAAAATGGAACGTTCGCGACTCATGAGCCAGGAACCCGAACGGGCGCCAGCCGATCTTTCGGCGCTTCGCATCCGGCGCGAACCGGAGAGATCGCGCGGCGGACGGGGATGGCTCGTCCTCGCGGCCGTCGTGATCGTCGCGGCCGGCATCGCCGCCTTCTTCCTGACCGGAAAGACGCTCGGCGGAAAGACGGTCGAGACGGTCACGGCGTCGGTCGTCACGGAGGGGCAGGCGACCACGATCCTGTCGGCTACCGGCTACGTCGAGGCCGAGCGGAAGGCTGACCTGTCGCCCAAGATCACGTCGCGCATCACGGAGTTGAACGTCACCGAGGGCACGCACGTCCGAACGGGCGACCTCATTGCGAGGCTCGACCACACGGATCTGGATGCCCAGCTCGCCGACGCCAGGGCCGCATGGGTCAACGCGAAGGCGGAGCTGGCGCGGCAGAGAGCTCTGCAGTCGGACGGGCTGGCCACCCAGCAGGCCGTCGACGCGGCGGTCGCTCAGGAGGCCTCGACGCGTGCCAAGGTGGACTATGCCGAGGCGCTCCTGAGCTACACGGAGATCCGCGCCCCTTTCACCGGGGTCGTCACGGCCAAGCGCGCCTTCGTCGGCGAGGCCGTGTCCCCTTATGGGTCTTCTCCGTCGGGCGGGGGCTCGGGAGGCGCCATCGTGACGCTCGTCGAGTTCTCGAGCCTCTACGTCGGGGCCGACGTCAACGAGTCGAATCTCTCGAAGCTCTCCGACCGGCAGCCGGCGGAGATCACGCTCGACGCGGTTCCGGACAAGACCTACCACGGATACCTGCGGCAGATCGTCCCGGCGGCCGACCGTCAGAAGGGGACCGTGCGCGTCAAGGTGGCGTTCCTCGACGCCGACGAGAAGATCCTGCCCGACCTCTCCTCCCGCGTCTCGTTCACGACGGCCCCCACCCAGGGAAAGGCGAAGCGCTCGCGCATCCTGATCCCGAAGTCGGCGCTGGCAACGCGCGAGGGAGCGTCGGGCGTCTTCCGCGTCATCGAGGGCCGGGCGAAGTTTCAGCCGGTCGAGACGGCCGGCGATGTCCAGGGACAGGTGGAGGTGACTAAAGGGCTCCGGGGAGGAGAGACCCTCATCTCGCAGCCGGAGAAGGCGAAGATCCGGGACGGAGATCGCGTCAAGGCGGAAGGGGGAGCGGCCTCATGAGCGAGGCGTTGATCGATATCTCGCATCTCGAGAAGGTCTATCACCGGGACGCCCTGGAGATCCCCGTCTTAAACGACGTCAACCTGAAGGTGCCCGAAGGCGAGTTCCTCGCTCTGATGGGGCCCTCGGGATCGGGCAAGACCACTCTGCTGAACCTGATCGCCGGGATCGATCAGCCGACGAGCGGCCGCATCGTGGTCGCCGGCCGCGACATATCCCAGATCTCGCAGACGGATCTGGCCCGCTGGCGCTCCCGAACGATCGGATTCATTTTCCAGCTCTACAACCTGATTCCGGTCCTGACGGCCTCCGAGAACGTGGAGCTGCCGCTGCTCCTGACGAGCCTGAAGAAGTCGGAGCGGCGCCAGCACGTCGAGACGGCTTTGGCGATCGTCGGCCTGACCGACCGGATGGACCACTATCCGCGGCAGCTCTCGGGAGGACAGGAGCAGCGGGTCGCTATCGCACGGGCCGTCGTGTCCGACCCGGCGATCCTCGTGGCGGACGAGCCGACCGGAGACCTCGATGCGAAGTCGGCCGAGGAGATCCTCGAGCTCTTAAACCGCCTGAATCAGGAGTTCGGCAAGACCATCGTCATGGTCACCCACGACCCGAGGGCCGCGGGGCGGGCGCACCGGATGGTCCATCTGGACAAAGGGATCCTCCATTCCGAGGAGCTGACGGAGGCGGGGACGCTGATCAGCCGGCGGCGAGATGGGTGACGGGGGACCTTGCGGTCGCCCGAGCCCCCGGAACCGGGAATGAAGTATTTCCGCCTCGTCTGGAGGAATGTCTTCCGAAAGAAGACCCGAACCGTCTTGACGACCTCCTCGATCGTCCTGGTGCTCGTCCTGATCGTCGTTCTGGTCTCTCTTCTTCGGGCCATGGAATCGGACCCCTCCGGTGGGAAGGGATCGAACCGCATCGTCGTCGAGCACGCCACCGGCCTCGGCAACTTCCTGGCACTTGCACAACGACAGCGCATCGAGCAGATCCCGGGTGTCGTGGCGACTTCCCCACAGGTCTGGTTCGGCGGCGTCTACAAGGACGATCGGCCGGAGAACTTCTTTGGCCAACTCTCCTGCGACCCGGACATCTATTTCTCCAAGATCTTCGACGACGCGACGATCGATCCCGCTGTGGAGAAGGAGTGGCGCGAGAACCGCAACTCCTTCGTCGCCGGCAAGAAGCTCGAGGAGAAGTTCCACTGGAAACACGGGGACCACATCATCCTTCGCGGAACCTACATCCCGATGACGCTCGATCTCGTATACGCGGGGAGCTATCACTCAGGCGACGAGGGAAACATCTTCTTCTCCAACGAGGTCCTGAACCAGGGCAAATGGTTCGGCGCGGACAAGTACACGGGCCTCTACTACACGAAGGTCGCCCGGGCCGAAGACATCCCGCGCGTCGTCGCGACGATCGACCGGATGTTCGAAAACAGCGACCGGCCTACCAAGACCCTGACCGAGAAGCAATTCCAGCTTCAGTTCCTGGAGATGATGGGCAACGTCAAAGGGCTGATTCGGATCATCTCCGTCATCATCCTCTTCGCGGTGACGCTCATCGTCGCGAACACGATCGCCATGTCGGCCCGCGAGCGCGTGACCGAGATCGCCGTGATGCGGACGCTCGGATTTCGGCGGACGCACATTCTTGGCTTTATTCTTTCC
Source organism: Thermoanaerobaculia bacterium (assembly GCA_033853815.1). Classification (GTDB taxonomy): domain Bacteria; phylum Acidobacteriota; class Thermoanaerobaculia; order UBA5066; family Gp7-AA6; genus JAWOLE01. Next base: position 2,870 of record JAWOLE010000362.1, read on the forward strand.
GAATCGGTGCTGATGTCGTTGTTGGGGGGAATCTTCGGCGTTTTGGCTGCGAAGTTCGGTTTCATTCCGCTCCTGATCAAGTTTATGGCTACGACGCCAATGGCGCCCTTCCTGATCAATTTCAAAGTCACGGCAGTCGTCCTCGCGGCCGGCTTCGGGGTCTCCGTCGGAGTTGGCGTTCTCGCGGGTTTCGTCCCCGCGATCCGCTCCTCGCAGGTGAAAATCGTTGATGGTCTGAGGCAGGTCGTATGAACCTGTCAGCTGTCAGCTCTCAGCTGTCAGCCAGACAGGTTCGAGGTTCTTGCAGCTGAAAGCCGATGGCTAATAGCTCATCATGGCGATCCCGCTGAAATACAACCTGCGCAACCTCTTCGTGCGGCGGGTGTCGACAGCGATGACGGTCTTCGTGGTCTGCCTGGTCGTGGCGGTCTTCCTCTTCGTGCTGGCGCTGTGGCAGGGGGTCTCGCGCACGCTCTCGGTGACCGCCTCGACGCGCAACGTCATCACGATGAGGGTCGGCTCCCAGGCCGAGATGCAGAGCGTCGTGACGAAGGACGCCTACGAGACCATCCGCTCGCTGCCCGGCATCGAGAGGAACTCGACGGGCGAGCCCTACGTCTCGGCGGAGTTGATCAGCCTCGTCAACCTGCCGCGGGCGGACGGCCAGACGGCCAACGTTCAGGTGCGCGGCATGGACCCGATCGGCTTCTCCATGCGGCCGGGTGTTCGGATCACGGACGGCCGGATGTTTGCGCCCGGAAGCAACGAGGCGATCGTCTCGAAGAACCTCGCCGACAGGTTCGCCGGAATGAGGATCGGCGAGACCTTGAAGACGGGGTCCTACCGCTGGCCCATCGTCGGCTACTTCGACGCCTCGGGTTCGGCCTACGAATCGGAGATCTGGACGGATGTCAAGGATCTCCAGGCCCAGACCAAGCGGCCGATCTTCTCCTCGGTCTTCGTCCGGACGAGCGATCCGGAGGCCGCCGCCCGGTACATCGAGACCGTCAAGGGGGACCAGAGGTTGAAGCTCGAGGGCCGGACCGAGAAGAAGTACTACGAGGAGCAGATGATCACGGGCGCCCCGATCAAGGTCCTCGCGATTCTCGTCGGCATCTTCACGGCGATCGGGGCCTCCTTCGGCGCCATGAACACGATGTACGCGCAGGTCGCGGCGCGGACGCGCGAGATCGGGACGCTGAGGGCGATTGGCTTCTCGCGCCGCTCGGTGCTCGCCTCCTTCGTCCTCGAAGCGCTCCTGCTCTGCTTGATCGGAGGCGTCCTCGGGACCGCCCTCGCGTTCGTCCTGTTCAACCTGGTGCTCACGAGGCCGACCGGCACGATGAACTTCCGCACCTTCTCGGAAGTCCTCTTCAACTTCCGCCTGACGCCCCCGTTGATCGCGGGGGGCCTTGTCTTCTCTCTCGCCATGGGCCTGCTCGGCGGGTTCTTCCCGGCGGCTCGCGCCGCCAGACTGAAGATCATCAACGCCCTCCGGGAGATCTAGAAACGAATTCGCCTCACGGCTGACGGCTCACGACTTACGATCCCCTCATGCGCCTGCACTTCTACGGGACGAAGGGCTACGTCGAGGAGAGGTCCCGCGCGCACTCGGGGCATTCAGCTTTCACGATCGAGACGGAGGGTTTCCGGCTGCTCTGCGACTTCGGACAGAACCTCAAGGGGCTCTTGAAGAAGATCCGGCCCGACGCGATCTTCGTTTCGCACGCGCACCCGGATCACGTGGGCGGCCTCGAGGAGGGAACGGGAGCCCCGGTCTACGCTTCGGCCATCACCCACGAGATCTCGAAAGGTCTCGCGATCGCGAAGAGGTTCGTTCTGGATCCGGGCGCCCCGGTTCGGATCGGGCCCTTCCGGCTGACGGCGTTCCCGGTCGTCCACTCGGTGCGCTGCCCGTGCGTCGCCGCGCGCATCGAGGCGGGGCGAGAGACGATCGTGTACTCCGGCGACATCGTCGCGTTCGAGGACCCGAACGCCGCGCTCGACGGAGCGAACGTCTACGTCGGCGACGGCTCGACGCTCAAGGGCTCGCTCGTTCGCCGGCACACGAGCGGCGCGCTCATCGGACACACGACGGTGCGAGCCCAGCTCGGCTGGCTCGGCAAATACGGCGTTTCGCGAGCCGTCTTTTCCCACTTCGGGAAGGGCCCGATCGAGATGGGGGAGCCGGCCCTTCGGAAAGCCCTGGCCGACCTGGCCGGCGAAAAGGCGCCCGCGTGCGAGACCGCGGCGGCGCGCGACGGCCTGTCCCTGGTGCTCTGAGCGGTACAGCTCACCCCGGTCTTGAAACTCTCGGCCGCCGTTCGCGAAGCGAACGTCCGCGACCGAAAGTTACGGTTGTCCGCGGCCCGTGCCGTTTTCCTCGCGAGGCCGGATCGCCGCTCGCTTGCCAGGCGGGTGCGTCGCCAGGAACCGCTTGACGGCGTCGTCGATCGCCTGAGTGTCCGGCGGCGTATGCCTGACGATCTCGAAGCGGAGCGGCCTCTTCAGAGCGACACTCGCAGCGAGACCCGTGTTTCCCATGCCGCCATACTGGCCGGCGACGAGCGCGTCGGGGCGGTACTGGAGCCCGAATGGGAACGCGCAGGGATACGCGGAGCGACAGCGCGAGAGGGGAACAAACTGCGCCTGCACAGCGATCGCGCCGAGGAAACCGGCCGCGAAAAGCAGGCCGCGGAGCGCTAAACGCTTCATTTCGGCCTCCAGGCATTAAAACAAATCCGGCCGGCCGGATATTCTCCGAACGGCTCGCCGGAGGGAGTTTAGAGTCTCGAGCGGGTGTGGGCGGGCAGGGCCGGCCCGGTCGCGGCGACGACCTCGCGGGAGCCGGCGGGCTCGCGAGCGTCCGCGAGGACCGCCCGGCGCGCCTCGCGGGCGCGCTTGACGAAGGCGAGCAGAGCGCCCGCCATCAGCACGTAGAAGCCGCCCCAGACGAGGCCGATCAAAGGCTTCTGCGTCACGTCCACGGAAAGCGACTCCGTCGTGGCCGGCTGGTACTCCGCCTTCGGGTCCTTCGAGACGCCGTTCAGCCGCAGGACGACGGCGCCGTCGTTCGGAGAGACCGCCACGACGCGCATCTTGCCGCCGGGCACGCCGGGCACGTCGAAGTCCGGAGCCTCGGTCTCCTCCCCGTCCAGGTGGAAGACGGAGCGCAGGGTCACGTCGTGCTTCGAGCCGTCGGGCGGCGTGATCGTCACGTCGGTCAGGACCAGGACGGTCTTCTCTCCCCTCATCATGGCCGAGCGGTCGGCGTTGAAGTCGCGGAACGTGAAGCCGACCCCGTCGATCGACTGCGTCGTGCCCTTGTTCAGCCGCACGTCGCGGCCGACCTGCTCGGGCTGGCCCGGATCGTAGGACTGCGGGGCGATGTAGAAGTCTCCGGTCGCCGTGTTGTGGATCGCCGGGTTGACCATGAGCTGGTTGGTGCGCGTGTTGATGTACATCTTCGGATAGGCGTAGTAGACCTTCCCCTCCGGCGTCTGGACGCGCACCTCGACGGCCTGTTTGCGCG
>JAWOLE010000363.1:0-2572 GCA_033853815.1 Thermoanaerobaculia bacterium
CGTTGGTCTGGTCCTCATAGTCGCCCGTGGAAATCGCGGCCCCGGGCGCCAGGATGGCCGAGGGAATCGTCGCGCCGGTCCCGGGCGTCTGAGCCAGGTCCTGCGCGGCGTTCCAGATCAGGGAACTCGGGTTGTTCGAGGGGACAGGGATGGTGGCGCCCTTGTTGGGGTCGTTGGGGTCGGTGATCGTGAACTGGCCGAGCTGGACGTTGCCGCCCGCGGTCAGCTCGTAGCCGGCGAGGCGCCCGTTCCAGATCGAGCGAGCCTTGGTGGGGCTGAAGCTCCCGAAGAACGCCATCTGCCCCCCTTGCGTCTGGGTCGTGGAGACGGCCGTCGTCGCGAAGGTCTGGGGAGACTGATCGAGGATGGAAGCGATGTTGATGAGGGTCTGGAAGAGGCCGCTCGCGTCCGAGACCGAAAAATATCCGGGTGTCACGCCGTCGGACAGGACGGCGCCGCTGTTCTGAGCGATGCAGAATCCCGAGCAGGTCGTGTCGACGCACGCGCCGACTCCCTTTCCGAATCCGATGACGTAGACCGGGACGTTGATCTGTTTGAACGCCGTCAGGACCTGATTGGTCAGGGTGGAACAGTTGTCGTTCTGGCAGGCGTTGAAAGTGTCGTAGATCAGGACGACCCCGGACTTCCGGCAGGCCTTGTTCGGGTCGTCGGTGCGAATCCCGCCCTGGAAGCCGTCGATCGAGGACTTGGTGAAGTAGTTGTAGATCTGCTGCAGCAGGTTCTTGATGGGCGCCTGCGAACCGTTGGGAGTCGTCTCGAGCACCGCCTGTCTCCCGACCACATTGAGGTTCGCGTCCACGGCCCCGAGCAGGTTCCTGTCGCATCCGTCGGCATAGTCTCCCGCGACGTCCGTGTTCGTGGTCGTGTAGCCAGGGTTGTCGTAGTCGCTCGGTGTGAAGACGCCGGTCCCCTGGTCGTAGCTGACGAGCCTGGCCTGGGGGCGCATCAGTCGATTGATGCAGGGGAGGGAGTCCTGAGGAGCCGCGCAGGTCGCGCCCCACTTGTAGTCCCGGGGGATCTTGACGAGAGGAAGCGGGGCGTTCGAGGCCTGAAACTCCCAGCCGCCGCAGCTTGCGCCGGTCGTCACATCCTGTGCCTGCGGGTTGTCATTCAGGAACCCGGTCTCCATCCCGCAGAGCGCGTCCACTCCGGCGGCGCACGCCGCGGCGGGATTGCCCGCCTTCGTCGTATAGAAGAGATCGGCGGTGAGCGTCGCGGCCGGCACGTAGTACACGGTCACCGTTCCGGGGTTCCCGCCGGGAGTCGTGGCCTGAGTCGTCCAGATCCCGGCGGCCTTGACCTGGTAGGCTTTGGTCACCTCCATCGAGTGGGCCGGGGCTGTCGAGATGGTGTAGGTAGAAAGGGTCGCGTCGGTGAAAGCGTCCCCGTACCGGCCCCCCGTGAGAGACACCCGGATCCTCCGCGTCGCGTTGTCCTTGTTGCCGTCGTTGCACTTCGTTCCGTCGAGGCAGATGTACGCGGCGCCGCTTCCGCCGGTACCGAAGAAGACAGTGCCGGGCTCAGCGCCCGCGCCTGACGGCAGGGTCACGAAGTTGGGCGACCGGTCCGTGCAGGCGGGAACCGTGAGGTTCGTGCAGGGTCCCTCGCCGAAGACTCCCCATCTTTCGATCGTTCCGGCGGGCTCGTGCCAGGTCTCGCTCGGGAAATCCACGGAGAGCGGCGAATAGAGCCAGTGCTTGCCCTGAAGCCGGACGCTCCCCGCGTCTGAGCCGTGGGAAAAGCCCGTCAGCCCGATGTTGAAGTTGCCGTGCTCCTGAAGGATGAACTGCTTGATGACGGCCTTGGCCGCTCCCAGCTTGCTGGCCGGCGAGTCGGCGTCGCCGTCCCACGCGCTCGTGGACCCCTGGATCGGCTGCTCGGTCGTCTGGGAGTTGCCGAAGACGATGAGAAGATTGGGCGGGGAGGTTCCCTTCTTGAGAAGGTCCTTGTCGTCGGCGGTCGCGGCGGCCGACGAGATCCAGAGCGCGAGACCCGCGAGGAGAAAGAGGCGCTTTTGCATGGGCGTCTTCGGCTACTTCGGAATGGTGAGCTGTTTCGGATAGACCCCGACCTCGGCGTCAATGGCCTTGGCCGCCTGCGTCGCCGTGGAGGAGGCGCTGGATGTAAAGCCATAGACGATTTCGTAGAACTGACTGGAGCCATAGACCTGTCCTCCCGACTGCAGCGGATCGCCGGGCACTTGTGTGTAGCCGACGATGACCGGCGGGCTTATGGTCACCTGCATGTCGGGGCTCGAGAGGCCGGGGTAATGGCTGGAGACGCCCACGGGCATCTGCCCGCCGGCGTAACCGGTTTGTGTGCTGAGCATCGCGCCCGCGTATTCGACTCCCGAGTCCGCCGCGTAAAAGATCTTCGAGATCTTGGTTTCCGTGCCCGCGAGCGTGTTCTCGATCGAGGTCGTGTACATGAGGGCGACCCCCATGACCGTGAGGATGAAGAGGGTGAGGATGGCGAGAAAGAGGGCCGCCCCCGTCTCGCGGGCGGAATGACGAAGCCGAAGACAGGACATCGCTCGCGCCTCCTCACTCGT
>JAWOLE010000364.1:0-11143 GCA_033853815.1 Thermoanaerobaculia bacterium
GGAGGGCTTTCAGCTGAGCTGAAACGCGATGACTCGGAAAGGGCGGTTCAAATCTTCGGGAATCCGAGCCGGCCGCGCAGGCGGCTGAGGAAGCCCGCGGCAGCACGCCATGGCCTTGGAACAGAAGATCAACCTCAAACTCTCCCAGCGGCTGGTCATGACCCCGTCGCTGCAGCAGGCGATCAAGCTGCTGCAGATGTCCAAACTCGAGCTCGAAGAGGTCCTCAACCAGGAGATGGTGGAGAACCCCGTGCTCGAGGAGGAGCAGGAAGAGGCCGCGGCCGAGACGCCGGAGGCGCCAGAGCCGGCCAAGGAAGAAGCCGCCCCCGAGGCCGTTCCTCCCCCAGCGGCGGGTGAGGCCCCGCCGGAGGCGGAAGCGGCCCCGGAAGCGGAGCGGGACTCCTTCGAGGAGATCGATTTCGACACGTACTTCGAGGACTACCTCGATACCGCGTACAACCCGCGCCAGTACGAGGACAGCGAGCAGACCCCACTCGAGAACACCGTCTCGAGCACCCCGGGGCTCCAGGAGTACCTGACCTGGCAGCTCTCGCTGTCCGACGCCACTCCGGAGGTCCGCGAGATCGCAACCTACCTCATCGGCAACATCGACGAGGACGGGTACCTGCGGGTGGCCCGGGAGGAGATCCGCGCCGCCGGCTACGAGGACTCCGAGAATGTCGAGAAGGCGCTCGAGCTCGTTCGCTCCTTCGACCCCCCGGGCATCTGCGCCTTCGACCTGCCGGACTGCCTGATGCTCCAGATCCGGGCGCTCAAGATCGAGAACCCCCTGATCGAGAAGATCGTGACGGAGCACTGGCCGGAGTTCCTGAACCGCCAGTTCCAGTCCCTCGCCCGATCCCTCGGCACGGGAATGTCCCAGCTGCAGGCGGTTGTCGAGATCATCAAGAACCTGGAGCCCAAGCCCGGACGCAAGTACTCCAATGAGCGGACGATTTACGTCGAGCCCGATGTGGCCGTGCGCAAGATCGGGGACGAGTACGTCATCCAGCTGAACGAGGACGGCCTTCCCAAGCTGCGGATCTCGGCCGCGTACCGCAGGATGCTCCGCGGGGGCAACGGCGCCATCGGACAGGAGGCGGCGGCCTACCTGAAGGACAAGATGCGTTCGGCCGTCTGGCTGATCAAGAGCCTCGACCAGAGGCAGCGCACGATCTACAAGGTGGCGGACTCGATCGTGCGCCACCAGCGGGAGTTCTTCGACAAGGGGATCGAGCACCTGCGCCCGCTCGTGCTGCGCGACGTGGCCAACGACATCGGGATGCACGAGTCCACGGTCTCGCGGGTCGTGTCGAACAAGTACATCCACACGCCCCGCGGCCTCTTCCCGATGAAGTACTTCTTCCACAGCGGCATCGATTCGGCCACGGGGGCCGACGTCTCGTCCCTCTCGATCAAGAGCAAGATCGCCCGCTACATCGCCGACGAGGACACGCGCCGTCCCCATTCGGACGCGCGCATCATGCAGCGGCTGCGCGCCGAGGGGATCCAGATCGCGCGGCGAACCGTGGCCAAGTACCGCGAGGAGTTGCGCATCCCTTCCTCTTCCCAGCGCAAGCAATCTTTCTGAGGAGGTCCGGATGAGCGTGGAATACAGCGGACGCAATGTCGAAGTGACCTCGTCGTTGAAGGACCTCGCCCATCGCAGGGCGATGCGGCTCGAGCGGCACCTCGGAGGGCCCGCCGAGGTTCGCATCGTCCTGTCGCAGGAGAAGCACCGCTTCGGCGCCGAGATCATCGCGAGCCACAGGCGGCGCCGCTGGAAGGCGCAGGCGCAGGAGGAGGCCTCGGGCGACCCGAGGGCCGCGGTCGCCCTGGCCTTCGAGAAGATCGACGCGCAGGCCAAGCGTGACCTGGAGAAGAGGCGCGCGCGCAAGCACCGGGGACTCCCGGGAGGATCCATCCGCAAACCCGCGCCGGCCGCGCGCCCGGCGGCGCCCTCCCGGCCGCCCGCCCCGGCCCAGTCGCGGATCGTCCGCAGCGGGCAGCAGCGCGTCCCCACCAAGCCCATGAGCATGGAGGAGGCGGCCCTGCGGCTGGAGAACTCGCGCCAGGAGTTCCTGGTCTTCCGCGACTCGGCGAGCGAGCGGATCTCGGTCCTCTACCGGCGCCGAGACGGCGACCTGGGGCTGATCGTGCCGGAATGCTGAGGCCGGGAGAGCTTCCGGACCGGGGAGCGCCCGCTTGACGGGGGAGGGCGAGAGCGTGCTCCAGGGCCTCGTGGATCCGCGCTACATCTTCACGGATCTGCGCGGGCCCGGCCTCGAAGACGTCATCGGAGAGATGGCCCGGCGGCTGGCCGCGGCGGGCGCGATCCGGGACGCGCAGGACCTGGCGCGGCGCCTGGTCGAGCGGGAGCGCCTGGGGTGCACGAGTCTGGGCGGCGGGGTCGCCATCCCGCACTGCAAGTCCGGGGACGTCAGCGACGTCGTGCTCGCGATCGGCCGCGCGCCAGCCGGCATCGACTTCCACTCCGCGGACGGGGTCCCGGTCACCCTGATCTTCCTGATCCTCTCGCCGGCGGACCACCCCGCCCTCCACCTCCAGGCCCTCGCCCGGATTTCACGCATGCTGCGCCGGCCCGGAGTCGCCGAGGGTCTGCGCCGCGCCGAGACCCGCGAGGAGATCCTGGAGGCGTTGAAGGAAGCCCCGAGCCTGGCGGAGGCGGGCGCGTGAAATTTCCGGAGGAGCCGGGTCGGACGGCGGAACTGACCGCGGAGATCCTGCATTCGCCGGTGCTGGCGGACCTGAAGCTTCGGACGGTCGCGGGGGAGTCCGGCTTCTCCCGCACGATCTCCTGGGGGCGAATCCAGAGGCCCGGCCTCGCCTTCGCCGGATTCCTGGCATTCATCAAACCCGGGCGAATCCAGATCCTCGGCGAGAGCGAGCTGAACTACCTCGACACGATGCCGGCCGAGGTCCGGCGGGAGCGGATCGCTTCGATCTGCGCGCTGCCGGTCGCGGCGTTCGTGATCACGAAGGGGCAGCAGGTGCCGGAGGATCTCGCGAGGGAGTGCCGCCTGCGCTCGGTGCCGCTCCTGGTCTCGGACCAGACGACTTCGGTCGTCATCCAGAACATCACCCGGGTGCTCGAGGACGAGCTGGCCCCGTCGGCGACGGTTCACGGCGTCCTCGTCGACGTCTACGGCATGGGGGTGCTGCTCCTCGGCGACTCGGGGATCGGCAAGAGCGAGTGCGCGCTCGACCTGATCCAGCGGGGACACCGGCTCGTGGCCGACGACGTCGTCGAGATCCGAAAGTATCCCAACGGCGCCCTGGTCGGGAGGGCGGCCGAGATGATCCGCTATCACATGGAGCTGCGCGGCATCGGCATCATCAACATCAAGAACCTCTTCGGGGTCTCGGCGGTCCGGACGTCGAAATCGATCGAGCTCGTCATCGAGCTCGAGCGCTGGGACCCCTCGAAGAAGTACGACCGGCTGGGCCTCGACGGCGAAACCTACGCGATCCTCGGAAAGAGCCGCCCCTTCCTGCGCCTCCCGGTCGCCTCGGGACGCAACCTGGCCCTGCTGATCGAGATCGGCGCCCGCAACGAGCTGCTCAAGATGCAGGGCTACGACGCCGCCAAGGAGTTCGCGCTCAAGGTGGACGAGCAGATCGCCAAGAACGCGCAGTCTCCGATCCGCAACCGCCGATAGGCGGTCGAAACCGTGAGCGACGAGACGTCGACGAAGCGGGAGCCGGCCGGTGTCTTCACGCTGCCGGAGAGCCTCGTCATCGTCACCGGTCTCTCGGGTTCGGGCAAGAGCTACGTCAACAAGTGCCTGGAAGACATGGGGTACTTCTGCGTGGACAACCTGCCGCTCGAGCTCGTGGAACCGCTTCTGTCGCAGATCTCCGCCCCCCGGGTCGGCGTGATCCTGGACGTCCGCAATCCCGACTTCGCGGCCCGGTTTCCCGAGATCCTCTCGCGCCTTCGCGCCCGCGCGCCGGGCACGCGCCTGCTCTTCCTCGACGCCTCCGAGGAGGCCCTGATCCGCCGCTTCTCGGAGACGCGCCGGCCTCACCCCCTGTCGGCCGGGCGGTCCCTGCTCCAGTCCCTGCGCAGCGAGCGGGCGATGCTCGAGGACGTTCGCGCGGGCGCGGACGTCGTCGTCGATACCTCCGACATGACCGTTCACGAGCTGCGCTCCTTCATCCAGAAGACGTTCGTCGGCGACCCCTCGCGCGCCCGCATGGTGGTGTCGGCCACGTCCTTCGGCTACAAGTTCGGCGTGCCCCATGACGTGGACCTGCTGTTCGACGTGCGTTTCCTGGCCAACCCGCACTTCGTCCCGGAATTGAAGCCCAAGACGGGCCTGGATCCGGCCGTGGCCGCCTACATCGAGAAGGATCCCGAAACCGCCCGGTTCCTGGCCCGGATGGGAGAATTCCTGGATTACCTCCTGCCGCTCTACGAAAGGGAGCACAAGAGCTATCTCTCGATCGGAGTGGGATGCACGGGCGGCAAGCACCGCTCGGTCTACGTCGCGGAGCGGCTGGCGGCGATGCTCAAGGAGCGGGGATACCCGGTCCGGGTCTCGCACCGGGACGCGACCCGAGAATGACCGCCCCAGGCCTTAGAATCCGAAACTCCTCATGATCGGCATACTTCTGGTCACACACGGCCGGCTGGCCGAGGAGCTGAAGGCCGCGGCCATGACGATCCAGCCCGAGATTTCCTCGATCGTGGCGGTCGCGCTCGAATGGACCGAGATCGGCGACGACGCGCGAGAGCGGATCGCGGCGGGCCTCGCCGAGGCGGATCGCGGGGAAGGCGCGGTGATCCTGACCGACATGTTTGGCGGCACGCCCACGAACCTGACCCTCTCCTTCCTCAAGAAGGACCGGGTCGAGATCGTCACGGGCGTCAACCTCCCGATGGTCTTGAAGTGCGCCGCCCTGCAGGCGAGCGGCAAGTCGGTCGGTGAGGTTGCGCGGCTCGCGCGAGACCGCGGGCAGCGATCCATCTGCGTCGCGTCGGAGCTTCTGGCGAGCGAGGGCGCAGCCGCGGCCGCCGCGACGGAATCGGAAGAGAAATGATCGAACGGGAGGTCGCCATCCGCAACCGGCTCGGCTTACACGCCCGAGCGGCGGCGAAGTTCGTGCAGACGGCCAGCCGCTTCAAGTCGGCGGTCAAGATTCGCAAGGACGGCGAGGAAGTCGACGGCAAGAGCATCCTGGGCATCCTCCTGCTCGCCGCTTCGCAGGGCACCCATATCGTGCTGACCGTCAGCGGAGAAGACGAGGCCGCCGCCTTCGCGGCGGTCGAGGACCTGATCGCCCGCAGCTTCGACGAGGAGGAATGAGGGAATCCGGTGATCGGATGATCGAGCCATCGGGTGATCGAACTGCTCCATCACCCGATCAGCCGATCGCAGTTCACCCGATGATCTGATGTTGCAGGGATTGCCGGTCTCCCCGGGCATCGCGGTCGGACGGGCGGTCATCGTCCGACTCGCGGGCACGCCCGCGTTCCGTCGAGCCGTCCCGCCCGAGAGGCTCGATGAGGAGGAACGGCGGCTGCGGCAGGCCGCCGCGGCGGCGGGAGAGGACTTCCTCGAGCAGTCCCGACGGGCGAGCGGCGCCATGGGCTCCGAGCTCGCCGCGATTCTCGAGGCGCACGGCATGATCGCCACCGACGAGACGTTTCTCGCGACGGTCCTCGGGCGCATGCGCAAGGACCACGTCAACGCGGAGTGGGCCCTGGCGGCCGTGTCGCGCGAGATGGCCCATCGTCTGGAAGGCGCCGACTCCATGGCGATGCGCGAGCGGGCGGCCGACGTCACCGACGTGGCCCGCGAAATCGCGCGCCACCTCTCCGGCGGCGCACCGCTGACCGACCGCGAGCTGCCGCGCGGTTCGATCCTGGTAGCCGACGAGCTGTCCCCGGCCGACACGGCACGGCTGGATCCCCGCCGGGTCCGCGCGATCGCGCTCGAGCGAGGCGGCCCGACCTCTCACGCGAGCATCATCGCCCGCTCCTTCGGGCTTCCCGCGGTGGCGGGCGTGGCCGGCCTCTGCGACGCGGTCTCTCCGGAGCGGCCGGTCGTGGTGGACGGGACCCGCGGCACCGTCGAGCCGGCCCCCTCCAAGGAGAGGATCCGCAAGAGCCTTCTCAAGGTCCGCGAGGCGCGCGAGAGGAACCGCCGGTTGATGGCGCGGACGGCCGGCGCGGCCACGACGCGCGACGGGGTTCGGGTCGTGCTGCGGGCGAACCTCGAGCTGCCCGAGGAGTTTCCCTCGATCGGGCGCTGCCACGCGGAAGGCGTCGGCCTGTTCCGGTCCGAGTTCCTCTACCTCAAGGCCGCCCCCGGGATACCCAGCGTCGAGCAACAGCGGGACGAGTACGAGCGGCTGCTCAAGGCGGCGGAGCCCTATCCCGTGGTCGTGCGCACCTACGACCTCGGCGGCGAGAAGGGGATCGGCCCCGCGCCGGGGGACAATCCGGCCCTGGGGCTGCGCGGGCTGCGCTATTGCCTGGCGCACTCGGATCTCTTCGAGCAGCAGCTGAAGGCCCTGTGCCTGGCCTCCCGCCGGGGAGAGCTGAGGATCCTGCTGCCGATGGTCGGCGGCGTGGGCGAGTTGCGCGCGGCCCGGCGCCACCTGGCGAAGGTCGTCGCCGAGGTGGGTCTTGCCGAGCCGCCGCCGCTCGGCGTGATGATCGAGGTCCCGTCCGCCGCGATGCTCGCCGACCGGCTGGCCCTCGAGGCCGATTTCTTCTCGATCGGCACCAACGACCTCGCGCAGTACGCTCTCGCCGTGGACCGCGCGAATCCGGACGTCTCGGCCCTCTACCGCCCCTTCAATCCGGCGATCCTCCGGATGATCCGCGCCGTCGTCGAAGCCGGGGAGGCCCTCGGCCGCCCCGTCGCGGTCTGCGGCGAGATGGCCTCGGATCCGATTGGAATCGGCGTTCTCGTCGGCCTTCAGATCCGGGAACTCTCCGTCACTCCGGTCGCGATCGCCGCCGTCAAGGACAGCCTCTCGGCGATCGACTCCGGACGGGCCCGCGCCGCGGCGGAGAGGGCGTTGAACGCATCCGAGTCGGCCGAGGTCGAGAAGCTGTTCCGGTCCCTGCTGCCGCATGGGTGAATCCTGTCCGTGAGAAAGGTCGCAAAGCCCTGGGGGCATGAGCTCATCTTCGCGGAGAACGATCGCTACGCGGGAAAGATCCTCCACCTGGAGGCGGGGCATTGCCTTTCGCTCCAGTACCATGAGCGCAAGGACGAGACCCTCTTCGTCCTCCATGGCGAGGTCACGCTCACTCTGGAGGTGGAGGGCACCCTGAAGGAAATCCGGATGGCCCCCGGAGACGTTCAGAGGATACGGCCCGGCGTTCGTCACCGCTTGAGCGCCGAGCGGCCGGCGGACCTCGTCGAGGTCTCTTCGCCGGAGCTCGACGACGTCGTGCGTCTGGAAGACAGGTACGGACGGGCCGGGACGACGGAACCATGAAGCGATTTTGGATTTTGGATTTTCGATTCTGGATCACGGGGGCCCTGGTAACGGGTTGCGTCGTCTTTCTGACGACGGCGCCGATGAGAGCGGCGACTCCCGTGAAGGCGAAGACGACGCCCACCCCGACGCCGGCGCCGAGGAAGCTCGCCGGAGGGTTCGGCCGGAGCGCAGCGGACACGGTCGTAACGCCCGTCGAAGCCGCCCGGACGCCCGCGGCCGGGCAGTCGCTGGCCGACGCCGTGCGGGCGGCCTCCGGCGCGAGGAGAGCCAAAGCGGGGAAGGTCCGGGTCACCATCACCAACGACACCCTCGTCACCGACCCGACCAAGGGGAAGCTGACGACCTCCTCCATCCGGCTTCCTACGCCCGCCGCCTCGCCGGCGCGCGAGGACCTCGCCCGGACGCCGACACCCGGTCCGCCGGAGGAGGCGGAGGCGTACTGGCGCGAGAGGATGCACAGCGCCCGGAGCCGGGTGGAGGAGCTCCGTGACCTCGTGACGCGGCTGGAAGGGGAGTCGAAGAAGCTCGAAAACGATTTCTATTCGTGGGACGATGGCCAGTACCGGGACGGAGTGATCAAGCCCGCCTGGGATCGGAAACTGGAGGAGCTCGAGACGGCCAGAAAGAGCCTGGAGCAGGCGGAGAAGGACCTTTCGGAGCTGCCCGAAAAGGCGCGCAAGGCGGGAGCCCTGCCCGGATGGCTGCGCGAATGAGCGCCGGGAGCCAACCTCTGTCCTACCGCGTCGAGACGTGGGGCTGCCAGATGAACGTCCTCGACGGTGAACGGATGGTCGGGCAGCTCGAAGGGCTGGGCCTGGCCCGGGCGCCGGAGGGAGAGGCGGCCGACGTCGTGCTCCTCAACACCTGCGCCGTGCGTGAGAAGGCGGAGGCGAAGGTCTACAGCGCCCTGGGGGTCCTCGCGGAGCAGAAGCGCCAGAACCCGAACCTGGTGATCGGGGTGGCGGGCTGTCTGGCCCAGGTCTCCGGCGACGAGATCCTGGAACGCGCGCCGTGGGTGGACTTCGTGCTCGGAACGGGAAATGTCGAGAAGCTCGGGGAGACGGTCCGGCGCGCGCAGCGGGAGCGCCTGCGGGTGTCCGCCCTCGAACTGCCCGAGGAGTCGCCGGTCTACCAGTTTCGCCAGATCTCCAGGGGCTCGCCTTTCCAGGCCTACGTGACCGTCATCGAGGGGTGCGATCAGTTCTGCACCTTCTGCATCGTTCCCTTCACCCGCGGCCGCGAGCGATGCCGCAGCTCCTCCGAAATCCTCGAGGAGGTCGGCTGGCTGGTCGGACTGGGGTACAGCGAGATCACGCTCCTCGGCCAGACCGTCAACGCGTACCGGGACCCGCGGGACGGGTCGGGACTGGGCCCGCTCGTCAAGAGCGCGGCCGCGATTCCCGGCGTGCGGCGCCTGCGGTTCCTGACCTCGCATCCGATCTTCGTGGACGACCCGCTGATCGAGGCCCTGGCCGCGGGCGAGAACATCGCCCCCTACCTCCACGCGCCCGCCCAGTCGGGCTCGGACCGCGTGCTCTACCGGATGAAGAGGCGCTACGGCAGGGAGCAGTACCTCCGAATGGTGGACCGTGTCCGCGGGGCGGTCCCGCACGTCGCGATCTCCTCGGATTTCATCGTGGGCTTCCCGGGAGAGACCGAGGAGGATTTCGGTCAGACCCTGGATCTGGTGCGCCGCGTGCGCTTCGCGAACCTCTTCGCCTTCCTCTACTCGCCGAGGCCCGGCACGGCGTCGGCGCGGTGGGGGAGCGAGAAGGCCGTCCCGGCGGAAGTGGCCGCCGCGAGGCTCCAGAGGCTCCTGGCCCTGCAGGAGAAGCAACAGGCCGAGATCAACGGCGGCCTCGTCGGTCGCACCTTCGAGATCCTGATCGAAGGCGGCGACCGTTCGGGCAAGAGCCGCGGGCGCACGCCTTGCAACCGCATCGTCCACGTCCCGGCAGGGGAGAATCTGGCCGCGGGCCGCTACGTCACCGTGCGGATCGTCCGCGGATTGCCGAACTCGCTCATCGGGGAACTCGTCGCCTAAAAGGAATCCACCATGGTCAAAATGGAAATCAAGGGCCTGCTCATGGATCCGGTCTCCAACATGCCGGTCGTCGTCCTGAAGGACGCCGGGGACGGGGTCTTCCTCCCGATCTGGGTCGGCATCTTCGAGGCCAACGCCATCGCCATCGCGATGGAGAGGATCTCGACGCCCCGGCCCATGACGCACGATCTTCTGAACAACCTGCTGAAGGAGCTCGAGACGCGGGTCGATCGGGTGGTCATCAACGACCTCAAGGACAACACCTTCTTCGCCCGGATCCACCTCTCCCGGGGAGGGGCGACCTGGGTCATTGACAGCCGGCCGAGCGACGCGATCGCGCTCGCCCTGCGGTCGCAGTCGGAGATCTTCGTCGAGGAGGAGGTCCTGGAAAAGAGCAAGACCCTGCGCGCCGAGGGGGACGACCCCGATCCGGAGCGCCTGAAGAAGTGGCTGGAGGAAGTCAATCCGGAGGACCTGGGCAAGTACCGGATGTAGAGGCGACTTCTCGATTCTCGGTCGTCGGTTTTCAGTTCACGGGTGCGAAATCGAAAACCGAGAACTGACGACCGACAACTCGGCTACACTGTCTCCCGGTGATCATCTCCATCGCGAACCAGAAGGGGGGCGTCGGCAAGACGACCACCGCCATCAACCTGGCCGCGGCCCTGGCGCAGAAGGGGATGAAGACGCTGCTGGTGGATCTGGACCCTCAGGCCAACAGCACGATGTCGTATCTCGACCGACGGACGATCGAGAAGTCCATGTACGACATCCTGACCGACCCCGCCGTCTGGTTCAAGGAGATCGTCCGGCCCTCCGGCCTGCCCAACCTCGACATCGCGCCGGCCAAGATCGCGCTCGCCAAGATCGAGTCGAAGCTCATGGGGGAGATCGACGGGTACTTCCGGCTGCGCGACAAGATCGACGGGGCTCGCAAACGCTTCGACGCGATCCTGATCGACACGCCTCCGACGCTCGGCATGATCACGGTCAACGCGATGGTCGCCTCGAGCCACATCCTGATCCCGATCCAGTCCTCCTACTTCGCGCTCGAGGGGACCGACGATCTGCTGGAGACGATCGACAAAATCAAGGCCCGCCCCAACCCGGGCCTGCAGATCCTCGGGGTCGTCGTGACGCTCCACGACAAGCGCACGGTCATCGGGCGGGACGTCTACGCCCAGATCCAGTCGGTCTTCGGGGACAAGGTCTTCAAGACGACGATCTCCAAGAGCGTGCGGCTCGAGGAGAGCCCCGCGCACCGCGAGTCCATCTTCACGTTCGCGCCGCGCTCGGCCGGGGCGGCCGAGTACTACTCTCTGTCCGAGGAGGTGCTTTCCCGTGTCTAAGAGGCGAGGACTGCCGCAGGAGGCCCGGATGCGCCACGACTCCCACTTCGTGGAGGCGCTGTCCTCGCGCTTCGGCGCCTCTCTCGGGCGGTGGATTCCGTTAGACGAGATCGAGACCAACCCCGACCAGCCGCGCACGAACGTGGGGGACCTCTCGGAGTTGGTCCGTTCGGTCGAAGCGAGAGGGGTCCTGGAGCCCCTGCTCGTTCGCCCCATCGGCGACAGCCGGTACCGGATCATCGCCGGGGAGAGGCGCTTCCGGGCGGCC
>JAWOLE010000365.1:0-2558 GCA_033853815.1 Thermoanaerobaculia bacterium
CTCCGCCGATCGGCGCGCGGACGCCAACGTACCCGCCGAGCAACAGGTCCGTGTCGAGGAGGATGGTTCCGCCGTCGAACGTCGCGCCGACGACGAACGGGCTGGCCACTGCGGGTTCCGGAAATTCTGGCCGCATCCATTCCGGAAATTCTGGCCGGTCCGGACGGGTCGCTCCGTCCGCCAGCAAGACCGGCGCCTCGAGCGCACGCCAGCGCTCCAGGCGAGGGAAAGGAGGATGCTCGACATGATGAAGCGGCACGAGATCCAGGTGCTGCGGAAGGCCGGCCACTCGCAGCTCGAGGTGGCCAAGCTTGCGGGGACGTCAGAGCGGACAGTACGTCGTGTCGAGGGCGAGCCGGCCGTGAGGAGCGTGGAGCGAGGTGAGGCGCAGCGTCGGGGCATCGGGCGCCCGCCGAAGGCGGAGGCGTTCCGGCTGTTCGTGACGAACGTGCTCGCGGCGGAGCCGAACGTGCTCTCGCTGGAGGTCCTGCGGCGGGCTCGCCTCGATGGGTACGCAGGCGGGAAGAGCGCACTCTACGCGCTCATCGCAGCGCTGCGGCCCAAGCTGACGCGCCCGGTGGTGCGCTTCGAGGGGCTGCCCGGAGAGTTCTCCCAGCACGACTTCGGCCACGTCGACGTGCGCTTCATGGATGGGGCGACGAAGCGCATCCACTTCTTCGCCTCCAGACTCAAGTATTCACGATGGGTCGAGGTGACCATCGTGGAGAACGAGCGGGTGGAGACGCTCCTGCGCACGCTCGTCGATCACTTCGCGGCCTTCGGCGGGATCCCGCTGCTGGCCGTGTTCGACCGGCCCAAGACCGTCGCTCTGCACTGGGCGAGGGACGGCACAGTCACCGAGTGGAATCCGACCTTCGCCGCGGTGGCGCTCGACCTCGGGATGGGCGTGGAGGTGTGCTGGCCACGGCGAGGCAACCAGAAGGGGTCGATCGAGAACCTCGTCGGATGGGTGAAGGGGTCCTTCTTCAAGCAGCGTCGTTTCCTCGACGAGGCCGATCTGCTGGAGCAGCTCGCCGCTTGGAGCGTGGAGGTGAACACCAAGCTCGCGTCTCGGGCGACGGGCGTGACGCCGGCCACGCGGATGGTGGAGGACCGCGCCCGCCTGCGTCCGCTCAAGGTGGCGCCGGCGGAGCTCGCGCTGCGCATCCCGGTGTTCGTGGGACCCACCGGCTACGTCCTCCACGAGACTCATCAGTACTCCATGCCGCCGGATGCCATCGGCATCGCGGGCACCCTGTTCCTTTACCGGGATCGCGTTCGCGTCGTGGCCGCTCGCTTCTCGGCGCAGCACCCGCGCCTGTTCGAGCGAGGCGCCAAGTCGACCTTGCCCGAGCACCGCGTCGAAGCAGTGGCCAGCGTTTCCGGAAAACGCGCCAAGCGCTACCTCATGCGGGAGCACCTCCTCGAGGTGGGCGGCGCCGCGTTCGACTACCTCACCGAGCTCGTCCACCGCCGGCCTGGCGCCTGGATCGCCGAGATCGAGCGACTGCACGCCTTGCTGCAGGACCACGGCCCGGACGCGATGCGCGCCGCCTTCGAACGCGCCGTCGCCAGCCAGACCTTCGGCGCCGAGTACGTTCGCCACCACTTGCGGAACCGTGAGGTTGCTCCTCCGCGGCAGGAGGTCCTCCCGCTGTGAAGACCGACATCCCGCTCGACGGACTCCTGAAGCGACTCAACCTCGCCAACGCGCGCCGCGTGTGGAGGGACCTGTGCGCCCGCGCTGAGAAGGAGGAGTGGTCCTACGAGGACTTCCTCATCACGCTCGTGCTGGAGGAGATCGCCCACCGGCAGCAGACGCGGCTCCAGAAGGTCTCCCGGCGCGCCGGCTTCCCGTTCCTGAAGACGGTCGACGACTTCGACTTCACTTTTCAGTCAACGGTGCGCCTGCCGCTCGTCGGGTCCTTCCTCTCTCCGGATTTCGTCACCAGCGGCCGCTGCCTCATCCTCTCCGGCAAGCCGGGCCGCGGGAAGACGCATCTCGCCGTCGCCATCGCCTACCGGGCGATCCAGAACGGCTTCGACGCCCGCTGCACCACCGCCGCGGCGCTCATCGAGGATCTGTCGGTGGCGAGCCGGGACGGCCGGCTCCGCGAGGCGCTTGCCGAGTACGTTCGTCCTCACGTCCTTCTCGTCGACGAGGTCGGTTATCTGACCTGCGGAGACGACGCGGCCAACCTGCTCTTCCACGTCGTGAACGAGCGCCACCTGAAGCGGCGCTCGATGATCTTCACCACCAACAAGTCGCTCGACGCCTGGGGCGGCGTCCTCCACGACGCGGACCTGGCCGCCTCCATCGTCGACCGCATCCTCGAACGTGGGCGGCACCTCAAGCTCGACGGGCCCTCGATGCGCACCCGTCACCTGGGCCTTGACGACCCGACCGCCCCGGACACATCAACCACTCAGCCGGCCAGAATTTCCGGAAATGCCCCGGCGGAATTTCCGGAACCCACAGCCGGGGGTCGAAGCGGCCGATTCGCCGAAGCCCGGTGGGGGTCTCCGGCCGAACAGAGCACCTCGCCTACCAACGCGAC
>JAWOLE010000366.1:0-4953 GCA_033853815.1 Thermoanaerobaculia bacterium
ATGATCGGGACCTGCTCGGGGCGGTAGGGCACGGTCGCGATGTGAATCGTGTCGCCGTGGCTGTTCTTGATGAAGGGGAACTGCCGGTCGAAGGCGGTGATCGTCAGGCAGACGAAGTTGTCGTTCGAATGCCCCATCATCTTGCCCTTCTTCTCGAAGACGCCGATGACCATGTACTGCGTCCCGTTGAGCTGGATCCACTTGTTGAGGGGGTCTTCGCTCGAGAAGAGAGCTTCCTGCACGTCCTGTCCGATCACGGCGACAGGCGAGGAATGCTCGACGTCGGCGTCGGTCAGGAACCGGCCGTAGGAGACGAAGTGGTTGTTGGCCATCGAGTAGTCCGGCGTTCCTCCCAGGACGACAGGCGTCGTGGTCTCGGCGTCTCGGTACTTGACGCTGATGTCGGTGTTCCAGAGATACCGTTCCGCCGAAACGGCGCGCATCTCCGGAATCTGCGCCTTCAGGGCGATCGCGTCGTCCCACGTCAGGTCCTTTCGGTTTCTCTCGCTCTCGTCCCGGTGGCCGGGTCCGAAGCGCGGCTCGAACTTCTGGAACTGGACCAGCGTGGCGCCGAAGCTCTGGAAGTTGCGAATCATGTTGTTGTTGAAACCGTTGATGATGGAGACCATCGCGATCACCGTCGCCACGCCGACGACGATGCCCAGCACCGTCAGGAACGCCCGCAGCTTGTGGGCGCGCACCGCGATGAACGCGAAGCGCATGTTCTCGCCGAAGCCGCGGCGCAGGTGGGAGAAGAGCGCAGACATCTACGTCGTCATTCGTACCTGAGCGCTTCCACCGGCGGCAGAGCGCTCGCCTTCGAGGAGGGGATCCAGCCCGCGAGCAGTCCGGTGAAGGTCGCGACCCCGATTCCGATCAGGATGAAGGAGAGGCGGACCTGCGCCGGGAAGACCTGGTTGACGGCCAGCGCGATCCCTGCGCCGATGCCGACGCCGATGACGCCGCCGATGGCGGCCAGCAGCGCCGCTTCGAGCAGGAACTGCCAGCGGATGTCCCTGCGCCGGGCGCCCAGCGCGCGCCGCACCCCGATCTCCTTGGTCCGCTCGACGACCGAGACGAACATGATGTTGGCGATCACGATCGCTCCGACCACGAGCGAAATCCCCGAGATCAGGATCATCAGCAGAAACGCTCCCTTCGAGAAGTTCTGCCAGAGCGATTGGAGCATCTCGGCCGTCACCATGCCGAAGGGATCGTCCTTGTTGAACTTCGTCTTGCGCAGGGACCGCAGGATCGTCCGGACCTCGTCGGTGGCGGCATTGGCTCCCTCGACGCCTCCCACGGGTTTGATGAAGATCGCGATGTCCTGGGTCGGCGCGATGTGCTTCTTGAAGAGCGTCAGCGGGATGTAGATGACGTTGTCCCGGCTCTGGCCCAGGACGTTCCCCTGTTTTGTGAGAGTTCCGATGACCTTCACCGGGTAGCCGTCGATCTTCAGAATGTGGCCGATCGGGTCCTGCCCGGGAAAGAGCTGGTCCTGCACGTCCCAGCCGATGACCGCGACGGCCTCGGAATGGTCGTACTCGCTCGAGGTGAAGTAACGGCCGGTCGCGATGTCCACCCGCAGGAGAGATGTCATGTTCGCCGTGTGCCCCTGGATGTCCACGTCCGACAGTTTGCGGTCCATGTACTTGATCGGGCGGGTCCGGTCCCCTTCCGCGCCGACCTCCGCGCACAGGCGGCACTCCCGGGCGACCACGGCCATGTCCGTCAGCGTCACGTCCGGGCGCTTGCGCGCGATCAGCCACTCCTCGCGGCTTGTGATGATCCCGTATTTTGTGAAGATGACGATGTCCGGGTTCAGGCCGAAGAGCTTGTCCTTGACGTAGCTGTTCAGGCCCGAGATCACCGAGACGACCCCGACTACCGTGGCCACCCCGATGATGACGCCCAGAAGCGTCAGGAACGCGCGCATCTTGTGGCGCGCGAGCGCGGCCGAGGAAACGCGGAAGAGCTCGACCGTTCGCACGGAAGGAACCTCAGGAAGCCGAGGGCGCCGGCGTCCCCTTCTTCTTGTCGCTTTCCTTTTCGATCACGACCCTGTCGCCTTCCTTGACCTGGCGCAGGACCTTGAAGGGGCCCGTCACGATCTCCTGACCGACGCTCGGGCCTTTCTTGACCTCGATCATCAGCTCGCCGGCGAGGCCCGTCTCGACCTTCTGGAACTGGAGCTTGCCGTCCTTGACGAGGTAGACGCCCTCTTCCGTCTCCGGCCTTCCGGAAGCGCTCGGCCCCTTCTTGTCCTTTTTCGGCACGTCGCGCACGACGAGGGCCTGAATGGGAATCGCCGTGGCGCCGGGGTTGCGGCCGGTCATGATTTCGGCGGTGACCGAGAAGCCCGGGCGAATCGAGTCGGGAGGGTTCTCCACGCGGATCTTGACCTTGAAGTTGATCGCCTCGGAGTTGGCCACGAGCGTCAGCAGATCCGGATCGTTCTTGGGGATGGGCGACGAGCCGACCTCGGTAACGACCCCCTTGAACTTCCTGTTCGGATAGGCGTCGATCGACAGGTCCGCGGTCTGGCCGACCTTGACCTGCGGCACGGAGGTCTCGTCCACCATCATGACCGCTTCCACCTCCGACATGTCGGAGATCGTGAGGAGCTCGGTGCCCGGGTTGTTCATCGTTCCAATGACCGTGACCTCCCCCTCCTTGATGGGCAAGGCGCTCACGATTCCGGCGATCGGAGCCGTCACGGTGGTCTTCGACAGGGAGTCCTTGCTGCCGACCAAAGCCGCCCCCGCCTGCCGCATCCGCTCCTCCGTCGCGGCGAGGTTGGCGCGAGCGGTGTCCAGCGTGGACTTGGCCTTCTGGTAGTCGGCCTCGGCCAGGATCTTCGCGTCGTAGTTCTGCCTGGCTCGCTCGTAGTCGAGCCGGGCCTGGTCGGCGTTGGCCTGGGCGGCCGCGAGGTCGTTACGCATCGCCTTCAGGCTCGCCTCGCTGCCCTCCGCGGCCGCGGCGAGCTGGGTCTTGTCGATCTGGAGGAGGAGCTGGCCCTTCTCGACCTTGTCTCCCTCCTTGACGGCCAGGTTGACGATCTGGCCCATGACGAGGGCCGACATGTCCACAGTCCGGCGGGCCTGGATCTTCCCGTTCGCCGTGACCTTGGCGACGAGGTCGACTTTCTCTACCTTGGCGGTCGTCACGCGGGGCGCGTTCCTGTCCCTGCTCCGCAGGGAGCCCATCAGCACGACCGCGAGGACGATCGCGATCCCAACTCCCAGGAGGATCTTCCACTTCTTCGACATCGGCTTCTTCCTCTACCTAACCGCAGACCACCGGCTTAATGTTCCTACGGAAGCCGGGCCAAAAAGTTCGCCTCCTCCGCCTTCGCTCCCTCGCCGCCCTCGGGAGCTACGGCGGACTGGGTCCGCCGGAGCCTTGGCGAAGGCGGAAATGGTGCGCCCAGGAGGACTCGAACCCCCAACCTCCTGATCCGTAGTCAGACGCTCTATCCAGTTGAGCTATGGGCGCAGGAACCGCCAAAACTACCGGAATCAGTGGCTTCAATCAAGACCCGGCTGCCCGACTGTATCCCCTGAAAGTGAGCGACTGGGGGACTGGGAGACGGGGGGACTGGGGGATGGGCTTCTACTCCCAGTCTCCCAGTCTCCCAGTCACCCAGTCTCCCGGTCCGTCCGTCAGGCGGGATGAAGTAACCTGCGCCCGGAATGCCCTTCAGCGACAAGGACTCCCACTTCATGAAAGAGGCGCTCGCTTTCGCCAGGATCGCCTTCTCCGAGCAGGAAGTCCCGATCGGTGCCGTCCTCGTTCGCGAGAACAGGATGATCGGCCGGGGCCGCAACCGGCGGGAGCATCTGGCCGACCCCACCCACCATGCCGAGATCGAGGCGATCCGGGAAGCCGCCCGGACGGCCGGCACCTGGCGCCTCGATGGATCGACGCTCTATGTCACAGTCGAGCCCTGCGCCATGTGCGCGGGAGCTGCAGTCAATGCCCGGATCGCCCGGATCGTCTACGGCTGCGCGGACCCCAAGGCGGGCTATTGCGGCACGCTGGGCGACATCCCCCGGGACGCTCGGCTGAACCACCGCTGTGAGGTCGAAGGCGGCCTTCTCGCAGAGGAATCGGCCGAACTGCTGCGGCTCTTCTTCCAGGCTCGCCGCTGACACGTCGGCTTCGCTCGCTCGGGACCTGCGTCGGGCGGCTCGGCCGGATGCGGCCTCGTCCGCCCTGCCTGGTCCCTTCCTCTCGCTACGCCTCCCACGGCGCACGCCTCCTCCCTCGCTTCGCTCAGGAGACTTCTCGCGCCGCGAACCGGGGATAGCAGTGTGCGAGCTTCTGCTACCATCGACGGTTTCGCGGGAGAGGTGCTGGAGTGGTTGATCAGGCCGGTCTCGAAAACCGGTGGGCCCCAAAAGGGTCCCGTGGGTTCGAATCCCACCCTCTCCGCCAACGTCGCTCCGCCCGCTGCGCTTGGATTTCGCGCTTCGCGCTCATCAGCTCCGGGGCTCCGCTCCCGCAGCGCGCGCCTCCTCCCTCCTCCGTCGGGAGACTACGCGCGCCGCGAACTGTAGGGAAGGAAGGCTCGAAACGTGAAAACCCCGGACGATCTGGACCGTAAGTAGCTGGAGACCAATGGAAAACGCGATAGAGCTCGACGGAGTTTCGAAGACGTTCGGCAAATTCAAGGCCGTGGACGGGCTCTCCTTCCAGGTCCCGAAGGGGATCATGTTCGGCCTGCTCGGGCCCAACGGAGCCGGCAAGACGACGACGATCCGGATGATCATGAACATCACCGCTCCCGACGAGGGAGCGATCCGGGTCCTCGGCGCCCCCATGACCAGGGAGACCCAGAACCGGATCGGTTACCTGCCCGAGGAGCGCGGGCTCTACCGGAAGATGAAGGTCATCGACCACCTCCTCTTCCTCGCGGCCATCAAGGAGGTCTCGCGCGAGAAGGCCCGGGAG
>JAWOLE010000367.1:0-25591 GCA_033853815.1 Thermoanaerobaculia bacterium
ACACCCGTTCCCATTCCGAACACGGCAGTTAAGCCCTTCAGCCCCGATGGTACTTCGCGGTAGACCGCGTGGGAGAGTAGGACGTCGCCGGGGATTATTTGTGAAGGCCCGGGACTCGTTCCCGGGCCTTTCTTTTTCCGGGCAGGCGACATCTTGGACGAGCCCTCGAGCTTGCGTTATCGTTTCAGATCAAAGACAAGGGGCTGTCGGTTGGAACGTTCCCGGCGTACTCACCAGAGGCACTTGATCACGCTCCTGGGCCGCTACGCGATTGCCGTGGCCGCAGCGGCGGGGGGCATCCTTCTGCGCGTCGCCCTGGATCCGCTCTGGGGCACCCGCAAACCCTTTATCCTCTTTTTCCCGGCCATCCTGATCAGCGCCTGGGTCGGCGGGCTCGGACCGGGCCTCGCCACGACGCTGATCTGCGCGGGCGCGTCCGCCTATCTGTGGACGGAGCCCGTGGGCTCGTTCGCGGTTTCCGACGCCGGTGATCTCTGGGGACTGATACTTTTCGTCGGAGTCGGCGCGCTCACGAGCGTGCTGAGCGCCAGGTGGCATGCCGCGGCCGAGACGATCCGGCAATCGGAGGAGAAGTTCCGTCTCGCCGTCGAAGCCGCCCCCGCCGCCGTGATCCTCGTAGACCGGCAGGGAACGATCGTCCTGATCAACGCCCTGGCGGAGACCCTCTTCGGCTACCGGAGGGACGAGCTCACCGGACAGCCGGTCGAGCGGCTGGTGCCCTTGCGCTTTCGTGACGGCCACGTGGAGGAGCGGCGGGGATTCTTCCGGGATTCCCGTCGCCGGCCGATGGGCGCGGGGCGGGACCTGTACGCGCTGCGCAAGGACGGCTCGGAAGTCCCCGTCGAGATCGGGCTGTCCCCTTTCGAGACCGAAACCGGGACGATGGTCATGGCCGCCGTCACCGACATCACCGACCGGAAGCGAAACGAGGCCGCCGTCGAGGACGCCATGCGCGCCCGCGAGGAGTTCCTTTCGGTCGCGTCGCACGAGCTGCGCAATCCGGTCAACGCACTCGAGCTGCAACTGTCGAACCTGCTCCGAGCGCTCCCCCGGGATGCGGGAGGAGACGCGCTTCGCGAGCGTGTTGCGCGGGCCAATGTCCAGGTTCACCGCCTCACGCGCCTGATCAACAACCTGCTCGACCAGTCCCGGATCTCGGCGGGCTTGATGTCGCTGGCGCTGGAGGACGTCGATTTTCGGGAGATCGTGCGTTCGGTTCTCGAACATTTCCAGAACGAGCTCAAACCGGATGGCGTGACGCTGAGCCTCCCCCCGGAGCCCCTGGTCGGCCGCTGGGATCGGCTCCGCCTCGAGCAGGTCGTGGCGAACCTCCTGTCCAACGCCATCAACTATGGGAGCGGAAGACCGATCGCCGTCACGCTGAAGGTCCAGAGCGGGTCGGCGGCCCTTTCCGTCTCGGATCACGGTATCGGAATCGACCCGGAGAAGCAGAAACGGCTCTTTTCCCGGTTCGAGCGGGCGGTTCCCGGCCGGCAATACGGCGGTTTCGGGCTGGGACTCTGGATCACCCGCCAGATCGTCGAGGCGATGGGGGGCGCGATCGCGGTCGAAAGCCGTCCCGGCGAGGGGTCCACCTTCACCGTCCTTCTCCCCCTCGATCCGCCGACGGCGGGCACGAAGACGGAGGCCTGATCGGCATCGCGTTTCTACCCCGATCTACGCCTTCTCTGCTTGACCGGGCCAATAAGGAGGCATAGAGTCCCGATCGGTCCACCGCGGATTCCAGCGGCCTCCCATTCTTCAATCTGCGAGAGTTTTTTGCGCGGGAGGAGAGATGATCGCGGCGAGCAATTCCCGGATTCTGGGCGGCGCGGTCCTGACGGCAGTCCTGTTTGCGGGTGCCGCCTACGGGAACACCATCACCGTCAACAGCACCGCCGACGTCGTCGCCGACGACGGCCAGTGCACGCTGCGCGAAGCCATCACCGCGGCGAACACGAACACGGCCTCGGGCGCGACGGCCGGCGAGTGCGCGGCGGGTTCGGCCGGCCTCGACACGATCGCGTTCGCCATTTCCGGGACCGGAGTTCACACGATCACGCCGCTGTCCCTCCTTCCGGCCATTCTCGAACCCGTGATCATTGACGGCTACTCGCAGTCGGGGGCGTCTGCGAACACGAACCCCGTGGGAATGGGACTGAACACGGTGATCGCGATTGAGATTGCCGGGGGCAACGCCTTCCTGTCGGTCCTTTCGGGCGGCGCGGGGAGCACTATCAAAGGGTTGAACATCCACGGCAACTCCGGTGGGATCGTCCTGAACTCCGGGTCGTCGGGCAGCATGATCCAGGGATGCTTCATCGGAACCAATCCCGCGGGAACGGCGGCCGGTTCCGGCAACACCAACGGCGTCGTAATCGGATCGGCCAGCAACCTGATCGGCGGAACGACTCCAGCCGCGCGCAATCTGATTTCGGGGAACGCCACTTCGGGTATCGCTTTCGGATTTCTCACCGGTGAGAACAGCAACGTCATTCAGGGCAACCTCATCGGCACGAATGCGGCCGGCAATGCGGCGATCGCAAACGCCGGCGCCGGCATCTTCCTGGATACCCCCGGCTCGACGAATACCCTCATCGGAGGCACCGTGGCGGGGGCTGGCAACGTGATCTCGGGCAACACGACCGACGGCATCCAATTGACAGGTTTAGTCGCAACACCCGCGACGACGATCCAGGGCAACTTCATCGGCACCGACGTCACGGGCTCCGTCGCGATCGGGAACGGGGGGTACGGTGTTGACGTCATAAGCGGGAATAACGCCAACACGATCGGAGGAACCTCCTCGAGCGCGAGCAACCTGATCTCCGGCAACGTTCAGGGCGGGATCTTTCTGGGGAGTGTACAGAACGTGGTCGAGGGCAACCGGATCGGGACCAATGCTGCCGGCACGGGCGGCCTCGGCAATCTGGGCCCCGGGGTTAACGTGGGCGCAAGCAACAATGCGATTGGTGGCATCCTGGCCGGCGCCTCGAACATCATCGCGTTCAACGGCTCAGACGGGGTCGCCGTAGGCGCGGGGGACACGGGCGTGAGGATCCTGACCAACTCCATTCATGACAACGTCCTTCTCGGAATCGTACTCGGGTTTCCGATCAGCAGTCCGGATGCCTTCCCGCCGACCCTGACGGCCGCCACGATCTCTGCGGGGAGCGTGACGATCTCCGGTACGCACAACGGCGGCACGCCCAACACCGACCTGCGCATCGAGTTCTTCTCCAACGCGGCCTGTGACGGCTCGGGCTCGGGCGAGGGGCAGACGTTCCTGGGTTTCATGACCGTCACGACCGACGGGTCAGGCAACGTGAGCTTCACCTCTCCCGCCACCCCGTTCCCGGGAGGTCAGACGATCATCACGGCGACCTCGACGGACACTCTCTTGACCAACAGCACCTCCCAGTTCTCGGTGTGCTTCACCGCCACTGGCGCGACGACGGCGACGCCGACCCCGACCTCCACGCCGACGTCCACGCCGACCAATACGCCGACGGCAACACCCACACAGCCGGGGCCAACGGCGACCGTGACGCCGACCGCCACGCCGACTCCCACCCTCACGCCGACGGCCACAGTGCCGGCGTTGACGGCGACCGCGACGCCGACGTCGGGCCCGCCGGCCGCGGTCGTGCCGACTCTGTCGCCGAGTCTCCTGATCCTGCTTGGTCTGGCCCTTACCGCGGCCGCGATCTTCTTGATCCGGCGAAACGGCTAGGGACAGAGAGGGATAGCGTCCGTCGGACGGGAGAGAGCAGATCCTTCCCTTAGCTCAGGATGACAGAGAAGGAGCGAAGGGATGACGGAAGGGCAGAGAAGGTAAGAGGGGCCCCGGCACGGGGGCCCCGAGCCCCGAATTGTCGACCAGATCTCTGACTAGCGCCTGACGGCTACGCGCAGCGACGACGTCTCCACCGTTGCGAGCAGGCGTCGGGAGCCGGTGTTGCGCAGCGAGCCCGCGATGAGGATCTCCCTCGGCGAGGCGGCTCCCCGGTAGTAGGCCTCGTTCCACTCGTGGTCGGGCCGGATCACCGCGCCCTCGAGGGTCGCGCCGCCGTACAGTCCCTTGGCCCGGCTGTAATAAACGAAGTCGGCGGTCGGCCTGGGCGCTCTTCCCGCCCCGATCCCAGCAGGTCCGGCTGCGACGCTGGCGTCCACACCTAACCTCGTGTGGCCCGAGAGCAGCGTGTTCAGGCCGCGCCGGGTCATCACGGCGACGACGATCTCCGAAACGTCCACCCCGGCCTGGAGCCCGAAGCTGGCCGTTCCGACGCTGTAGAAGGAAGGACCGTTCCAGCTCCTTCCGTTCCGGGCGACCACGACCCCGGGGCCTCCCGAGCCGCCGAAGAGCAGACCGACGCGGACCGCCTTCGGAATGATCAGGAAGGCGAGAGCGTCTCTCTCGTGCTCCCGGAAACCCGTCAGGCCCGGGTCCTCGCGGAAGCGGGCGAACGTCGCCCGGGCCCTGTTGACGAGCTCCTGCTGCTCGGAGAGCGGTCGCCTCGTGGCGGCCTGCGCCGAGGCGGGACCGAGCGCCAGGGCTGCGGCGAACGCCACGACGCCGACCACCTTGAGATTTCGTGAAGACATGAAGGACCTCCTTTCTGGCTTGCTCCCCCTGGCGGTGCAAGAGAGGGGCCAGGAGGCGGTCTTTCCTGCCCCTTTAAATCCAGCGGCTTACGCCCCTCGACATCGAAAACGCACCGGCGGAAACGGCGTCTTCGGGCCAGCTCGCCGCCCGCGGATGGCCGGCTCTCGCGACCAGCAGGTTGCTGAGGAAGGGCGTGAAGCGGCGTTGCGAGAGTTTTCAAGACCGGGACTGCGTCTGGGCCCTCGTCTTTGAAATTCTCGGCCGCCGTTTGCGAAGCGAACGCCTGCGGCCGAAAGCCATAGCCAGGCAAGCCTTCCATCTTCTCTCCCAACACCCGCCGCCTCCGGTCAGTAGAAGAAGGTGTGGAACGAACCTCCTCATGTCGAGTCTCGGCGCCGCCGCACTCGTGACGTGCGAGGCCCTCGTGAGCCGCAAAGGCCGCGAAGGCAGGAGCCCGCTCGAGGCCCTGATCGACAGGGCCCGGGAGGGGGACGGGAGGGCCTTTGACTGGCTCATGCTCGAGACCCAGGAGCGCGTTCTTGGCCTTGCCTGGCGCCTGCTCGGTTCCCGCGAAGACGCGCGCGACGCCTCCCAGGAGGTCTACCTGCGCGTTTTCCGGCACCTGGGCCGCTTCCGGGCCGGGCACGACTTCCATGCGTGGCTCTACCGGATCACGGTCAACGTCTGCCGGGACTCCGCCCGCCGCCGGCGCCGCTCACCCGTCGCCGCGCCAACCGGTCTTGAGCCCTCGTGTCCGCCCGACGCGCAGAACCGTCTTCTGGACACCGAGCGATGGACCCGGCTGCTCGAGGCGCTCGCGTCGTTACCCGCCAGGGAACGCGCGGCCCTGGTCCTGCGCGACCTCGAAGGCCTCACGAGCGAGCAGGTGGCGCGCGCGCTCGGATCCCGTCCCGGCACGGTGCGCGGCCAGATCGCCTCGGCGCGATTGAGGATTCGAAGATTCTGCGTGGACCTGCTGGAGCGAAATGGGGCGGCCGATGACGTGTGAGAGTTCGGGGAGGCTGCTGGCCCTGCTCGAGGACGGCGGCCTGTCCCGGAGAGAGGTCCGCCGGGTGGCGGCGCACCTGAAAAGCTGTGGTCGCTGTCGCGCCCTCCAGCGTGAGCTCGCCCGAAGCCGCCGCTGGATCGAGTCCGCGCCGGCGCCGCCGCTCGCGGAGGAGGACTTGGCGGCCATGCGCCGCGGCGTCTGGCGGCAGATCGAGGAGCTCAGTCTCGATTCGAGAAGGGGCGCCTCAACGGCACGGTCGCTGGCCTTCGCAGCCCTCGGTCTGGCCGCGGCGGCCTTCGGAGTGATGTGGCTCGCCCGCGGGGCTCAGGAACCGGCGCCCCGAAGGGTCGCGCCTCCCACGGCGGCCGCTCTCGCCGCTGTTTTCCCCGAACCCGCTTCCACGAGCGGGGCGCCAGCGGCTCCCGCGGCCGCTTCCTCCGCCATCTCCCCGGCCCCGGCGGGACGCGTGGCTCGCACCGGCCGCCGTCGGGCGTCGCCGGCGGTCGAGCCGGGTTTCTCCAGAATCGAATTTCAAACCGCGAATCCGAGCGTTCGCATCATCTGGCTCGTCGGGAAGGGGCGGGACGCTTCCGCCCCGCCGGCGGGCCGCAGTCAGGAGGTCTCATGAAGATCCCGCAGGTGTCCGTGTCGGCTCTCTTTCTGCTCCTGGCCGGCGTCTTGCGGCCCGCCCTGGCACAGCCGGCGCCGAAGGCGACGGAGACGCCGCGCGAGGAAGCCTTCGTCACCGAGAAAGGCTTCTCGAGCCGCGTCTTCGAGGTCCACTACCGCGAACCCGGGGATCTGGCCGCAGTCGTGCGTCCGCTCGGCAGCGGGTTCAAGGGCGCCACCGTCTCCTTCAACCGCGACTTCAAGACCGTCACGGTCCGCGACTTTCCCGAGAACGTCGCGGCGATCGAGGCGGCCTTGAAGCGGCTCGACGTGGCCGAGGCCCCGCGATCCGACGTCGAATTGCGCCTCTGGGTCCTCGTCGCCTCCCGAGGTGCCGCGGCCGGCGGCCAGCTTCCGGCCGACCTCGGCGAAGCCGTCGGCGCCTTGAAATCCACGCTCACCTACAGGAACTACGCGCTTGCCGGCACGTTCGTCCAGCGTGTGCGGGACGGGGCCCGTGGCGTCCACGGCGAGGGCGTGACGGACGTCGCGCAGGCGATCGACGGCAAAGGCCCGAGGCAGATGCAGCTCGAGTATCAGATCAACTCTCTGTCGATCGAGCCGGGAGAAAAGGGCCCCGCGACGATCAAGCTCGACGGTTTCTACTTGAGTCTCGTCGGGGGCGGGCGCGCCCAGCTGCGAACCGACGTCACGCTGCGGGAGGGGGAAAAGGTCGTCGTGGGCACCTCGACCATGCGCGACCAGGGGCTCGTGGTCGTCGTCTCCGGCCGCGTAATCCGCTAGCGGGGTCACCTCGGTCACTCATGGTCGAACGGCCGAAGTAGGGCCCTCGTTCTAGAAACTCTCGGCCGCCTGTTCGCGAAGCGAACGCCGCGGCCGAAAGTCCGAGTTAAGCTCAGCGGGAGTGAGCGAACCCGCGCGACCCCGGCGGGCGGGACGGAGGGCGAGGACCGCGGCCCTGATCTTCGCGGTCTCCGTCGCCTTCCTCGCCTACGCGTGGCTGCTCTTCTTTCACGCTTCCTTCGCCGCCGGCGGCTCCGACAGCTCCGGCTACGCAAACACCGCGCGCCTGATCACGACGGGGCGGATCGTCGAGCCGGTCGAAGGGTTGAAGCGGCTCGATCTGCCGGACAGCTTCGTCCGCCTCTTCATTCCTCTCGGCTTCGAACCGGGTCCGCGGCCGGGCACGATGGCGCCGTCCTATCCGCCGGGGCTGCCCCTTCTCATGGCTCTCGGGAGCCTGGCGGGGGGCTGGGACTACGGGCCGTTCCTGGTGACCCCTCTCTCGGGCCTCTTGAGCCTCTTTCTCGTCTATCTCGTCGGGCGGGAGCTCGGCCTGTCCCGCGCCCTGTCGGCAGCGGCCGCCGCCATCCTCGCCCTCTGTCCGGTGTTCCTGTTCCAGGGCGAGCAACCCATGAGCGACGTCGTGGCCACGTTGTGGAGCCTGGCGGCCGTCTTCTTCGCCCTGCGCTCGCGACGGCGCCGACCGGCCTGGGCCGTGGCAGCGGGCGCGGCCTTCGGGATCGCGGTGCTCGTCCGCCCGGCCGATGCGCTTCTGATTCTTCCCCTCCTCTTCGCCCTGCGCTGGAGGCCGGGCCTGGTGGCCCGCTTCCTGCTCGGCGGGATTCCCTTCGTCCTCCTGTTTCTGGCCTGGAACCGAGCCGCCTTCGGAACGCCTTTCCGCACCGGCTACGGCAACCTCAGCGTCCTCGCGGCGGCGAATTTTCCCGTCCGGATTCGCCACTACGTGTCCTGGATCGCGCAGATGCTGACGCCGCTGCTTCCGATCGCCTGGCTCGCCGTCGCGGTGGACCGCCGTGTCGAGCGCTCTCACCGCTGGATGCTGCTTTCGTGGTTCGCGGTGTTCCTGCTCTTCTATGGCTTCTGGGGGCCTTACGAGACCTGGTGGTACACGAGAAATCTTCTGCCCGGGATTCCCGCGGTGATCCTCGCCGCTCTTCTGCTGATGCGAGACCTCCGGGGCCCGCTCTTCGGCGAGGGGCGGCGGCACTCCCGCTTCTGGCTACCGACGGCGCTCATCCTGTTCCTCCTGATCCTCGGCACGGAGTATCGCCTGATCCGGCGCTTCGACGTGCTGCGGATCGCCGAGGGAGAGGAGATCTATCCCAACGCGTGCACCTGGGCGGAGTCGAAGGTCCCGCCCCACTCGCTCGTGGTTTCCATGCAGATGAGCGGGGCCCTGAAGTTCTACACGAGCCTGGTCCCCGTCCGGTGGGACTGGGCTACGCCGGAGAACCTCGATCTGCTGCGCGAGCGCGCGCGGGCTCGCGACTATCAGTGGTTCGCGCTCCTCTTTCCTTTCGAGAATTCGGAGCTCGAGAAGCACTTTCCATGGGGATGGTCCCGAGTCGGGCAGTTTCGCGACCTGACGCTGTGGCGCGTCGAGCTTTCGGCCGAAGGCGTTCGCTCCCCGAACGGCGGCCGAGAGTTTCAAAGCGGGGGGTTTCCGCCAGAGCGGTGACCACCGGTTCTTCGGGCTGCCCGGCTATTTGGAGTGGGTCGGCAGGCGAAGCGGGCTCGGCGCCGGCGGGGGAGGGCTTCCGCGCAGCCGGTAGAGCGCAGTTCGCCTTTCGCCGCAGCTCGCGCACGTGCCGATCGGCTCGCCTGTCCGCAGTCCGTCGCGGATCCGTGAGAGCGGGCCGCCCTCCGCGATCGTGGCGAGGCTGTCGGAGGGGAAGGAGCCGATCGGCTCTCCCTCCCAGAAGATGCAGGGGGAGACCGCCCCGTTGGGCCGGATCACGTAGGTCCGTTCCGGATAAGCGCATCCGTAGAGGTGTTGGGCCAGGGCGTAGCGCCGCCGCTCCCGCGTGTCGATGCCGGCCGAGATGAGCCAGATCCTCCGCCGCAGGCGCGCGATGAGACCCCGGGGAAGGTCGGCCGGAGACTCGAACTCGGGGTAGGAGGAGAGCCGCAGGCCTCGCCGCACGGCCTCCTTCGCGGTGCGCGCGAGCTCGGCATTGAGCTCTCTCGGATCCTCGTCGGACAGAAGCTCGGGCGTGACGTCCACGCCCACGGTCCGCGCGACGAACCGGACGTCGAGCTCCTCGGCCCCCCAGCGTTCGGCGAAGGCCGGCAGGCTGGCGAGCTCCTTTCGGTTGGACCTCATCCAGGTGAAGATGATCCGCAGGCGCGGGGTCTTCCCGCCGCACGCGCGCTTGACCCGCTGGAGGAGTTCCAAGCGCGAAAGGAGCCGGTCCCAGCGGGCCGGTACCCGGATCTTCTCGTAGGTCTCCTGCGTCGTGCCGTCGATCGAGGCCGCGACGGTTCGAACGCCGGAGTCCACGATTGTCCGGGCGCTCGTTTCCGTCAGCGCCAGGAGGTTCGTCGGAAACCAGAGATCCGGCACGCGGTACCGCCCGGCGATCTCCAGGATCCGTCGAAAATCCGGGTGAATCATCGGCTCGGCCGCGCAGCCCAGGGCCACACGCCAGGCCCTGGGGAACATCTCGGCCGCAATTTTCTCGAAAACCGGCAGCGGCATGTTGCCGTTCTCGGGCTCGGTATCGAAAGGGGGAAAGTTGAGCCGGTCCGTCTTCGCGAAGTAGCACATGACGCACTTCAGATTGCAGCGGGAGGTGACGTCGAGGATGACGTTGAGACGGCGGCGCATCGGTTTCAACCCGTCGGGCATTATGGCATCCCGGCTCGGCGCCGCCGGAAAGGCGATGGCCATGTCCTACTTTGATGCTTTCCGCTTCGAGCCGCCCCGGCGTCGGGCCGCCTCCCTCGTCGGCACGCTCCGGCCCGGCCGCGAAAAAGAGAGCCGGGCCGTCGCTGGTCGCTCAGTCGCAGGGATGACCAGGCAAACGATTCAGCGTGCCATGCTCCTTCGCTCATCGCCTCCTCCGGGTGGCGTCCCGCCGCCAGGGGCTCTTACCCGGACTTAAGCCGCACTGTCAGCCCCGGAGCCGGCAGCGTTTCCCAGAGGAGGCCTTGTCCGAGGGCACACACCACAGCGAGCGACCGAGATTCGCTGTCCCTGTGCCCGAGTGACCAGAGCGGCGGCCCTCCGGTAGTGTTTGCGGCCCGGCCGCCGCGTGCCGACGAGGGAAACGACGACGGATCCGGGGCGCCTGTCGCGAGTGATCCCGTCAGGTCGTGGCGATGGCCTCCCGGAATTCCCTGAGGAGTCCATCGGGCAAAGGCTCGGGTCGGGCCTCGCCCGAGGCTTCCGCGATCAGGACGTGCGGCATCTCGGGGGTGTCCTGCCAGGTTTCGTGGCGCTCGATCCCGCGCAGCTCCTCGACGTCGCTCTGCCCGTAGCGGTGGAAGCTGATCCGGGAGAACGCCGAGGCCTTGAGCGCCGCTTCCAGGGCCGCGCGATTGTAGAGGAAACGGTGGCCCCAGCCGTGGAACGCGCGATTCATGTAGAAGCAGTCCCGCAGCCTCTCCTCGCCGGTGCCTCCCATCCTGTAGTGGGTCGCCCAGACCCAGTCGAGGTTCGGTGTGGACAGCCTGAGGACGCCTTCGGGCGCCAGGGCGCGGCGGCACTCCTTGAGGAAGGCAAGGCCC
Organism: Thermoanaerobaculia bacterium; assembly: GCA_033853815.1. Lineage (GTDB taxonomy): Bacteria > Acidobacteriota > Thermoanaerobaculia > UBA5066 > Gp7-AA6 > JAWOLE01. The sequence goes on from JAWOLE010000367.1 coordinate 10,800, forward strand.
TCGTCGAGTCCCAGGTGCTCCAGGAAATGCTCGGCGTAGATCGCGGCGACGCCCGAGTAGGGGAGACCCTTGCGGATGTCCAGGACGCGATCGACGCCGGGCAGCGCGCGGTTGTCGACGTTGATCCAGCCTGGGATCGCCTCCTGGCCGCACCCGATGTGGAGACGGGTGGGAGCCGCGGAGTCCGACAGCGCCCTGCCAAACAGTCCCATCAGACAGCGGAGGAGAGCGCGGCCGAGAAGAACTCCGAGAGGGCCGAGGCGACCGCGCCCGGCCGCTCCATCGGCGTCAGGTGCCCGGCGTTCGCGATCGAGAGGAATCGCGCCTGAGGAATCGCCGCCGCCATGGTCCGGGCCTCCTCCGGCGGGATCAGGGCGTCCTGATCGCCGGCTAGGACGATCGTGGGCACGCCGATCCGGGGGAGAAAATCCGTCGAGTCGGGACGGTCGCGCATGGCCACGAGGTCGGACTCCATCGTCTCCTTCGTCTGGCGAAGGACGATGCGCCGAAGACGTTCGACGAGACTGGCGTTCTTGACCGAGTCGGGCGCGACCAGCTTGCCGACCATCCCGTCCACGATCGCCGCCGCGCCGCCGGAGCGGACCGTGGCGATGGCCTGCTCCCGCGCCGCCTTGCCCGCCGAGTCGTCGGCCGTGGCTCGGGTGTCCACGAGGGCCAGGCCGCGGACGTTTGCGGGATCTCTCTTCATGAGGGCGAGCGCCACGTACCCCCCCATCGAGAAGCCGGCGAGGCCGACCGGCGCCGGAAGCCCGGCCACGATGGCGCTGATGAAGTCCGCGTAGCCTTCGATCGTTCCGTCCGGTGGCGTCGGATTCTCGCCGCGGCCCGGCAGGTCCGGCTTGAGGACCCGAAAATGGCTGGAAAGCGCCCGCGCGGCGCCCGACCACATGGCCCCGTCCAGGGGAAAGCCGTGGACCAGGACAACGGCCGGCCCCTGGCCGAGCTCCCGAACCTGAACCGCCTGGCCTTTCCACTCGAGCCGCATCCAGCCCTCCCGCCGGTGATGATATGGCCAAGCGCTTCAGAAAGCATCGGTTGCGGGTTCCCGGCGCCAACCGGGAGGCCGGGCCAGGGGAAATCCGAGGTGTTCCAGGCCTGTCGCTGCCTGGCGGACTTGCCCCCGGCGTCGGATTGTTGCAGGATTGTCGCATCGTCGTGAGGGAATTGCGGGTACAGGCCGTAGTCCGTCTCCTGGAAGGAGTCGCATGGCTCGTCTTGCTCTAATCGAGAACGAAGCCGGCCCGCGGGCGGCGATGACCGGCATGTTGTCTCGCGCCGGCTATACGCCCGAGGTCTTCGAGTGCGCCGAGGACTTCCTGGGATCCGAGTCGGCCTCGACCTTCGAGCTGGTGGTGACCGAGTTCCCGATGGAGGGATCGGGTGGAGCCGACGTCCTGAAGGCCTGCCGGAGCGTGCCGGATCCGCCCGCCCTGATCCTCGTGATCGGACAGGGCTCCATCGGGAGCGCCCTGGAGGCAGCCAAGCAGGGGCCCCTCGACTACGTGACCAGGCCGGTGGATCCGGGCGAGCTCACTCACCGCATCGGCATGGCGCTCGAGCTACGGCGGCTCAAACGCGAGACCCGCGCTCTCGCCGGCGAGGTCCGGCGCCGGCACGGGCTGGCTCCCCCGATTGGAGAGAGCGCCGTCATGCAGGACTTCCTGGCGCGCGCGCGGAAGGCGGCGGCGTCCTCCTCCACCGTGCTGATCCTCGGCGAGACGGGGATCGGCAAGGACGTGATCGCCCGCTACATCCAGTCCGCCGGGCCGCGGGCGGACAAGATCTACCTGACCTTGAACTGCGCGGCGACTCCCGAAGCTCAGTTGGAGAGCGAGCTCTTCGGGCACGCGCGCGGCGCCTTTCCCGGAGCGCATTCGTGGAAGGCCGGCCTGTTCGAGGAGGCCCATGGCGGGACCCTGTTCCTGGACGAGATCGGGTCGATGGCCCTGCCGGCGCAGACCAATCTGCTGCGTGTGCTCGACGAGGGCGCCGTGCGCCGGCTCGGTGAGAAGCGGCCGATCAAGGTGGACGTGCGGCTCATCGTGGCCACCAACCGCGACCTCGACAGCCTCGTGGCGTCGGGGGAGTTCCGGGAAGACCTCTTCTACCGGGTCTCGGTCGTGACGCTCGTCGTGCCGCCGCTACGCAAGCGGCCCGAGGACATCGAGCCGCTCGCCAAGCAGTTCCTCGCGGAGTCCATCCGGCGCCACCGCAAGCTTCGCGTCTTCGCTCCCGGCACGCTCGAGCTCCTGCAAAGCTACAACTATCCCGGCAACATCCGCGAGCTTCGCTACGCAATCGAGCATGCGGCCATCCTCTCGGAGGACGGTTTCCTGCGTCCGGAGGATTTCCCGTTTGCGCAGCCGCGCGCCGCGACTTCCGTCGCGGCAGCCAACCGGCGTGTCCGGACCCGCCCGATCGCCGAAGAGATCACGCCGGAGCGGCTGCAGCAGGCCCTCAGGGAGCAGGGCGGAAACCGCGTCCGGACGGCGCGCGCGCTCCAGATCAGCCGCGCCACGCTCTACAGGCTGCTCGACCGCGTCCAGGGAAAGACCGAGACCGAAGCTTCCCCGTCGGATCAGGCCTCAGGCTAACCGCTCGCGCTGGCGCAGGATCTGCGCCTTGCTTTACTTCTCGACCCACCTTCGTTCGCGGCGCGCCGGTCTCAGCCCTCGTACTTGAAACTCTCGGCGCCGGTCGCGCAGCGACCGCCTGCGCCGATAGTCAGAGAAAGCCGGCGGCGAGGGCTACCTTCCGCGTGAGGGTGGGGATGGCGGCGCGAGCGAGCTCTTCCGCCGTGAACCAGCGGGACTTGGAGAATTGAGAATTGAGAATTGGGAATTGAGAACCGGGACGGGCGGGGAAGACCTCGATGGAGAGGCGCCGGTTGACCACGGTGTGTCGGGCCTGGCCGAGCGAGGAACCCGTCAGGCGAACCCCGAGCCGCCGGGCACGGAGGGCGAGATTTCGCCGCGCGGCGCCGGGCGTCTTTCCTTCGGCGCAGGGGAACTCCCAGAGCCCGCCGAGGAGCCTTCCGTTGCGGCGCAGCAGCAGGGCCCGCCCGTCCCGGAGGACGCAGGCCGCGGCCAGGTAGACCTCGACTCTGCGGGGAGCGGCCGCACGGGGCGGATAGGCTTCGGGAGCTCCCCGGCGCGCGGCCAGGCAATCCTTCGCGACGGGGCAGCGGCCGCAGTCGGGCCGCCGGGGAGTGCAGACGAGCTGGCCCAGGTCCATCAGGGCCGCCATCAAATCCTGTGGCCGCCCCGAGGCCAGAAGCTCCCGGGCGCGCTCGAGCACGTCGGCGCGGAGGGAAGAACCGCTGATTGCGAAGAGCCGCGAAAGCACTCTCGTGACGTTCGCGTCGGCGGCGGGGACCCGTGCTCCGAAGGCGAGACAGGCCAGGGCCGCCGCGGTGTAGTCGCCGAAGCCCGGCAACCCGCGCAGGACAGCCGGATCGCGGGGGAGACGACCTCCATGCTCCCGGAGGACCTCACGCGCGGCGTTGCGAAGGTTGCGGGCCCTGGCGTAGTAGCCCAGGCCCGACCAGGCCGCGAGCACGGTGTCTTCGCGGGCGCGAGCGAGCGCCGGGAGGTCCGGAAACCGTGCGAGGAACCCCTCGTACCGGGCGCGGACCGAGGCGACCGTCGTCTGCTGCAGCATGATTTCCGAAACCCAGATACGGTAGGGGTCGCGGGTCCCGCGCCACGGCAGTTCCCGCCCCTGCCGTCGAAACCACGCAAGGAGCTTCCGCCGAATCTGGTGATCGGGTGATCGGGCCATCGGGTGATCGGGCAGGGTCTCCGTCGGGCTCAAATCACCCGATCACCCGATCGCAGATCGCCGAACCTAGGACGCGACTTCGTCGCGTCCCGCGATCCAGCCGGGCTCGCGCATGAGGGACGCGATGAACTTCTTCTCGTCTTCGCTCGGGAGAGTTTCGGCGAGGTGGGCGGCGTACTCTTCCGGGGTCAGGAGCTCTCCGGTCACCGAGTACGTCTTGCCGGCGAACTCGCCGATCGCCCTGTGGAACTTCAGGTCGGGCGCCGTCAATGGCGGCGTGCCCGGCGGCAGGTGCCGGCTGACCGACTGCAGGAGCTTGTCGACCTCCTGCTTGTACATCTCGCGTGACAGCTCGTTTAAGTGTGCCTTGTCGGGATCCGCCGGCTGCTTCGCCTCGTCGTAGCGTCCTTTGAGCCCCCAGACATAGAACCATTCGGCCGACGACGAGGAGTCCTTGCCGAAGAGGTCGTAGGCCGTCGAGAGCCACTTGTTGATGTACTTCTGGAGTAGCGCCGGCGGCACCCGCCCTCCCCGGGCGATCCTCTGCAGCCCCATGTGTCCCGTGCCCAGGTGAAAGCCCTCTTCCTTGAGCATCGGTCCCATCGAGCGGGCGAGCGGCGCGAACCCGGACGTCGAAAGCATGTTCAACTGGAACTTGCCGTCCCGGTCCACGAACTCGGTGTAGGTGAAGAAGTCCACCCAGTTGTCCACGTCCACGTTGAAGGAGCCGAGCAGCCGCGTGTTCTGCCAGGAGCGCCGCTCCAGGAGCTTGCGCGCCTCGATCTTCCCGGTTTCGCCGAAGTGGTTGACCAGGAGATGGCACATCTGCCAGCCGTGGCGCATCTCTTCGACCATGATCCGGGAAACGCTCTCCGTGTCGTAGTCGGACGGGGAGGTCTCAAGCAGGTGACGCTGTTGTTCGACGGAAGCGAACTCCGTGTCTCCCTGGTAGACGATCAGGTTCAGGAGGGCGTCGCGGACCGGCTGGTGGGGGATCTGGGTCACGCGCTCCCATTTCCGCTCTCCCCGGAAATCCCCGTATTCGATCTCTTCCGTTTTCAGATTGCCGTACTTCGCCTCGAACTGGAAGCCGCCGTAGCCTGCGGGCAGGCGCAATCCGATATCGCGCTGCCAGGCGCGAAAGGCGTCGATCCAGTCGTCGAAGGTCGCGATCTTCTTCACCATACGCTCCAACGCTTTATCATACCGGGTTTATGCCCGCCTCCGGCCTTCGTCGCATCCGATGAACATCGACTGGGAGGGATTGATCGTCGCGTTCGAGAGCCGGTCCCTCCAGATCACGCACTTCTTCGACCGGCAGTCCGGGGACGTCGAGCAGGTGCTCGAACGGGACGCCGAGCGCCACGCCGCCATGAGCCGCGACCCCCGCTACCTCGCGCTGCCGCGCGACGAAGGGGAGAGGACCCGGGGCGACCTCGAGGATTTCCTGGCTCAGTGCCAGGACTCCGAATGCCGGAGCGCTCTCGAAGCGACGCTACGCGCTCCCGAGCCCGCCGCGCCGTACCGCGAGGTCCTCCTGCGATACCCCAAGGAAGAGGCCCGGTTCTTCCAGTTCAAGGAGCATCAGGCTCTCGAACGCGCGCAGCGGTGGCTTGCTTCGATGGGAATGCCCTTTCAGAAACCTTGAAGCCGAGGCGAGTGCCTGTCGGCTACCGAAGCGACCGGACGACCGGGGGAAGCAGCAGCGTCCCGAACCGTCCGGGCACGTGGAAGTCCGGAGGTTCGGTGAAGGTGGGTGACCACGCGGAATACTCGTCGCGGGCTCCCCGGTCGATTCTGTAGAAGTTCGCTCGCCAGACGGTTGGCACGGGAAGCGCCATCGGAGCGAGCGGGATCCGCAGCAGCGCGGACCACTTCCCCGTCGCCTTCCGTACGCGGGCCCCATAGCCGGGGCAGTTCCAGGAGACGTCCACGCGCATCGTCTCCCGGCGCATTTCGCTGGACTCCACCTGAGCGTCGAAGCGCGCGGCGAGAGGGTTGACCTCGAACTCGTAGTAAACGGTCGGAGGCTCGCTCGGCGAGAGGAAGACCTCGAAGACGTCTTCCTTCCAGAGCGGGTCGTCCCGCCCGGTGAGGGTCGCGACGACGCCGTCGTCCCGTCCGTCGAACCTCACCAGGAGCGCTCCGTCCCGAAATCCGACGCGGACGGAGGTCGTGAGCAGCGGCACGCTTCCGGTCACGGCGTCGCGCAGGGAAAGCGCCGGAAGGGAGACCAGCCGCTCGGTCGCCGAAAGCAGCGGGACCTCCCGGAGGGGAGGCTCGCCGGCGGCTGTTCCCCGTTTGGACTCTCCGCTCCTGACCTCCGGCTTCAAAGCTTCCACTGCCGCACGATATTGAAGCCCAGGAAATAGTCGTTCGGGCGGCCGAGGAAGTCGGCACCGACGTACTGGTCCATCGTCGTCGGGCGCAGGTTGCCCGCGGTGAACGCGAAGCGGTGGCGCAGGACCGTCTTCTCGATGGCGACGATCCAACCGACGCCTCTGGAGTTCGCGCGGGCGAACCGCGGGACGATCTCCGCCTGGATGTTGACCGACCGGGTGACGGCGATCGCAACGGCCGCGGGCACGTTGAAGACGTTCTTGTGGATCGAATCGACGACGACGAAGGGCTGCTGGGCGGAGCGCGAGACGTAGGTCGGAACCGCGGTGAGTCGCACGCGGGAGAAGAGGGTCACCGCCCCTATGGCCTGGGCGTAGAAGGTGTAGCGGTCGTCGACGAAGGCGCACGCGGCGGGACGGGGAACGGTCTCGCACAGGCTCGGCGTGCTCTGCGTCCGGGCGTCGCCTCCCAGGCGCAGCGCGACTCCGACGGGACTCTCCGGCGAGGAGAGGAGCCGGTACTTGGCCCAGAGCTCGTAGTCCTCGAGGCTCTTGTTCCTCAAGAATCCGACCTCCAGGTCTCGGACCGGAACATAGGAGAGGCCGAGGCCGATGTCCGCGCCCGAGTCGAAGGAAAAGAGCGAATGGATGTTGCTTCCGGACACCGGCTCCGAGAAACGGTGGGTGATCATGAGCTGCAGCACCTTCGGGCCGTTGACCTCGGCGGAAGGCAGGTTGATGATGATCGTTCCCTCCGGGGGGCGGACGGGCGCCGGGGCTTCGGCCGGGGGCGGAGCCGGCGGCTTCTCCTGCGCCGCGGCCGTTGCGGCGGCGAGGAGAAGAAAGAGGACGCGGCAGGGGCCTCTCGATCTCTTTTTCATGGCGCGCACTATAGCCGGACAGCCCGGGGGCCCCGCGTTTTTACGGATTCTTGAGGTGGCGGGGGACGGCGTCCAGCACTTCGCGAACCTTCCGCGCGAGCGCGTTGGGCGTGAACGGCTTCTGGAGGAACGCGGTCCCGGGGTCCAGGACTCCCTGATGGCCGAGGGCGTCGTCGGTGTAGCCCGAGACGAAGAGAACCCTCATGTCCGGCCGCGTCAGGGCGAGGCGCTGCGCCAGCTGCAGCCCGCTCATCCCCGGCATCACGATATCGGTGACCATGAGCTGGATGGGTCCTTTGAACTCGCGGGTGACGGCGACGGCCTCGTCGGGGTTGGCGGCCGTGACGACCGTGTATCCCTGCGTCTTCAAGATCCGCTGCACGAGCGAGCGCACCTCGGGCTCGTCCTCGACCAGGAGGACCGTCTCGTCGCCGGGATGAACCGGCGGAGGGACCGCCGGCTCCGGGATTTCTGTGACCGGCTCCTCGACGCGAGGCAGGAAGACCTCAAACGTGGCCCCCTGGCCCGGCTGGCTGTCGCACCAGAGGTATCCGCCGCTCTGCTTGATGATCCCGTAGGTCGTCGACAGCCCCAGGCCCGTCCCCTTGCCCCGTTCCTTCGTGGTGAAGAAGGGCTCGAAGAGCCGCGCCTTGACGTCGTCGCTGATGCCGACGCCCGTGTCGCTGACGGTCACCCTGACGTAGGAGCCCGGCTGCGTGGGCATGGGCGCGTGGCTGCGCGAGAAGTTCTCGTCGAGCTCCACGTTGGCCGTCTCGATCGCGAGAGTGCCTCCGCGGGGCATCGCGTCGCGCGCGTTGATCACGAGGTTCAGGATCGCCTGCTCGAGCTGACCGGGGTCCGCCCGAACCTTCCAGAGGTCCGGAGCCTTCCAGGTTTTCAACTCGATGTGCTCCCCGATCAGCCTGCGCAGCATGCGTTCGATGTCGGAGATGACCGCGTTGACGTCGAGGACCCTGGGTTCGAGGACCTGCCGGCGGCTGAAGGCGAGCAGCTGCTGGGTCAGAGAGGCGGCGCGCTCGCCGGCCTTTCGGATTTCCTCGGCGTGGTTGCGGCGCAGGTCTTCGGGAGGCAGCTCGCCCAGCAGCAGCTCGCTGTAGCCCGTGATCGCGGTCAGCAGGTTGTTGAAGTCGTGCGCGATGCCGCCGGCGAGCTGGCCGACGGCCTCCATCTTCTGGGCCTGGACCAGCTGCTCCTCGAGCCGCCTCCTCTCTTCCTCGTTCTTCTTTCGCTCGGTGACGTCGTGGACGAACCCTTCGAAGTAGCGGGTCGAGCCGTCGGCGTTGCGCACCGTGCGGGCGTCGAGCTCCAGCCAGATCGGAGTCCCGTCCTTCCGCTTCCAGCGCACCTCACGGCGGTGGGCCTGGCCCTCCGGCTCGAAGCGGGTGATGAGCGCCTGCCTCTCCTCCGGGTTCACGTAGATGTCGTCGAGGTTCTGACGCATGAGCTCTTCCGGCGAGCCGTAGCCCAGCATCTCGGCGAGCGGCGCGTTCGCCGTCAGGAACCGACCGTCGCGCAGCGACTGGTAGATGCCCAGGGTCGCGAATTCGAAGATGTCGCGGTACTTCTGCTCGGACTGCCGCATGGCCTCCTGGGCGCGCATCCGTTCGGTGACGTCGGTCGCGAGGACGAGCCGGGCCGAGCGCCCGGCGAAGAGGATCGGATGGGACGCGATCTCCACGTCGACTATCGTGTGGTCCTTCTTCCAGTGGCGCGAGGTCGTGATCCGGGGCTGTTCGCGCGGGGCCGAGGCGAGCCTGTCGAGCAGGGCCGGGACCTCCGAGGGCGGGCGGATGTCGCGGATCGTCATACCCAGGAACTCCCCGCGGCTGTAGCCGTAGTGGTCGCAGGCGGCGTCGTTGACGGCGAGGAAGGCGAGGGTCTCTTCGTCGGCGACCCACATGGGTTGCGGGTTGTTCTCGAAGAGGATCCGGTACCGCTCTTCGGACTCCCTCAGGGCGCGGTCGGCCTGCTTGCGCTCGGTGACGTCGCGGAGGATCGCCTGCGTGGCGGGCTTGCCCTGGAAGGTCATCTTCGCCGGCGCGACCTCCATCTCGAAGCGGGAGCCGTCCGCCCGGACGCCGACGACCTCGTGCGTCCTGGGAGAGCCGCTCGACGCCGGAGCCGCGTCTATCGCTGCGAGCACCGGGCGCGACTCCGGCGCGGCCAGGTCGAGGAAGGCGAGCCCGGCCCAGTTCCTCTCCTCGGTCCAGCCGAACATCTTCATCGCGGCCGGATTGGCGAACACGATCCGTCCTCCGGATTCCGCGACGACGGCTTCGCCCGCCTGTTCGAGCAGGGTCCGGTAGCGGGCGTCGCGCTCCGCGATGTCCCGATAGTGCCGGACGTTTATCTCCAGCAGGGCCTTGTAGCTCGCGTCGCGCTCGGAGAGATCCTTGCGGTAGCGCCGGTGCAGGCGCCACCATCCGACGGCGGCCGCCGTGGCGACGACCGCGAGGGCCAGGACGAGGGGCCACGCCGAGCCGGTCACGCGCGCATCAGTCCGGCGCCCCAGTGAAGTCCGGCCCCGAGGGCCGTGAAGCAGATGACGTCTCCGGGGCGGATGCGGCCCTCCTGTTTCGCCTCGTGGAAGACGATCGGAAGCGTGGCGGCGGTTGTGTTGCCGTACTTCTGGATGTTGTTGAAGACCCTTTCGTCGGGCAGGCCGAGGCTCTTCTGGACGGCCTCGTTGATGCGCAGGTTCGCCTGGTGCATGAGCAGCAGCGACAGGTCCGAGAGCGTCAGGCCGTGTTTGGCGAGCGTCTCCCGAACGATTTGCGGCATCGCGGTCGCGGCCAGCCGGAAGACCTGCCGGCCTTCGACGATCGGGATCGTCCCGTTGTCGGCGAACATCTGCGGCGAGAAGTAGGGGAAGCTTGCGGATCCGCCGCCCGGAACGTAGAGCTTGTCCCAGTGGGCTCCGTCGGTGCGCATCTCGAAGCCGAGGAAGCCCGGGCCGTTCCCCGATTCGTCGGCCTCGAGGACGAAGGCTCCGCCGCCGTCGCCGAAGATGACCGCGCGGTCGCGGTGCGCCGTCCCCCAGGCATAGGCCGCCGGCGAAACGGGCGCGTCGGACTCGCCGAACATGATGGCCCACTCCGCCTCCGTCCAGGGGTAGAGGGAGGCGTGGCACTCGGCACCGACCAGGAGGATGCGGCGGTACGTCCCCGACCGGATGAAGGCGTCGGCGACCTGCAGGCCGGAGAGGAACCCGGCGCATTGCATTCGGATGTCCAGCGCATGCGTCGTCGAAAGTCCCAGGCTCGCCGCGAGCAGGCCGCCGTTGCCCGGAAAGTAGTGGGCCGGCGTCATTGTGGCGAAGATGATCAGATCGAGGTCGCGGGCCTCGATGCGGGCGTCGGCGAGAGCCCGCCGGGCCGCCTCGACGCCCAGGTCGCACGAGGAAACGCCCTTGCGCGCCAGGCGCCGCCGCTCGATGCCCGTTCGCTGTCGGATCCACTCGTCGGTCGTGTCCATCAACCGAGACAATCGCTCGTTGGTCACGACGCCCTCGGGCACGAACATACCCGAGCCCCGGATCACCATTTTGGGGGCGTTCACCGCAGGAATTATAGCTTTCGACCCCCCCCGACTCTCGCTGAAAACCGAGCTCCAGGTAGTGTCAAAATCTGAACTATGGGCGAACTCGTCGCCCCGGCGTCGAGCCCGCCTCCCTCGTCGGCACGCGACGGCCCTGCCGCAATAGTAGAACCGGGCCGTCGCTTGTCGTTCGGTCGCATAGACAGCGAGGCACTTGTCCCTGCGTGGTGTGCTCCCTCTCTCAAGCCTCCTCAAGGAGTCGGTCCCGCCGCCGGGGCTGGCAGGCTCGGTTAAGCCGGACTGAGAGCCCTGGAGACGGCGGCGTTTCCCGAGGAGGTGATGGGTGACGAGCGTGGAAGAGCGGCGCCGTCGCCTCGGTGAGGCTGCGAGGAACCCTCAGCGCCGGCGGGTTGTGAGTCTTGCGGCAGGCCGGCGCGTGCCGAGGAGGGAAACGCCGACGGCTCCAGGGCGGCCTTTGCGCACCGATCGGCTACCGGAGGCGGGCAATCTCCACGTCGCCCGTGTCCGTATCCACCGACGCCGTCTCCGCGAAGAGGACCATTCCGGAAGCGCTGGTCACGGAGATCCGGCCCGGGCTGGGGTCCGTGGCCCCGAGCTGCTGCATCACGGAATTGACGCGGACCGCCTGCTGGCTCGCTACGTCGATCGAGAGAGTCCCGACCTGGTTGCCCTGATGGTCGTACCCGACGACCGTGGCCGTTCCGTCGGAGCCGCGGTTGAAGAGCAGCAGGTGCGTCCGGCGCGTCGCATTCTCCGTCACGCCGAAGGCGGTGACCGTGCCCCCGTCCGGGATGGACTGCGATCCGTCCAGCGCAGCCACGAACGTTGCGTAGTCGCCCTGCTGCGTCCGCGCCGCGACCCGGGAGGAAACCGCCACGGGCACGTCGGAGGAGACCAGAAGGGCTCCCTGCCCGTCGGATACGGAGAAGAGGGTCCCGAGCACATCCTCGACGACCTGGCTCGCGCCTGGCGGCAGAGAGAGGGTCGCGACGAGCGGGGGATCGGTCGAGCCCGCCGGGAAGAAGGAGACGGTCAGGTTGGCCGGATTGGAGGGATCGGAGTTGGAGAGGAAGAGATCCGAGACGAAGCTCGTGTCCCCCAAACCGACGACCGTTCCCAGGTTGGGGATCACGGCGTCCTTCGTCGGCGCGACCGGCAGAGACGAGGCCAGGTCGAAGGAGCCCGTATCCAGGACGTTGACGTAGGGCTGAAGGGATCCCGAGGTGACCGAGACGACGATCACGTCTCCCGGCTCGTTGGCCACGCCGAAAGCCGAGGCGGCGGGATTGAACTCCTCCGCGATGTTGGAGGCGAGCGAGAAGGCGCGGGTTCCCCGAACGGTGCCGTCCGGGGCGAGCAGGGTCGCCGTGGCCTGCCCGCCGGCGGGGGAGAAGAGGCCGAAGACGGGCGCCTCGGAGGCGCGGTTGCCGGTGAACAGCGTCCGCGTCGCGCCCTGGTTCAACGAGTCGGCGGAGGAGAGCGCGGGCATCGAGAAACCATAGGAGGAGCCGTCGTCGAGGAGCTTGGAGGAACGCGCGGTCGCCGAGAGGTCCCCGGCATTTCCGCTGGTCACGTTGATGCGGACCGGCCCGAAGAGGACGAAGGAGTTGGAGCTGGCGCCCTGCAGGGCGTCGGCGAGGAACTGGGTTTCCCCCGGCGCGATGGTGAAGCTCGTCGAAGCCGCGAAGGCGGCGGGCGAGTACATGTAGAGGATGTTGCCGGAGATCGGGGCGGTGCCCGCGTTGTAGAGGGTGACGTCGGTCGTGATCCGGGTTCCCGGGGAGACGCCGAACTCCACCGCCACGGGAGCCGTCAGGTCGGAGGGGCTTCCGATCGTCTGGAGCACGAGCTCCTGCAGCGCGCCGTCCGCGCCGACCCAGACGGTCCCTCCGTCCACCGCGATCCCGTAGGCGTTGGTCAGGCCGTACTGCGTGCCGAGAATCCCGATCGAGGCGAGCGTCGTCGTCAGGTCCGAGCCCGTCAGGGCCGTCGGGGTCGCGGTGAAGGTCGTCGGAGTGATGGTCGAGTCGCGGATGAGAGCGGGCAGCTTGTTGACCGAAGAACCGACGGTCAGCGTCTGCGGCGTGAGGGTGATCCCCGTGCCGAAGGCCAGGAGAGGATCCAGCACGGCGACGCTGCCCTTGTCGGCCGGCGCCTCCGCGACGTAGATCCGCCCGGCGAAGATGTCGAGGTGGATGGGGTTGACGAAGCCCCCGTATTGCGCGAGTTCGCCCGTCGCGGGATCGAACGAATCCACGGTCTGTCCGGCAAGCATCGGGATCCAGAGGAGCCCCTGATCGTCGAACTGGATCTGCGCGGGGTTCAGTCTCAGCACGTTCGGGTCGTAGAAGGTCCAGGACGTCTCGCTCGTGTCCCCCGGCTTGTAGTGGACGATCCGGTTATCTCCGAAGTCCGTCATCCAGAAAGACCCGTCCGCGGCGACGGCGAGACCGCTGTAGGCGAAGGTTTGCGTCGAGCGGTAGTCCACGACCTGCAGCGTGTTCAGGTCCATCGACTCGAGGCGGCCGTTGCTCTGGGGGAGCCAGACCGTTCCCTTGTCGGGGGTGAGGTAGAAGCCGGCCGGGACGGACCCCGGCGCGATCCATTCCCGAAGGGCGCCCGTCGTCGTGTCCAGGCGCGCGAAAACGGAGCGTCCGGCGTCGATCAGGCTCTCGCCGTTCTCGATGAACCAGATGATGTTTCCGTCCACTATGAAATCCACCGGATTCGCTCCGATGTCCGCGTCCGCCCGGATCTGCCACTGCTTCATGGTCTTGCCGTCGCTCTGGAGCTGGATGATCCGGTCGTTGGGCGGGACCAGGAACCAGACCGTGCCGTCGGGCTGCGGCCGGATCCGCACGCCGTCGACCGATTTGGAGTTCTCGACGGGAAGAGAAGTGCCCGAGGCGACGGTCGTGGCGGTCTGGGCCGACAGAGCCGGGGCGAGGAAGAGACACAGCAGAGCCAGACGTAAAGCTCGCTGGGATTTGGGCATCGAGCGATCATAACCCGCCTTCCGCTTCAGGCATTTCCGCTCTCTGGCCGGCGTTATCCTCTCAAGATGTCCTCGGCCTCTCCCGTCGCTCCGATCCTCGCTCGCCGGACCGAGCCGGTTGCGCCCGAACTCGTCGAGAGACTGGCGGACGGGCGGCTCCGCTGTTACTCGTGTGGCCATCGCTGCCCGATCCCGGAGGGCCGCGAGGGAGTCTGCCGGGTGCGCTACAACGAAGGCGGGGTGCTGCGCGTGCCCTGGGGCTACGTCGGCGCGCTTCAGTGCGACCCGATCGAGAAGAAACCCTTCTTCCATGCGCTGCCCGGATCCGACGCCCTCTCCTTCGGCATGCTCGGGTGCGACCTGCACTGCGCCTATTGCCAGAACTGGTTCACCTCCCAGTCCATCCGAGACCCCGAGGCCGTGGCGACGCCACGGGACGTCTCGGCCGGGCAACTCGCCGGCCTGGCGGTCGAGGCCGGCGCGCCGACCGTCGTCTCGACCTACAACGAGCCGCTTATAACCTCCGAATGGGCGGTCGCCGTTTTTCGGGAGGCGAAGCGGCGTGGCCTCTTCACGGCCTACGTCTCCAACGGCAACGGCACGCCCCGGGTGCTCGATTACATCCGCCCCTGGGTTGACTTCTACAAAGTGGACCTGAAGTCCATGGACGACAAGCACTACCGGCAGCTCGGGGGCGTTCTGCAGAACGTCCTCGATACGATCCAGGGGATCCACGACCGGGGGATCTGGCTCGAGGTCCTGACGCTCGTCATTCCGGGCTTCAACGATTCCGAGCACGAGCTCGCCCGCGCCGCCGCCTTCGTCGCCTCCGTCTCCCGCGACATTCCCTGGCACGTTACGGCCTTTCATCCCGACTACAAGATGAACGACCGCGGGGCGACGCCGGTCAAGTCCCTTCTGCGGGCGGCCGAGATCGGGACGCGAGCCGGACTGCGCTACGTCTACGCGGGCAACCTGCCCGGCTCCGTGGGAGAGTGGGAGAATACCCGGTGTCCGGAGTGCCGGATGACGGTCATCGAGCGCTTCGGCTTCCAGGTTCTCCGCAACGGCCTCCGGGCGGGAGCGTGCCCGCGCTGTTCGACCCCCATACCCGGCCGGTGGGATGCGAAGGTCGAGGGGACCACGCGCACGCACGGCATCCCCCTCCCCGTCCGTTGACCGGGTTCCAGGTTCCAG
>JAWOLE010000368.1:0-8185 GCA_033853815.1 Thermoanaerobaculia bacterium
GCGTAGGAGACGGCGGGGATCGCCAGGCAGCTCCCCATGCTGTGGTAGGCGTAGGGCGAGCCCGCCCACTCGAGGCCCAGGACGTAGTAGCGCAGGGAGATCTCGTAGAGGCGCCCGGCCTCGGCCAGCCGCGGCTCGTCGGCGAAGCGGTGCTCGAAAGGATAGATCGCCGCCCCGATGGCGTCCGGGTCGACGCCCTTCGTGCGGTCGAAGTAGTCGCGCGGAAGGATCGTGTCGGCGTCGGTCGAAGAGATCCACGGAGAGGCGATCCGGCCCGCCTGGCGCAGCGCGAGCGCCAGATCGAAGCCGATCTTACGCGCGAGACCGATCCCCTGCCCGGCGGGGAGGTAGCGGCCGGGCGTGGCGCGCTCGATGAGGAGGAGCCGGCCCCGTTCCAGAGGGTAGGAGAGGGATCCCTCTTCTCCGACCGGGGTGGCGGCGGGCAGATCGCTGGCGAGCCGGCGCCGCAGCGTCTCGTTGGACTCGTGCACCTCGTCCGGCGAGTCGGAGCGCGCGTTCAGGACCAGGATGACGAGGACGTCTCCGCGCTCGCTGCTCGCGACCGAGCCGAGCGTCGCGAGGAAGGTCTCGACTTCCCCGTACGCCGGCACGACCAGCACGTCACCGAAGTCGCCAGCGAACTTCCCGGCGAGCGAGGTCTCGGGCTCGGCCGACCGCGCAAGGTACTTGGCGACGGCCTTCTCGCCGGCCGATGAGGCTTTCTTAACCATCGGTCCGGGAGCTTATCGCGCCTCCAACTCCTTCGTTTCCTTGGGAATCCGCACATGGCATCCGAGTTGCTGCTTCCTTCAGTGAGGTGAAAGGCTATGAAGAAGACAGCCGTTAGCGCGATTCTCTTGGTCGGCCTGCTCGCGTTCCTGGTCCCTAGTGCCGCGAAGGCCTACGTGAGCGTGAGCATCTCCTTCTTCCAGCATGAGCTCGCGCCCTATGGAGAGTGGGTCACCGTATCGAGATACGGGTACTGCTGGCACCCGAGAGTCCATCGCCACTGGCGTCCATACTGGAACGGCGAGTGGGTCTGGACGGACTACGGTTGGACGTGGGTCTCCTACGATCCGTGGGGAGAGTATCCCTTCCACTACGGAACCTGGGTCTGGGTGGATGACAACTACGGCTGGTGCTGGGAGCCGGGATATGTCTGGTCTCCCGCGTGGGTGACGTGGTCCTACACGGACGACTACATCGGTTGGGCTCCGGTCCCCGCCACCTTTGACATCGGCGTGACCGGATACGTCGGCAGCCCGATCGTCGTCGGTCAGACGAACTACGTGTTCGCGCCGATGAGCGGGTTCGTCGGGACGAATATCTCGACGGTCGCCGTTGACCCCGCCAGGAACGCGACCTTCCTCGCGAGGGCGCGCAACGTGACGAATTTCTCCGTCTCCGGCGGAGTCGTTCACGTGGCCGATCCGCCTGTCTCCGTCGTCGAGCGCGGCTCGGGCAGGACGATCCGCAAGATGGGTCTGACTTCCATCTCCGGACACGCGATCAAGCCCGCGGCGATCGCCGGAGCCGGGCTGGTCGCCGGCAGGAAGATGTCAGTGACCGCCCCCGCCAAAGACAGAGCGGCCGTGGCCGGGATGGCAAAGGCGGGCGGACCCAAAGGAACGGCGGCTGGGCCCAAGGGAATGGCAGCCGGACCCAAGGGAATGAGGCCTTCCATGGCCGAGGCGAAGCCTTCGAAGGGGTTCGCAAAACCGGGCAAGGCGGAAGCGAAACCCTCCAAGGGGATTGCTTCTGCGAAGCCGTCCAAGGCGTTCGCGAAACCGTCCAAGGCCGAAGCCAGGCCGCCCAAGGCCGCCTCCGCGAAGCCGCCCAAAGGATTTGCGAAGGAAGCGAAGCCATCGAAGGTCGCGCATGGCGCGCCGCCGAGCGCCAGGAGCATGAAGTCATCGCAGCCGCCGAAGCACGCCGAACGGATGGCGGCTCCTTCTCACACCAGAGTGATGGCGCCGCCGCATCAGGCCGCGCCCAGCGCCGCCGAGAGACACGCTGCGCCGCCGCCTCGAGCCGCGGCTCGGCCCGCCGAGACGCACATAGCCCGGCATGAGGCTCCTCCGCCGCGGATGGCAGCCCCGGCGCACGCCGGTCCGCCGCCGCATGCGGCCGGTCCGCCTCAGCACGCCGGTCCGCCGCCGCAGGCCGCGAAGCCGCAGGGCGGTGGTGGCCCGCCGAAGAAGGACAAGGGCGAGTAGCAGATCGGGTCTTGGTCTTTCCGCGGTCCTAGAACGTGCTGTAGGGGCGGGCGTTTGCGGCGGGCGGACCCGCCGCATGCCGCGCCCCTCGGCCGCTCGGTAGTCCCCCGCCCGTCTTTCGTGGGAACGACCAGGGGCGGGAGGGGACGAGCCCCTCCCCTACGGCACGAATGGCCCCGGTCGGTCAGCCCCTCGGGACCCGCACGACGCGCGTGCCGGCGAGCCAGTCTCCGGCGCCGCGCCGGTCTCGGTTGACGAGGACTCCGAGATTGGCGAGGCCCAGCGTAAGGACCGACGCCATGCCGCCGAGCGATCGAAGCAACGCACGCAGGTATCCCGCGCGCGCGCCGTTCCGCCGCACGACTGCGATGTCCACCGCGCTCTTGCCGAGTGTTTGCCCGAAGCGTCCGATGCAGAACACGTGGTAGGCCAGATGCAGCAGAACCGCGAGGACGAGTAAGGCGGGAAGAAGCCCGCCGGGCAGCGTGAACGGGGTTTGGGGGTAATTCAGGACTTTCAGGACCCCCAGCGAGCAGAGGACCCAGGCAGACAGGCCCACGGCGGCGTCGAACAGGGCGGCCAGCCAGAGGCGCACAAGGCCTGGCGGTTCGAGATCCGGCGTGGCGGATGTCGGGGCCGGTCTCCCGTTTTCGCTGTTTGCTCGGCCGGCTTCGGCGTCCCGGCTTGGGCGACGCGGCGTCATCCTTCCGGCAGATTGTGCACGGGAAGAGAGCCGGCGCCAACTCGCGCTCGAACCTCACGGAGATGGGTCGAATGAATCTGTCGCATTTGCTGCCCGCCGTGCAATATCCCGAGGCAGGGATACGGGAGTCAGCCGGCCATGAGCATCGCGCTCGAGGACGGATCTCGGGTCGCTATCGTCGGCGGAGGGCCTGCCGGATCGCTCTCGGCCTATTTCCTCCTGACCTTCGCGGCCCGGATGGATCTCGACCTGAAGGTCGATGTGTACGAGCCTCGCGATTTCACCAAGCCGGGCCCCGCGGGCTGCAACATGTGCGGCGGCATCGTGTCGGAGTCGCTCGTCCAGGCGCTCGCCCTGGAAGGCATCGAGCTGCCCGGGACTGTCGTGCAGAGGGGCATCGATTCCTACGTCCTCCACACGAGCGCCGACAGCCTGAGGATCGACACCCCGCTCCACGAGAAGAGGATCGCCGCCGTCCATCGGGGCGGCGGACCCCGCGACGCCGGGGAGGTCCAGTGGGGAGGCCTCGACGGCTACCTGCTCGGCCTCGCAAGGGACCTGGGCGCACGGGTCGTGCCCTCGCGAGTCACGGAGCTCGACTGGGAGGACGGGCGGCCGCGGGTGCGATCCCAGGACGCGTCCGAGACCTATGACCTCGTCGTCGGCGCTACCGGGGTCAACGCGACCGGCTTGCAGCTTTTCGAGAAGCTCGGCGTGCCTTCGAAGCGCTGCGAGACGACCAAGACCTACATCACCGAGATCGGGCTGGGCGAGGAGGCGATCACACGCCAGTTCGGCACCGCGATGCACATGTATCTGCTGAACATCCCCCGGCTGGATTGCGCCGCGATCATTCCCAAGGGCAACTTCCTGACGATCTGTCTGCTGGGAAAGGACATCGACAGGGAGCTGATCTCCGCGTTCTTCGGCAGCGACGCCGTCCAACGGTGCTTTCCGGACGGCTGGGAAGTCCGCGAAGGCGTCTGTCACTGTTCGCCGAAGATCAACGTTCGGGAGGCGAGGACTCCGTTTCTCGACAGGGTGGTCCTCGTGGGGGACGCCGGGGCGACCCGCCTTTACAAGGACGGAATCGGCGCCGCGTACCGCACCGCGAAGGCGGCGGCGAGGACGGCGGTCTTCAGCGGCGTCTCGGCCGAGGACTTCAAGCGCCACTACTGGCCCGTTTACCGGTCGATTGCGGTTGACAACCTGTTCGGCCGCGCGATCTTCGAAGTCGTCCATGCGATCAAGTCGCTGGGACCGCTCCTCTCCGGATGTCTGAGGATGTCCGAGAAGGAGCAGAGGAGCCCGGGCGAGTCGCGCCGCATGAGCATCGTTCTCTGGGACATGTTCACGGGCAGCGCGCCGTACCGGGAGATCTTCCTGCGCACACTGGACCCGCGGTTTCTGGCGCGGTTCCTCTGGGAGAGCGCGCTGTCCGTTCCGAAAGGAGTAGCCCATGGCTGAAGGAGTCCTGGGCAAGGAGTACGGCGACGGAGAGGTGATCTGCCGGCAGGGGGATCCGGGCGATCGGATGTACGTCGTTCAGGCCGGAAAGGCCGAGGTCCTTCACGAAGAGGACGGGATCGAAGAGCCCGTCGGCTGGCTCCAGGCCGGAGACATCTTCGGGGAAATGGCGATCTTCGAGCGGCAGCCGCGCGCCGCGACGGTCCGGGCGCGGGGAACGATCCGCGTGCTGACGCTCGATAAGCGGGGATTTCTCCGGCACATCCACGAGGACCCTTCGCTCGCCTACCGGATCCTCCAGCAGATGTCGCACCGGATCCGAAGCCTGGACGCCGAGTTGTCGAAGTTGAGGGCGCGCGCCGAAGAGCACGCCGAGAACTAGGGAGCGACCCGGGTTCGCCCTGGCGCTTCGGGAACAGGCCGGACGAGCTTCCGTGGTCGGGAAAGTCCGTCCGACGACGAAACGGAGGAAGAAATGACCCGAGACCACGCGCGCAAAGCGCTCCGCCGTCTCTTTCTCGTCACCTTGATGTGTCTTCTGACATCGGCTTTGGGGCTGAGCGCAGCCGTTCCCAAGAAAGCTGGACCGCGCGCGAAGCCGGCGGCGGCGGCCCTCTCGGCCGAGAGCAAGAAGTGCGTCGCCTGCCACGCGCAGAAGACGCCGGACATCGTCGCCCAGTGGCGCGGGAGCCGGCACGCCGCCGAAGGCATCGGCTGCTGGGAATGCCACAGCGCCGAGGCGAGTGATCCCGGCGCCTTCGAGCACGAAGGCGCGACGATCCAGACCGTCCTGACGCCCAATGCCTGCGCGCCCTGCCACGGGGACATCGTCGCGGAGAACGGCAAGAGCCACCATGCCGCCGCCGCAAACTTCATCGGCTCTCTCGACAACGTGTTGGGGGAAGTGGTCGAGGGGCGCCTCGCCGCGGTCAACGGGTGCTGGCAGTGCCACGGCTCGACGGTGACGTTGCTGAAGAACCCGGATGGGTCCGTCCGCAAGAACGCAATCGGAGCGCCGATGCTCGACCCGGCCACCTGGCCCAACACCGGCATCGGCCGGGTCAACCTCGACGGCTCGCGCGGCGCCTGCTCGGCGTGTCACAGCCGCCACGCGTTCTCCAAGGCGATGGCGCGGCAGCCCGAGGTCTGCGGCAAGTGCCACCTCGGCCCCGATCATCCCCAGGCCGAGATCTACGACGAGAGCAAGCACGGGATCGCCTTCCGCACTCGCAAGGGAGAGATGCACCTGGACGCGCCGAAGTGGGTGGTCGGAGTGGATTACACGGCCGCTCCGACGTGCTCGACCTGCCACATGTCCGCGACGGCCAGGCAGCCGGTGACCCATGATGTCGGCGCGCGGATCTCCTGGACGCTGCGCCCGGTCGTCTCCCAGAAACTCGAGAATTGGGAGGCCAAGCGCGCCGCGATGAAGGAGGTCTGCGGCCACTGCCACGGCGCGGCGTTCGTGGACTCCTTCTACAAGTCCTACGACGACACGGTGGACCTGTGGAACACGAAGTTCGCCCGGCCCGCGCAGAAGATCGTGAACGCGCTGCGGGAGGCGGGGAAGCTCACGCCCACGCCGTTCGACGAGGAGATCGAATGGACCTTCTACCGGCTCTGGCACCACGAGGGGCGGCGCGCTCGGATGGGCGCCTCGATGCAGGGTCCCGACTTCGTCCAGTGGCACGGTTTCTTCGAAGTGGCCGAGACCTTCTACAACCGTTTCCTCCCCCAGGCGAAGGAGGCGGCTCGCGGCGACGAGAAGGTCCTGGCCGTAATCAAGGCCGTCGAGGAGGACCGCCTGCATGCCTGGCGCGCGGGCCTCTCGCCCGAGGAGAGGCAGAAGATCGACGAGTTCTACCGGGAGCGCTACGGGAAGAACTGAAAAAGAGAAGCGCGGTCCCGGGAAGCCCGGACCGCGCATGTTTCGGGCTCTCGTCTTTGAAAACTCTCGGCGCCGGTCGCGCAGCGTCCGCCCGCGCCGACAGCTAGTTCTTGGTCTTCGCGGCCTTCGCCTTCTCCATGTCCTGCATCATCGCGGCGACGAACCTGTCGTAATCGTCGCTCGTG
This sequence comes from Thermoanaerobaculia bacterium, assembly GCA_033853815.1. Taxonomy (GTDB): domain Bacteria; phylum Acidobacteriota; class Thermoanaerobaculia; order UBA5066; family Gp7-AA6; genus JAWOLE01. Next base: position 6,460 of record JAWOLE010000368.1, read on the forward strand.
ACCGTGAACGTGGTGTACATGTAGTTCGAGTTGGACCAGTTCCACTTTTGCCCGGCGTCGGTGTAGGTCTGGCTCGTCGTGCGGCCCTGGCTGTACTCCTTGTGGATCGGATCGGCGGCCGGGGGAAGGACGATCTTCGGGTTGCCCGAACCCATTCTGCCGGAGAGCAGGTGCCCGGAGAAGCTGCCGAAATTGCCGATCGTGACGACGTGTTCCGAGCCCTGGACCTTGTGCGAGATCGGCGCGTAGACAATCCTCGTCCTCTCCGGTGGAGCGGCCGGAGGCATCGTGGCCATGGCGATCGCTTCGAGCGCCTTGCGCTGCGCCGGGTTGGCTTTTTCGTCGATGTAGATACGGACGAAGTCCCAGCTGCCGATCGACTCCATCATGGTCTTGCCCGCGGGGCTCTGACCCATGACGGCGAAAGCCAGGCCGTCGAGGGGAAGTTCGCCGTAGTTGCCCTTGTCGATGAAGATCACCTGGCCCCCGCCGCAGGTCATCTTCGTAGGCTTCGAGTCGAACCAGCAGGGGCAGGCGGCGTCGCAGGAGCACGCTTCCTCGAGCTGCCCCGTCATGTTCCAGGGGGCCTTCTTGTCCTGGGCGGAAAGCGCGGCGACGCACGCGAACAGAAAGACCACCGTGAGAAGAGGTCTGACACGCATCTCGAACCCTCCTTATGGTGTTTTGCGCCCGCCGACAGCTTACATCAGACCCACAGGTAAGATACCGGGCACGTCTCTTGCTCGATTGACCTGAACAGATGGCCGGCGACAAGGATCGGAAGCAGCGGAAACGGCAGGCGGCGCCGCGGGCGCGGGGCTGGAAGCCGGCGCCCCACGATCCGGAGGACACGCTCGGGCGCGGCATGTCTTCCGAAGCCGCGGCCGAGGACGAAGCCGAGACGATGGCGTCCACGGGGGACAGCGAGGGGACCTTCACCGACATCGTGACGGGGACCGCGACCGGTCTGGGAATCGACCGGGGGGAGTCCATGGGCACGGGCGGTCTGGCCGCGGGCGAGGACCTGGACGAGGTCGCGGAGGGGGACTACTGGCGTCAGAACTTCGAGCGCCGCCCCTACTACGAACCCGGCCGTTCCTACGAGCACTACGAGCCCGGGTACCGGTTCGGATGGCAGAGCGCCGCCGGCTTCGGTCCTGAAGCCGTCGAGTTCGAGGACGTGGAGACCGAGCTCGCGCGGAAATGGAGTTACGAAAGGGCCTCAGGCCAAAAAGACTGGGAGGACGTGCGCGAAGCGGCCCGAGACGCCTGGCTGAGGGTGCGCCGGCGCCGATAGTTTCCGGCGGGCGCCCGACGCCCGTGCCGGAAGGAGGGAAGAGTGCTCTGGACGATTTTCGTGATCCTTCTCGTTCTGTGGCTCCTGGGGTTCTTCGCGTTTCACGTGACGAGCGGCTTCATCCACTTGATTCTCGTCATCGCCGTCATCGTGCTCCTCGTCAAACTCATTCGCCGCGTCTGAACTGGGAAGGTCGCCCCGGATCCGTCGGCGTTTCCCTCGTCGGCACGCGGCGGCCAGGCCGCGAACTGGACCGACGGGCCGCCGCTCTGGTCACTCGGGCACAGAGACAACACATCTCAGTCACCCGCTGTGGTGTGTGCCCTCGGACAAGGCCTCCTTCGGAAAACGCCGCCGGCTCCGGGGCTGACGGTGGGGCTTAAGTCCGGGTAAGAGCCCCGGCGGCGGGACGCCTCCCGGAGGAAGCGA
>JAWOLE010000369.1:0-3305 GCA_033853815.1 Thermoanaerobaculia bacterium
TCCGCCGACGATCAGGAGTTCTACGCCCGCAAGGGATTCACCAACGAGCCGAAGCGTTGCAAGCCCTGTCGCGACAAGCGCAAGGCCGCCTCGGGAGAGGGACGCGAGCGGACCTTCTACGACGTGACCTGCGACGGCTGCGGCAAGCAGACGCAGGTCCCTTTCAACCCCACCAACGGCAAGCCCGTGTACTGCCGCGAGTGCTACTCGGCGCGGCGGGCTCAGCAGGCCTACTGAACCCTTTCTCGCGACTTGCGAAGCCCCGGCGCAGCCGGGGCTTTTTTTTGCTATCTTGCGGCGGGAGAACCCCTTGAGATCCTCGCCGACAGCGATCCATCGCGGGCCCAGCCTCGCGGAAGCGATCGGAGACACTCCCTTAGTCGAGCTGCCCCGCTTCTCGCGCGGCGCGGCTCGGATCTTCGCCAAGCTCGAGTGGTTCAACCCGGGCGGAAGCATGAAGGACCGCATCGCCCGCGCGATGATCGCCGACGCGGAAGAGCGGGGACTCCTCGCGCCGGGCGGAACGATCGTCGAGTCGACCTCGGGCAACACGGGCGTGGCCCTCGCGATGCTCGCCGCGGTCAAGGGCTACCGCTGCGTGATCGTCATGCCCGAGGGATACGGCCACGTCAAGGCGAGGCTCATGGCGGCCCTGGGCGCCAGGGTCGTGCGCACGCCGGCCGAGGAACTGATGAGCGCAGCGATCGAGCACGCGAAGCGGATCGCGCGTGAGACCCCCGGCGCCTACATGCCCAACCAGTTCGCCAACCCCGTCAACCCGCGAGCGCACTACGAGACGACCGGCCCGGAGATCCTCGAGGCGCTCGGCACCGAGATCGACGCCTGGGTCGCCGGCGTCGGCACGACCGGGACCTTCACCGGCGTCGCCCGCTTCCTGCGCGAGCGCATTCCGGGTCTCCATCGCGCCGCGGCCGAGCCGCAGGGCTCGATCCTCGGAGGAGGAGAGAAGGGGCCGCATGTCGTCGAAGGAATCGGCCTCTCCTTCTTCCCCGAGATCCTCGACCGCACGGCAATCGACGAAGTCGTCACCGTGACCGACGCCGAGGCCTTCGAAACCTGCCGCCGCCTGGCGCGGCAGGAGGGGCTGCTCGCGGGCGGATCCTCGGGAGTCGCGGCCGCGGCGGCGCTTCGGATCGCCCGGCGCCTCGGCCCGGGCAAGACGGTTGTCACTCTCTTCCCCGACCCGGCGGAGCGCTATCCCGGCCAGGGAATCTTCGAAGAATCTGCGATCGGCTGATCCGGTGATCGGGTGAACAACCGACCCGAACTGGTTCTCGATTACCCGATCACCCGATCGCAGATCACCCGATAGGAGTCTTATGGGCTTCTCGACCGATTGCATCCACGCCGGCAACGCGCCGGACCAGCGCACGGGCGCCGTTTCCGTGCCCATCTACCAGACCTCGACCTACGTCCAGGAGGCCCTCGGCAAGCACAAGGGGTACGAGTACGCGCGCACGCAGAATCCCACGCGCGCGGCGCTCGAGGAAAACCTGGCGGTGCTCGAAGGAGGAGTCGGGGCGCGGGCCTTCGCCTCGGGCATGGCCGCCATCACGGCCGTCTCGACGTTCGTGAAGGCGGGCGAGCACGTCGTCTGCTCCAACATGACCTACGGCGGGACGCACCGCTACTACACGAAGATCCAGGCCCGCTACGGAGTCGAGTTCTCCTTCGTGGACACCTCCGACGCCGAGGAGGTCCGCCGGGCCTTTCGACCCAACACGCGCCTCGTACACCTGGAGAGCCCGACGAACCCGACGATGGCGGTCTGCGACATTGCGCTCCTCTCGAAGATCGCGCACGAGCGCGGCGCCCTCGTCGTCGTGGACAACACGTTCGCCTCGCCCTACCTCCAGAAGCCGCTGGCGCTGGGGGCGGACCTCGTCGTCCACTCGACGACGAAGTTCCTGAACGGCCACTCCGACTCGGTCGGCGGCATTGCGGTCGCCGCGAACCCTGAGCACGTCGAGTGGCTCTCCTTCGTCCAGAACGGATCCGGCGCGATCCTCTCGCCTCTCGATTCCTGGCTCGTCCTGCGCGGCATCAAGACGCTCGCCGTGCGCATGGAGCGCCACGAGTCCAACGGCCGCGAGGTCGCGCGGTTCCTCGCCTCGCATCCGAAGGTCCGCAAGGTCTACTACCCGGGCCTGCCCGATCATCCGCAACACGCGCTCGCGAAGAAGCAGATGCGCGGCTTCGGCGCGATGATCTCCTTCGATCTCGGGTCCTACGGGGCCGCGAGCCGGCTGCTCGCCGCCGTGCGGCTCTGCTCGCTCGGCGAGAGCCTGGGAGGCGTCGAGACGCTCATCTCGCACCCCGCGACGATGACCCACGCCTCGATTCCCGAGGCCGAGCGCAACCGCCTGGGCGTCACGCCGGGCCTCGTCCGGATCTCCGTCGGGATCGAGGACGTCGAGGACCTCATCGCCGACCTCGAGCAGGCGCTGGGAGCCGCGTGAGGCGTTAGGCGTAAGGCGTCAGGCGAAGCACGGGAGCCTCGGCCATGCCTCGCCTCACGCCTCACGCCTTACGCCTTCCGGTTCTGGTCCTTCTCCTCGCGGCGTCTCCGGACGACTTCCAGGCCACCCGCGAGGCCTTCGTCGAGCGGATCAACGCGGTACGGGCCGCAACCGGGGTCCACACCCTGAAGCTATCCGCGCCCCTGACATCGCTCGCCCAGGCGCGCGCGCGAGAGATCGCCGCGGGAGGCGGCGGACCGGAAGCCGCGGCCGAGGAGGATTCCCGCCGCCTGTCGAAGGCCGGCTACGAGACCCGGATCGTCTCGGAGGTCGAGGCGCAGGCCGACGGCTCGGTGGAGGAGGTCGTCGCCGCGTGGCGGGACGAGAAGGGAGGGACCGCGCGCGAGCTCGTCGCGCCGGACTACCGGGAGGTGGGCGTCGGCGTCTCGCGCAAGGACGACGTGCCGCTCTACGTGCTCCTCTTCGCGCTCTCCTGGGAGGACTTCTTTCGCGAGCGGACCTCAGCGCTCTCCGACCTCGAGCGCGTCCGCCGCGAAATGCTCGCGCGTGTCAACCGCGAGCGGACCCGCCGGGGCCTCGCTCCGCGGCGGCGGCAGCCCCTCCTCGACGAAGCCGCGCAGGCGCACGCCGACGACATGTTTCGCCGTCGCTACTACTCGCACGACACGCCCGAGGGCAAGACGACGATGGACCGCGTGCAGGCGCTCGGCTACCGCGCGCGGTACGCCGGCGAGAACATCGCCCGCGGACAGTATTCGGTCGATGAGGTCATGGACGGGTGGATGGCGAGCAAGACCCACCGCG
>JAWOLE010000370.1:0-4633 GCA_033853815.1 Thermoanaerobaculia bacterium
GCGCGGACGCGCTATCTCGCGTTCGCGAAGAAGGCCGACGCGGAAGGTTACGCGCCGGTCGCGTCGCTCTTCCGGGCGGCCGCGCGCGCCGAGGAGATCCATGCCGCCAATCACGCGGCTGTGATCCGAAAGCTCGGCGCCAGGCCGGAGGCGCGCATCGGGGAGCCGGCGGTCGGATCGACTCGCGAGAACCTGGCGGCCGCGATCAAAGGGGAGTCGTACGAGCGCGATTCCATGTACCCGGAGTTCATCAAGGTCGCGCGCGCCGAGCGCCAGAAGGGAGCGCTCGAGTCCTTCAACTACGCGAAGACCGCCGAGGGCGAGCACGCGAACCTCTACGCGAAGGCGCTCGAGAATCTCGACACCGCGACCGGAGCCGCTGTGACGTACTACGTCTGCACCGTGTGCGGCTACACGACCACGAAGGTCGATTTCGAAAAGTGCCCCGCGTGCTTCTCGCCCAAGGACAAGTACATCGCGGTGGCCTAGAAAGTCCTGAAGGACATTTCGGCGCCGCCGGCCGCCAGGCGGCCGGCGGCCCTTGGGTTGGAGGAGGTGGCATCATGACCGAGCTTCCGCCGCTGCCCTCGTGGGACGGGCTCCATCCGCTGGTCGTGCACTTTCCGATCGCGCTGCTGCTCGTCGCACCGCTCTTCATCCTTCTCGGGGTGGCGCTCTCCCGCGGCAGGCCCTTTCTCTGGGCGGCCCTCCTCCTGATGGCGATCGGGACGGCGGGCACCTTCTTCGCCGTGTCCACGGGAGAAGCGGCTGGCAAGCTCGCCGAGCGCACGCCGCAGATCAACGCCGTCCTCGAGCACCACGAGAACCTGGCGGAGAGGACGCGCGCCGGCTTCGCGGCTCTCACCGTGATATTCGCGGCGATGCTGGTCCTGCCGGCGGTCTCCCGGCGCCAGCCGGGCCGCCTGCTCACGATCGTCCTGCCGCTCGTGTTCCTGATTGTCTACGGGGCCGGCCTGGTCCTGCTGGTCAACACCGCTCACAACGGCGGGCGGCTCGTCCACGAGCTCGGCGTCCAGGCGCTCATCGCACCGTCTCCCGCGCCGGCCGGGGAAGCGAGCGCCGGGCAGGGCGGCCAGTGACTTCCGCCCGCTTCCCGGCGCCCTATATCGAACTCGATATAGCCGCAGCGGCCGGGCCGGAGCCCGAAAAAGACCCCCGGCTCCCCGGCGATCGTCGTAAGATGGTCCGCGGAAATCCCGAGGGATCCGACACGACGATGACGGGGTTCGCCGGCCACGGCCCGGCCTGAGATGCACGAGCGAAAGACTCGCCGGGCCGGGGCCTCGCGGAAGCGGCCGAAGGTCCGGCGGCGCTTTGCGCCGCGGGTCCTCAAGCTCCTGGAGGACTCCTGGATGCTCGGCGTCCGGGCCGGGGCGGAGCCGCATCGGTTCACGGGCGTCTGGTTCATCCTGCTCGGCGGACGCGTGTTCGTGCGCCCCTGGAACGACAAGACCGGCGGCTGGCACCGCGCCTTCCTCGCCGAGCCGCGCGGGACGATCCTGATTTTCGGTCGCGAGATCCCCGTGCGCGCCCGGAAGGCGCGAGGCGAGCGCATTTTCGACGCAGTCGACGCCGCGTACTCGAAAAAGTACAACACGAAGGCCTCGAGCAAATGGGTCCGGGGCTTCTCGCTGGCCCGCCGGCGCAGGACGACGACCGAGCTCCTGCCGAGGTGAGGGGCGGACTCCCCGGCGGAGAGGTGATCGGCAGAAACGGATCCGGGAGGCTCCCATGATTCACATGAGCTGGATCGAGGCGGCCGGCTACACGGCCTCGCTTCTCGTCTTCTGCACCTTCTACATGAAAACCATGATCCCTCTGCGCACCGTGGCGATCGCGAGCAACGTCGCCTTCATGACGTACGGCTTCGCGGGCCGGCTCTATCCCGTGCTCATCCTCCACGCCGTCCTGCTTCCCCTGAATCTCATCCGCCTCCAACAGATGCGGACCCTGATCCGAAAGGTCCGTGAAGCCTCGCGAGGCAGCATGTCCATGGAGTGGCTGATCCCACACATGTCCCGTGAGAGGTTCGAGCCCGGCCACGTCCTGTTCCGCCTGGGCGATCCGGCGGACAGGATGTACCTGATCCTGGAGGGATCGATCCGCCTGCAGGAGCTCGGCGTGACGGTCGGCCACGGCGCCCTGCTCGGCGAGATCGGTCTGTTCGCCCCCGAAAACCGCCGGACGGCCACGGCGGTCTGCGAGGGCCCCGTCCACGTCGGCACGATCACCGACGAGAAGGTCATGCAGCTCTACTACCAGAACCCCACGTTCGGCTTCTATCTGGTCCGGCTGGTCATCGAACGAATGCTGGAGAACGATCGGCTCCGCAGGGCCGAGCCCGCCGCCCATCCCTCCTGACGCGGGACCGCTCGAAGCGTTCTCCCCCGTAAGCGGCAGAGCCCGGCCGCCTGGCCATTTTTCGACCAGTGTTTGATTTGACTTGCTGCATTCGCGGATCCTTCTGTGACAAGATTCGGCTTCGCCCGTTTTTCCCGGGCGCCGCGGGCGCTTCGGGAATATGCGGCGCGGAAGCACAATTCAGGGTCCCTGAGCGGCTTCATCGGATCTGTCTGATGGGCGGAGGCGATCGATGGACCAAGACGGTCGAAAGCCCAGGCGAGGCTCCCGGAAATCCCACCCTTCCCCGAGCGACGTTTCCCGGCGCGACTTCCTGAAGATCGGCGGCATGGCCGCCACCGTGCCCCTGGTCGGCACGAAACTGGTCCGGGCGGCGGGCGCCGACGTCGCGGTCCTCGGGCCCGGCAAGGTGCCCGTCGCGCTGGCGGTCAACGGCAGGACCTACAACGCGCAACTCGAGCCGCGGGTGACGCTGCTCGACGCCCTGCGCGAGTCCTTCGACCTGACGGGGGCCAAGCGCGTCTGCGACCGCGGCGCCTGCGGGGCGTGCACCGTACTCCTGGATGACAAGCCGGTCTACTCCTGCCAGATCCTGGCGATCGAAGCGCAGCGCCACCGGATCACGACCGTGGAGGGGCTGGGCGCTCCCGATCACCTCGACCCGGTGCAGAAGGCGTTCTGGGACAACGACGCCGAGCAGTGCGGCTTCTGCACTCCGGGGTTCGTCGTGGCGACCAGCGCGCTCCTCGCCCGCAATCCCAACCCGACGCCCGAGCAGGTCCGCAAGGGCCTGTGCGGCAACCTCTGCCGTTGCGGGACCTACATGGGGATACGCGCCGCGGCCCTCCAGGCGGCCGGAGAGGGAGGTCGTCGCAATGGCTGAGTACCAGTGGCCGCCGGCCGACAAGCGAAGCCTCATCGGAAAGCGCATCTCGCGCGTGGACGGCCCGCAGAAGGTGACGGGCCGCGGCAAGTACACCTACGACGTCAAACGTCCCGGAATGCTCTACGGCAAGATCGTGCGCTGCCCCCACGCGCACGCGCGCGTCAAATCGATCGACACGAGCGCGGCGGAGAAGCATCCCGGCGTGCGCGCCGTCGAGGTGATGACGGAGCCCGGCAAGGAGATCTTCTGGGCCGGCGACGAGGTCGTGGCGCTCGCGGCGGTGGACGAGATCGCCGCGGAGGACGCCGCCCGCCTCGTCAAGATCGACTACGAGGTCCTGCCGCACTTCGTCAGCGACGCCGAGCCCCCGAAGGACCTGGCCGAGTACAACGGTCCTATGACTCTCGCTGAGTTCTGGTCCGCCTGGGATAGCGCCTCGGGACAGCAGATGTTGGTCGCGCAGGTCCAGCGCCGGGGATTGGCGTTCACCCCTCGTGAGGAGTTCCTGGACGATCTCCGGGAGGAGAAGACCAGCGATGTCTTGATCCAGGCTTTGAGAACGGCAAGGGTGGCTCAGGCGAAAGAGGCGCGCGCCGCGTCGCCGGCCGGCCCCTACCATCGCGTGGCCGCGCAGACGCAGGGCGACCCCGACAAGGCCTTCGCGGAATCCGATGTCGTCTCGGAAGGCCTCTACGGCGTGCCCGTGATCACCCATTGCTGCCTCGAGACCCACGGCGCCATGTCGGAGTGGACCGACAAGGACCACCTGCTCGTCCACGTCTCCACGCAGAACCTCTCCGGGATTCCCGGCCAGATGGCCGAGCCGATCGGCGTCCCGGCCGCCAACATCCGCGTGCGGCAGGACCACATCGGCGGCGGGTTCGGGAGCAAGTTCGCCATAGACAGCTGGGGCCTCGTGACCGCCCGGCTCTCGAAGAAAGCGGGAGGCAAGCCGGTCAAGATCATGCTCGAGCGCGCCTCCGAGCTCGAGGTTGCCGGCGCGCGGCCCTCCTCCTACGCGCGCGTCAAGGTCGGCGCGAAGAAGGACGGAACGCTACTGGCCTGGGACTCCTCGGGGTGGGGCACCGGCGGCCACGGCGGAGGCGGCGCGCCGCCCCTGCCCTACATCGTCAACGTCCCCAACCAGCGCAAGCAGCACGTGGCGATCGCCAACAACATCGGGAGCGCCCGGGCCTGGCGCGCCCCCAACCATCCCCAGGCCTGCCTGATCACGATGGCGGCTCTCGACGACCTTGCCGCGAAGCTCCGGATGGACCCGATGGACTTCTTCCTGAAGAACATCGAACTGACGGGACCGCGGGCGAAGATCTACGCGGAGGAGATCCACAAGGCCGACGAGCTGAT
>JAWOLE010000371.1:0-4869 GCA_033853815.1 Thermoanaerobaculia bacterium
CCGCCGCCCCAGCGCCACTTCACGATCGCGTTCTGGCCGCCGATCGCGTTGGCCGAGCCGTGGAGGACGTTGGCCGTCGTCGTGCCGCCGGCGAGCTCCCGGTAGACCGCGACGTCGAGCGGATCGATCACGTCCGCAATTCTTACTTCGGCAGTTACATTGTGCGTGAACTCGTTGACGTTGACGTCGATCGCCGTGTGGGAATGGCAGTCGATGACGCCGGGCGAGATGTGCTTGCCGCGGCCGTCCACTTCCAGAGCGCCCGGGGGAGCGGAAAGCCCCTTGCCGACCGCGACGATCTTGCCGTTGACGGCGACGAGGTCCGCGTTCTCGAGGGTCCCCGCCGGTCCCTCGGTCCAGACCGTCGCGCCGCGCACGATGACCGCGGGCGGCGCCGCGACCGGCCCCGCCTCGGGCCCCGGAAACGGCCGCACGTCCGCCTTGGCTCCCTCCCCCTCCTCCTTCGCTCTTCGAGCTTCGGAGGACGAGCCCGGGAGAGGCCTGCCCGCCGAAGCGTCGGCGGAGGCGGGGCCGGGGTGCGGGGCTCCCTCGGAGGGACGCTCCCCCTCGGGCCTCTTCCTCTCCGGCAGTTCCAGCCTCTTGCCGTCGATCCAGACCTCGGTGACGCGGCTTCCCGCCGCAAACGGCTCCCCCGTCTCCACGGCGAGATCGGCGATCTTGCCGGCCTCGACCGTTCCCAGCCGGTCGGCGAGGTCGAGCTGGCGCGCCGGCACCGTCGTCACGGCCGCAAGCGCGTCCTCCCTGGAGAGGCCGCGGGCGAGCGCTTCGCGCACGCGCGCGCCGAAGTCCTCCGCGTTCTCCAGGCCGGCCGTCGTGAAGGAGAAGGTCAGGCCGGTTTCGCGCATCCACTTCGGATTGGAGGGCGCGCGATCCATCCGCCGAAGCTTCTCGAGCGGCACTTCGAGCCACTCCGTCTCGTCTTCCAGCCGGTCGGGCTTGGGGAAGTCCACCCTGAGGATCAGGTCCGGGCGCATCGCGACGACCTGAGCGCGCAGGCGATACTCGTCGCCGGCGCCGACGTAGAGGGCCTTCAGCTTGAATTCCCGCGCGATCTTGCCGGCGCGCAGCAGAGACAGGACGTCGGTCGCCTCGAAGACCACGGGTTGCTTCCCCTCCGCCGCCGCGACCAGGGCCGCCGCCGCCGCGTCGTGGGGCGGACGCGCCTGCCCGGAGGGGCGCCGCGCGTAGGCGGCCTCCGCTGTCCGCCACCAGAGGGCGTCCAGAAATCCCTGGCGCACCAGCGCGACCGCTCCCATCTTCGACGACGGATAGACAGCGCGGAAGAAGCTCGCGAAATCGAAGCGCTCGGGCTCCAGGGAAACATACTGCCCGCTCTCCGGGACGAGAACGCGGGACTCCATCGGCCCTTCCGCCAGGCTGACGACGGCTCCCCGGCCCCGCAGGATCCCGGATGAGGGGACCGCCGCGACGACCGCGAAGCCGAGGCGCCGGTAGGTGTCGGCGACGCGGTCCTGGATGCGAAGCGTGTCGAGGACGCGGTCCTCCGGGTGCGCCGACTTCGGCGCGGGCGCCGTGCCCGGCGCGGCGGCCGCCGGCGGGCGGCCGGGTCCCGGAGCCCCGGCGGTCTCCTCGTCGTCGGAAGGCCCCCGCGGACGCCGGCCTGCCAGCCGGTCCGCCGGGACGTAGGGATCGATGTAGGCCGCGTGAAGGACTTTGCCTTTCAGGTCGAAAGTGCGGGCGTCGGCCGGGACAGCGGTCTTTCCCTGCGGGCCGACCGCTTCGATGACGCCGCCGCGCACGACGACGACTCCGTTCTCGATCACCCTGCCCGGCGCGGCGATGACCCGCGCCCCGGTCAGGGCAAAGGCATATCGGTCGCCGCTGCGCACCTCGTAAGGCCCGCCTCCCAGCGGCAGGGATACCGCCAGCGCCAGACACGCGAGCAACGCGACGCCTCGGGAGCCGCCCACTCTTCCCATCTTCGGAGCGCGCGGATCTTATACGAGAACAGAGGTGTCAGGTTCCAGGTGACAGGGGAAATGCAGGTGCCAGGTTTCAGGTGTCGGGTATCAGACCGGCCCCGCTCTGGTCCCCGATACCTGGCACCTGACACCTGCCTTTAACCTGACACCTATACCCCGACACCTGTCCCCGACTATGCTTCGCTCCTTGTTGCAGGAGGAAACACGATGCTGCGGAAACTTTCGATCACAGGGATCCTGATCCTCGCGGCCGGTCTCGCCCTCGCGCAGACCCCCGCGACGACGGCCGCGGCTGCGCCCGCACCCTCGGCGCCCCGCCGCCCCGCGAGCCCGCCGGGCACCGCCGCCACGCAGGTCGGCGGCAAGTGGAGCGCGCCCGACAAAGGGGGAGAGCAGCGTTACAGCGGGGGCAAGTGGATCGAGATCACCTACAGCCGGCCGATCCTGCGGGGCCGGACCGACATCTTCGGCAAGGGCGCCGACTATGGCAAGAGGGTCTACGCCGGAGCGCCGGTCTGGCGCGCGGGCGCGAACGTGACGACCCGGCTGAAGACCGAGGTGCCGCTCGAGATCGGCGGCAAGAAGCTGGAGCCCGGGGAGTACAGCCTCTTCGTGGACTTGAAGGAAGGGGGCTGGACGCTGATCGTCTCCAGGCAGCTGATACAGGAGAGGTACGACCCCAAGGAGAAGGCCAAAACCTGGGGCGCGTACAACTACGACCCCAAGTACGACGTCATGCGGGCTCCCATGAGGATGGTCACCCCGGCCGTCACGATCGAGCAGTTCACGATCGGCTTCGTGAACATGACCGAGAAGGGCGGCGCGCTGGCCATGGGATGGGAGAAGACCGGCGCCGTCGTCCCCTTCACCGTCGCCGAGTAGGTGAAGCTGCGGCGCGGCCTACCGAGGCCGCGCCGTGCAAGCTCGTCACTCTTCGCCAAACACCCTGAGCTCCAGGGGCCGGGCCGTCGCGCTCCCCGGCGGGATCTTCGAGGCGAGGACCCCGGCCCTCGTCAACGGGACGAAGCCGGAAGGCTCCCCGGCCTGCGTGAAGTAGTACTGCTTGCCGTCTCCCGGATCGGTCCAGGCGGCGCGCGCCTTGAAGGCCAGGGCGACGCTCTTCCCGTCCCGGGAGACGTACCCCGACACGGCGTATCCGCGCGGCTGCCCCTCGCCGGAATTGGTCTCGCTGCCGAGAGCCTTGAAGACCGTGCCGGCCCTCGCCTGGATTCTCGGCGAGAAGACCGGGGAGGAGTTCGTCCCGGGCCCGCCCGCGGTGGCCTGCATCGACAGGGTCACGGGAATCGTCCCCTCGGCGGCCTGAAAGAAGACCGACGAGCAGCCGCTTTCGCCGGGGTCGGACCCCGCGCGCGACTGTGTGAAGACCAGGCGCGCCGAGTCCCCCTGGCCCGCGAGGTCGGAGAAAATCGCGCGGCCATCCGGCCCCAGGCTGAAGCTCTTCTTGAAAGCGCCGCCCGCGGCCTCGACCGCCAGCGTCCGGCTCTTCCAGGCCGGGTCGTAACCCAGGTCGGCCATGACCAGTGCCGCTCCCTGCAGCGGAATCTCCAGGAGACCTCCGCCGTCCTTCTGGACCCTCGCGACCCAGCAGTTCTCTTCGCCGCGGGAGGCCGTCTTGATCACGACCGGCGGCGCGGCGGCCGCCGCGCTGGCATAGTCGGCGAGGGGGAATCGCGGAGTCTCGTGGAGGGAATCCGGCATCGCCGGCGCGGCTGCGGCCGCACCGGCGACCTTCGACGCGACGAGCTTGCCGTCCTCGATCCGAATCGAGGTCCCGTTGTCTTTCGCCAGAAGAGCCAGGATCTTCTCGAAGGGGACCTTCTGCAGGCGGATCGAGATCTTGCCCTCGATCGAGGGATCGATGACGACGGCGAGGTTGGCCATCGCGCCGAGGGTCGTGATGACGTCCTTCAGGTCCGCGTTGCGAAGGTCGAGGGTGACCGGCTCTCTCGGATCCAGGGGTTCCGCCGAGGCGGACGCGGGGAAAGCCGTCAGGGCCGCGAGCAGCAGGGCGGCGATGAAAGGCGTTTTCTTCATTTGTTCCTCTCCTCTCCGGGCGAGCGCCTGCGGAGCGCGACGCCCACGACCACGCCATCCGGCGTGTGGGCGACGACCCCGGAGGCGTCCCCGACGACGACGTAGCGCGCCTCCGTGTCGGACCGGACCGGCCCGCCGGGCTCGCGCGCCTCCTTGCGAATCCCGAAAACCACGAGCGCCAGAATCGCGGCGGCCGCGGACCACCGCGCAATTTCTTCCATCCGTGATGCCTTCTTCGACTCGAGCCGCGCCAGGGCTCTTTCGGCCGCGCGGCTCTCCCTCCGGCACGCCGCGCAGGACGCCGCGTGGGCCAGCACGGCGGCGGCGTCTTCGGGCGAGTCGGTGAAACTCTCGATTCGAGATACGTACTCTTCGTGGTTCATTTCTTCCCCCGGGAAATCGACAGCCGGCGCGCGAGCAGCGTTCTCGCCCGACAGACGCGCGCCCTCACCGCGTCGGCGGAGCAGCCGAGGACGTCGCCGGCCTCGGCGGCGGTCAGACCGTCGAGGCGTGTCAGGAACAGCGCCTCTCGCAGAGTCTCCGGCAGGCGAAGCCGCGCGGAGCGGACATCGAGCGCCTCTCCGACCCCGGACCACTGCGAGAGCTGTTCCGGCAGCGGCGAGGTCTCCCTCTGTGAACGGAGCAATGAGGCGAGCTTGCGGTAGGCGATGGAGAAGAGCAGAGATCGAAACCTTCCCTTCTCCTGGTAGGACGGCGCGAGCGAATAGAGGGCGAGCAGCGTCTCCTGGCGCAATTCCTCGACGCGCCCATCGTCGGGAAGGCGGCGCCGGAAGTACGCGTCGAGAACGCGGCTGTACCGGGAGGTCAACCGATCGAAGGCATTCCTGTC
>JAWOLE010000372.1:0-2806 GCA_033853815.1 Thermoanaerobaculia bacterium
AGCGGACAGCCCCGACGACATGGCGCGGCTCGCGGCCGCGATGGCGGAGCTCTTCGGTCTCGACGAGCAGGCGGACAGCCAACCCCAGACGCGCCCCGAGGAGGGCGCGGGGGCTTCGAAGCCCACATGAGCCTCGTCCGCATCGCTACCCGCCGCAGTCCCCTCGCCCGCTGGCAGGCCGACCACGTCGCGGGCCTTCTCAAGGGGCGCGAGCCGGGGCTCCAGGTCGAGCTCGTCGAGATCGTGACGAAGGGCGATCGCATCCTCGACTCGCCCCTGTCCGCGGTCGGTGGCAAGGGCCTGTTCGTGAAGGAGGTCGAGGAGGCGGTGCTCGAGCGGCGGGCCGATCTCGCCGTGCATTCGCTCAAGGACGTGCCGGCGGAGGCGCCGGCGGGGCTCGTGCTCGCATCGTTTCCGAAGCGCGAGGATCCGCGCGACGCATTCGTCTCCGCGCGCGTTTCTCGCCTGGCGGATCTGCCCACGAAGGCCCGGGTGGGCACGTCGTCCCTGCGGCGGGCGTGTCAGCTTCGAGCGATGCGCCCGGACATCGAGATCGTGTCGATTCGCGGCAACGTCCACACGCGCGTGCGAAAGATCCGCGGGGAGCTCGACGCCGGGATCCTGGCCGCAGCGGGATTGGTGCGCCTCGGCCTGTCATCGGAGATCTGCGAGTACATCGCGCCCGACGTGATGCTGCCGGCGGTGGGGCAGGGGATCCTCGGCCTGGAGATCCGCACCGACGATTCCGAGACGCGAGCGCGTGTCGAGGCCCTTTCCGACTCTGCTTCCGCCGACGCCGCGCGGGCGGAGCGCGCCTTCCTCGGCCGCCTTGGTGGCGGTTGCCAGGTGCCGATCGCGGCGCACGCACGGATCGAAGGCGACGCGATCTGGCTCCGCGGTCTCGTGGGTTGGCCCGACGGTCACGCCGTCTTTCGCGGCGAGCGCCGCGCTCCGCGACGCGCCGCCGCCGACGCGGGCAGGGCGCTCGCCGAAGAGCTTCTCGGCCGCGGCGCCGACCGGATCCTGGCGTCGCTCGAGGCCGCCGCGCAGCCCCAGGTCTGACCACGCCCGACTTCCTGAGGAGCCCATGGCCGAAACGGTAGACGCCGCACCGCTTGCAGACACGGAGGACGCGGGTCGCGCCTGGTTCGACAACGACGTCCTGTCGTGCCACCGGAAGATCTTCGCGATCGCGCCCACGTTCGAGATTTTCGACGAGGCGGGGAGCCCCCTCGTCTTCTGTCAGGAGAAGCTGTTCCGCATCAAGGACGACATTCGCGTCTACGCCGACTCGTCCAAGACCGTCGAGTTGCTGCGCATCCGCCAGCGGAACGTCCTGGACTGGGTGGGTGTCTTCGACGTGATCGACCCGGCGTCGGGGGAGCGCATCGGGGTCCTTCGCCGCCGAGGCTGGCGGTCGTGGGTCCGCGACGAGTGGCAGATCAACGACGGGGAGGAGCGCGAGGTCGGCCGGATCCTCGAGACGGGCAACGCACTGCTGCGCCGCATCCTCAGGTTCCTTCCCTATTCGTTCGAATTCGTCGTCGACGAGCAGACGCTCGGGACGTTCACCCAGCACTTCTCGTTCTTCGGCTACGAGGCGACCATGGACATCTCGGCATGGCGGGACACGCCTTGCGATCGACGTCTCGCGTTTGCCGGCGCCCTCCTGCTCATGGCCGTGGAGTCGAAGGAAGACCAGGACCGGAGCTGAGCCGCTGCGCGAGACGCATTGCGGGGCCCTCGGTCACCACCGGTGCACCATCTCCGAGTACCCGTGGAAGGCGAACACGCCCCAGAGGTTGACCAGTAAGCTCACCGCGAGCGCAAGCTCGACCCACAGGTCCTCCAGGCTCCAGCGGCCAATCGCGAAGAGCAGGACGAGAAACGGCGTGTAGTCGACGCTGAACCGGAAGCCGAACTGCATGTATCCGTTGTTCTGGTAGAAGAGGCCGGGCAACGCCACGATCGCCACGGTGAGCCACAGCGGCCAATGCAGCCGCGGGCGCGCCTTCGGGATGAGAAGGAAGAGGATGAACGGCATCGTCACGACCAGGGACATCCCGTTCGGGTCGTAACCCAGTCGCAATGGGTTGAAGTGCAGATCCGGGAACTTCAGGAAGGCGGAGTCGAGGTTGCGGGCTAGGTAGTGCACGTTGAAGAGCCCGAACTTGTCGATGTCGGCGTTGACGCGGTTGAAGTACAGGAATCGGTGCCCGAACTCGCCGAAGCTTCCGAAGCGGTACTTGTTGTACGCGGCGGCAGCGAGGCCCAACGGCGAGGCCCCCGCGACGAACCAGGCGAGCTTCTTCGCGGCGGCCTTCCACTCTGAGCGGAGCTTCCTGATCTGCTCCAGGCGGCTGCCCGGCTCGGGGCAGACCGCCTCCAGCACGAAGAACAGACCGGCGAAGAGGAGCGGCGCGCGCGTCAGCGTTGCCATCGACAGGAAGAGCCCGGCAAGGACGGGGCGTTGCGCGCGAATGGCGCACCGCACGTACAGGCAGGTGAGCGCGACCCCCATGGTCAGGGCCGCGAACCACACCTCGCCGCGGATCGAGCAGTAGAAGAAGAGCGTGCCGAAGGCGAGCAGCGCCGCGAGGACGAGGTTCTCCCGGGTCGTTCGCTGGGTTTCGTCGGAGAGCGAGCGCAGCAGCGAGAAGAACAGCGCGACCGCGAGCGCGGCGATGAAGACGTTGAACGAGGTGTCGTTGAACTGGAGGCCGTTGATCGCGACGAACGGCAACATCACCAAGGACGGGAACCAGGGGAAGCTGGAGTACCAGTGGGCCGCCGGCGGCGAGTGGCG
>JAWOLE010000373.1:0-3280 GCA_033853815.1 Thermoanaerobaculia bacterium
GCGAAGCCCGTGGGCATCGGAGGCGGCACGGTCGCCGGACCGTTGCGGGAGAAGAAGTTCCCCTGCGCCGTGTGGTCGACGACGGAGGAGAGCGCGCACGCCGTGAACGAGTACGTCCGTCCCGACAACCTCGTCGCGGATGCCAAGGTCTTCGCGGCCCTCATGCTGGGGCGGGAGTCCGCGAAATCAGGATGAGCGCGCGACGACGGAATCCTTGATCATCACGACGCTCAGGCTGTCGAGGAGGAGATGGGCGTCGCACTTCGGGCAATCGACCCCGTTCCACGAGTCGAGGGAGCGACTCGAGTCGAGGGCGATCCGCGCCGACTTGCAGTACGGGCAGAGGAAGCTGACCTGCAGCTCGCGGTCCTTCAGGCGGTCGAGGGACACCTTGTCTACAATCGGTTGCACGCCAAGCCCTCCGAAGTGAGACGGTCGCCTCTTACCTTTCGTGGGATATGAACCGCATGGAACAGACGTCGAAAGAGGGCACCTCACGCCGCCCTCGACTGCGCGCGCTCTTTGAGCCGCATGACGCGGTCTGCGCAGGCCGTCGCTTCCTCGTACCTGCCGATTTTCGTCAGGACGTATCCCTTGTTCATCCAGGCGCCGCGGTAGTCGCCATCGAGCTCCAAGGCGCGCTCGTAGCATGCGAGGGCCTCGTCGTAGTGGCCGAGCCGCGCAAGCGCGTTCCCCTTGTTGTTCCAGGCGACCTCGTACGTCGGGTTCACCGTGATCGCCGCGTTGAAGCAACGCAGAGCGTCGGCCAGCCGTCCCATCCTCGTCAACGCGTTCCCCTTGTTGAGCCAGGCCACCTCGTTGCGGGGGTTCAGGTCCAGGGCTTTGTCGATCGCGCGGAGAGCCTCCTCGTACTGACCGAGGAGGAGGAGGCTCGCGCCCTTTCCGTACCAGGGGAGCTCCTCGCCGGGGGACCCCTTCGTGCCGAGAGCGATGGCGCGGTCGAACCCCTTCACGCTTGCCGCGTAATCCTGGCGTTGGAGGTTGCGCTCCGCCTTCGCGATTTCCTGTCGAGCCGCGACGGACGTCCGCCGGGACCGGAGCGTGACCGCAAGCACGGCCGCGGGCCACAGGGCCGCGGCTAGGAGGCCGAACGCAAACGCCGGCGTCGTGGCAAACGATCGGCCTTGCGCGGCGACGACTCCCAAGGCGGCGAGCGGCACTCCCGAGGCGGCGATGAGGAAGTCGCGGTTCGGCGTTCCGATGAGGCGGCGGGTCGCGACGCCGAGGAGCACCGCACTGGCTGCGGACGCGAGGGGGGCGAACGTGGCGTGGAGCACGGGCGCCCCGGCGCCCGCCCCGGCCCCCGCTGCGAGCAGGAGCACGTCCGGGAGGACGATGGGATCTTCCCTCCGCGACAGGCAGATCCCGAGGAGGATGAGGACGAGCAGGACGAGGACTCCCGCGATGCCCCAGGCCGCCGTGTCCTCGCCGAAAGCCATCGAGGTGTACAGCCCCGCGGCCGCCGCGAGGACGAGCCCCGCGGTGAATTCCGGGGGCGGGACCGTCCACCGGTGTGGCGTCGCCGGCGGTGAGGTGCGGAGGGCCGGCCGCGCCGATCTCGGCCGAGGCAGAGCGCGGCTCGCAGGAGGTCTTGCCGCGGGTGTGGGCCACGGGGAAGCAACCGGTCGCTTCGGGGACGGCTCCGTCGCCTTCGAAATCGCGGCGGGCACCGGCTTCGCTGCCGGTCTTGTGGTCGGTGTTGCGGACGGCTTCGGGGCCCCGCTTGTCTGGGTCGGCGTGGGGCGGGCCGGAGGGACGGGTCGGGGGCCTTCCGGGGCCCGCTTCTTCGTCCTCTTCGGGGATCGAGGGATTGGGCGGATGGCTCCCTTCCCGACAGAAGCGGCCGTGGTCTCGAGATCCTTGAGAATGTCGTCGATCCGCTCCAGACCATCCACATCGGTGGCCTCCTCGGACGGCGGCTTCGCGGCGGCCTCTGGGGCTGGGGACGCCGCAGCAGTAGTCGCCGCGGCGGCCGGAGCGCCCGGCGGTTCCTCCGTCCCGCCGAGCGGCTCGCCGCAAATCTCGCACTCTTTCCAAGCGGGTTCGTTGTCGGCCCCGCAGACGGGACACAGGACCAGATCGAGGATATCCTTCTCCTCGCCCGCCGGCTCGGGCGCTTCGGATTCGAACTCCGCCCCGCAGCGCGGGCACTTCACGTCGGCCGTCGCGACGAAGCCGCCACAGTTCGTGCAGAGGAACAGGAGGCCATTCTCCCCGCGCTCAAGGACGTCGTCCACGTCCCGGTTCCCGATCTGCCGGGGATGGCGGAAGCCCTTCTCGAAGAGGGCGAGTGCCTTCTCCCGCGGGATGCCGAAGGCTCGCGAGAGGCGGACGACTGCCTCGTCGATGACGAAGGCCCCGCAGTTGTCGCACTCCGTCTCGTCCGGGGGCATGGGCTCCTGGCAGACGGGGCACAGGGCCCGGGCTGTCTTCCCGGGCATCGCGGACGCTCCATGCCGGTCCTCGGGCCATAAAAGCATGCACGTCGTTGTCAGAGGCGATAACCCTCCCTGCGACCGCTTAAGTAGCGCCGGGGGATTCTTCGGCCGCCCATGGCCGTGACCCAGCTCGACTTCAGCGTCGCCCTGGTCCTCGGGTTCGCACCGGCCCTCGCGGTCATGTACTGGTCCGTCCGGCGCTTCGACATCCCCTTCACGCAATACCGCCTCTTTGACGACCGCCGGATGTTCGGCGGCCTCGCCGTCGGGATCATCTTCGGGGCGGTCGCGTCTCTGGTAGAAGCGAACGTGCCTGCGGGCTTGTACGCGACCGTCCTCGCACTGGCGGCGTTCTTCGTCTTCGAAGAGTCCTTCAAGATGGTCTGGCTCAACCGGAAGAGCTACCGCGGCCGCTTCGATACGACCTTCTACGGCGTCTCCGTGGGCGCCGGGATCGGGGCCGCCCTCGCCACGGCCAACCTCGTCGGCACCTTCCCGAACTTCTACGAGCCCGACATCATGGCGACGTTCATCCTGTTCGCGGTGAGCCTGGGCATGATCCACGTGGACACGGGCGTTCTCATCGGGTTCGGGGCGTCGCGGGGCGAGACCATCTACCCGTTCCTCGAGGCTCTGGCGATCCGCGGAGGCCACGCAGCCCTGCTTTTCGCGGTCCTCGCTGCCGCGCCCCAACCGTGGAGCCTGATTGCCGTCACGACCTCCATTGCGTTCGCGGCGATCGTCTACCACTATGTCTACACCGTGCTGCTCCCCGAGACTCTGCCGGACGAGATCAAGCGCGAGATGCGGCGGGAGAAGCG
>JAWOLE010000374.1:0-4725 GCA_033853815.1 Thermoanaerobaculia bacterium
ACCCGGGTCTGGAACCACACCATCCGGCCGTCCACCGCCTGGAAACGGTGCTGAAACTGCTGCTCGGCGGGCTCCTGGAGCGCCCGGGCCAGGGACGCGAGGACCCGCTCCCGGTCCTCGGGATGAATCAACTGGGTCCAGGCGTCCGGGTCTCCCAGCCGCTCCTGCCGGGCGTAGCCGAGAATCTCCTGCGCGCGGCGGCTGACGAAGTTCATCCGGAGCGTGGAAGCTTCGGCCTCCCACACGATTCCTCCCGGGATCCCTTCGACCAGGTCCCGGTACCGGCTCCTCGCCCTCTCGGCGGCGCGGCGCTCGTGCCTCTCCGTCTCGTAGAGACGCGTGAGCCTGCGGGTCAGAAGGACGGCGAGGATGATCGTCAATCCCAGCGAAAGCAGCGCGCTCGTGAGGATGAGCGACGCCGCGAGCGAGCTCTTCTGGGAGGACGCGGAATCCGTCTGCTCGAGGATCTGCCTCTCGTGGTAGAGGTACGCGGTGAGGCGCCGCTCGAGCGTCTCCCGCGCAGGTTCGACGCTCTCGACGAAGTATCCGGCGTGCTCGCCGCTCAACTTGAGGGCGATCGCCTCCTCCGTCGCCCGCTGGTGGGCCTGCTCGGCGGCGTCGATCTCGGCGAGGAGCTCGCGTTCCCTCTTCGACAGATCGCTCTTTCGCAGGTCCTTGATCTGCGACTGGAGCTCCCTGTGTCTCTGCTCGATTTCGGACAGAAACTTAGGATCCCCGGTGACCAGAAACTCGCGGGCGGCGATCATCTTCTGTTCGATCGACGCCCGGAGACGGCCGAACTCGATGACATCGCGGGCCTGGTTGGCGAAGGCATGGTCGCTCGCGGCCGTCTCGTGGAGAGCGTAGTAGGACACCAGGGCGGTGACCGCGATCAGCAGCACGGAGGCCGCGAAGCCGATAGCGACTCTCCGGCTGAAACCGGGGGGCGCCGGCCGGGCCTCCGGGGATTCCTGGGGAGCCGTCACTCAGATCTCTCCGATGTCCTCGTTCCAGATGTCGGGATGCGCCGCGATGTAGTCGGAGATCATCCGGATGCACTCGGCGGAGGCCAGATCCACCACCCGCACGCGGTTCTTCCGCAGCCATCCGATTCCGCCGGGAAAATTGACGGATTCTCCGACGACGACCGTTCCGATGCGGAACTGGCGCACGAGGCCGCTGCAGTACCAGCAGGGCGCCAGGGTCGTGGCCAGGATCTTGTCGCGGTAGGTCTTCTGCCGCCCCGCCCTGCGGAAGGCGTCGGTCTCACCGTGGGCTGACGGATCGCCCTCCTGGACGCGCCGGTTGCGGCCGCTCGCGAGCAGGGTTCCCCGGCCGTCGAAGAGCGCCGCGCCGATCGGGATTCCGCCTTCGGCGAGCCCCGTGCGGGCTTCACCGACGGCCACGCTGAGAAGAGCGGCGTAGTCGATCAAGGAATGCCCGATTTCCGACGAAGATCGACGATTGAAGTCCTTATCCGGACCCAATCATCAATCGGCAATGTTCAATCGTCAATGACTTTACTTGGCCGCGAGCGGAGCCGGTGCCTCCGACGGCGCGGCGTATCCCTCCGGGACTTCGTGGCCTCCGTAGTAGTCCGAGGCGGTCGGCCTGGCGATCTGCGACTGGGGGACGACGCGGTCCCGCCGGAGTCCCCGGAAGTCCTCGAGGGTCTTCCAGCCCCGGCCGGCGTTCTTTTCCAGGAAGGCCTCCATGTCGCGCACGAGGCCTCGGATCACGTTGGGCCCGATGGCCTTGTCCAGCATCGCCGCGGTGCAGACCTGGACCGTTCCGCACCCGAGAAGGAAGTAGGAGAGGGCGTGGTCGAAGGTCGAGATCCCTCCGATCCCCGAGAAGCTCTTCTCCGGGAAGGCCCTGGTCATCTGCGCCATCTTGGCGAGAGAGAGGGGAAGGATCGCCGGTCCCCCGAGGCCTCCCGTCGAGACGTAGCCGTCCACGTTCATTTCGAACTCGAGCGTCTCCGGGTCGATCAGGGGAAGAGAGGTAAAGGTGTTGGAGGAGGAGATCGCGTCGGCCCCTCCGAGGAAGGCCGCGCGCGCCTCGACGACGATGTCGGTCGTGGAAGGGGTGAGCTTGGCCCAGACGGGGACCTTCGCGACTTCCTTGACGACCTGCGTGACGACCGAGATCAACTGCTCGTCCTTGCCGATGTTCGAGCCCATGTCCTGCCGGTCCATGTGGGGGCAGGAGAGGTTCAGCTCGAAAGCGTCCGCGCCCTCTTCCTGGCAGGCCTTCGCCAGCGTCTGCCAGTGCGCGAGCTCCGTGTCGTTGCCCGAGCCGGCCATGATCGAGGCGACGAGCACCCGATCGGGGAAGGCCTTTTTGATCCGACCGATTCTCGGCACCCACCAGTCCAGGGGTTTGTCGGAGATCAGCTCCCAGTTCCAGGAGGAGTGAAGAGCCGCGTTGGCGCGCTTCTTCATGGAGAGCCGCGGGCTGTCCACGTCGGCCCGCAGGAAAGCCGTCTTGGGTCCCCTCACGTTGACCACGGGATGGAGACCGATCGTCTTCGTCACGACGCCGCCCCAGCCGGCCTCGAAGGCGCGCAGGATGTTGGACTCCGACTCCGTCGGCGGAGCCGAAGACAGCAGGAACGGGTTGCGAAACTTGATCCCTGTAAAGACGGCGGACAGATCGGCGACCATGGACCCCTCCTGAGACCCGCTTCGAGAAACGAGAATTGTACGCTCGCCGCCCGAGCGCGCCCCGGCGCCGAAGCTGCGGGCGCTGGTAACTCCAGCTTGTGGAAGAACTTGCGGCACGGGCATCCGCGGAATAGTATTTCTTCTTTCTCCTGAGCTCGGGAGACAGGAGGTCGCCATGAGTCAATCCGTTGCCGCCGGCGAAAGGCCGCGGGCGCAGGGCCGCCCTTCGGCCGCCGAGACTCTTCGCAATTACGTCGGCGGAAAGTGGGTGGAATCCCGTGCCGCGGAGTTTCAGGACGTCTACAACCCGGCTCTCGGCGAGGTGATCGCGAGGACGCCGCTGTCGACCGCGGCGGACCTCGACGCGGCCGTCGCCGCCGCCAGGAAGGCCTTTCCGGCCTGGCGGGACACCCCCCCGGTCGTGCGGGCGCGCGTCCTCTTCAAGCTGAAGAACCTGCTCGAGGAGCACTTCGAAGAGCTCTCGCGCATCTGCACGACCGAGCACGGCAAGACCCTCGACGAGTCACGCGGCAGCGTGCGGCGCGGCATCGAGTGCGTCGAGGTCGCCTGCGGGTCGCCGTCGCTCATGATGGGCTACGGGCTGGAGAACATCGCCTCGGGCATCGACTGCACGGTGATCCGGCAGCCCGTGGGAGTCTGCGCGGCCATCGCTCCCTTCAACTTCCCCGCGATGGTGCCCCTCTGGTTCCTTCCCTTCGCGATCGCCACCGGCAACACCTTCATCCTCAAGCCCTCCGAGCAGGTCCCGCTCTCGCAGAAGCGGATCGTCGAGTTGCTCGAGCGTTGCGACCTGCCGCCCGGCGTCGTCAACCTGGTCAACGGGGGCAAGGAGGTCGTCGAGGCGATCTGCGACCACCCCGACATCGCCGCCGTCTCCTTCGTGGGTTCGACGCCCGTCGCCCGCGCGGTCTACCGCCGGGCCACGCACGCCGGCAAGCGCGTGCAGGCCCTCGGGGGCGCCAAGAACTTCATCGTGGTCATGCCGGACGCCGATTTCGAACGTTCGACCGCGGCCATCACGGAATCCTTCTACGGCTGCGCGGGAGAACGGTGCCTGGCGGGAAGCGTGCTCGTGCCGGTCGGCCGGGCGCACGAGGAGGCCCGGGAAAGGATGATCGCCTCGGCTCGCGCGCTCAAGGTGGGAGACGGCGCCGAGCAGGGCGTCTCCATGGGCCCGGTCATCAGCGCCCGCCACTGCGAGCGCGTCGTTTCCTACATCGAGAAGGGGGTGGCGGAGGGCGCGAAGCTCGTGCTCGACGGCCGGAGACTGAAGGTGCCGGAGCGGGCGAAGGGCTTCTTCCTGGGCCCGACGGTCTTCGACGACGTCTCCCCTTCGATGACGATCGGGCGCGACGAGATCTTCGGCCCCGTCGCCTCGATCACCCCCGTCCAGACTCTCGAAGAAGCGATCGGGGTGATGCGCGCCCATCCCAACGCCAACGCGACGTCGATCTTCACGTCCAGCGGCAAGTCGGCCCGCGAGTTCGCCCGTCTCGCCTCCGCCTCCATGGTGGGGGTCAACATCGGCGTGGCCGCCCCCATGGCCCAGTTTCCATTCGGCGGGGCCAAGGACAGTTTCTTCGGCGACCTGAAGGTCCACGGGCGCGACACGTACGAGTTCTACACGGACAAGAAGGTCGTGATCTCGAGGTGGTTCTGATTGATCGGATCCGGTGATCTGCGATCGGGTGATCGGGTGATTGAAGGCCCCGGTCGATCACCCGATGGCTCGATCACCCGATCACCCGATTGCGACTAAGGAGCAACGATGCCAAGGAAAGTTCTTGGAGGCCTCATTCAGTGTCATGCCCCCTTGAGCGACCCGTCCGCCCCGATCGAGAAGGTCAAGGAGGCGGCCATCGAGGCGCACCTTCCCTTCCTGGAGGAGGCGGGTAGGCGGGGCGTCCAGATCCTGGGACTCCAGGAGGTCTTCAACGGGCCGTACTTTTGCCCGTCGCAGGACGCGCACTGGTACGACATGGCGGAGCCCGTGCCGGGCCCGACGACGGAGAGGATGGCGCAATACGCGAAGAAATAC
>JAWOLE010000375.1:0-9559 GCA_033853815.1 Thermoanaerobaculia bacterium
ATCCCGAGGATCCGCGGGAGAGCGTGGTAGGCGATCCCCATCAGGAACAGCGCGGCGAACCCCAGGATCTGCGTGTGGCCGTGGATCTGCCGGTGCGAGATCGGGACGTCGCCTCCCGCCGCGATCCTCAGCAGATTGATCGTGCCCGTCGTCGCGCCGAGCGTCAACGTCAGGAAGAGCGAGCCCAGGATGAAGTGGGGCGAGAAGGGCGCGGACGCCGAGGCCGGAGCCGGCTGCCGGGGAATCGCGGCGGCGTCGCGGACGGCCGCCTCACGGATGTCGCGCAGGAACTCCTCGAGCGGTAGCCGGTGCACCGTCGCGAACCAGGCCACGGGCTCCTCGGGCCCCTCCTCGCCGCCGCAGTCCCCCAGCCCGTAGCGCTCGAAGACGGGGATCGTCGCCGGAAAGCGCCGCCGGACCTCGCGGACGGACATCGTCGGCGGGACGAGATTCTGGGCCTCCGCCACGCGATGCGCCGACTCCAGGTCTTCCAGGACCTGCCGGAGGGGAATCTGCCTGGCGGCGCAGGCTTGCTCGAGCGGATGCTCTCCACTGCAGCACGTGTCGATCTGGTAGGCGGCCAGCACCGACCGGACGTCAGGGAACCGCTCGAGGAGGACTTTGACAGGAAGCCTCGGATCAAACGTCAATCGGCTCATCACGCCTCCCAGAATGGCTCCGCGCGGCGCTTCTGGCCATGACGCAAGTCATACCTCCTCGGAGTCCGACACCGGCGGCGGAATCTCTTGCAATGACCGAGGGGCTGCCGGATTCAAGCTCAGTTTTGCGGCGCCTCCCGCGGCAGAACGAGGCGGAAGGTGCTACCGCGGCCTCTCTCGCTCTCCAGCTCCACGCGACCGCCGTGTGCTTCGGCGGTGGACTTGACCAGCGACAGGCCCAGGCCTGTACCGCCCTTCTCCCGCGAGCGGCCGGTATCTGCGCGATAGAAGCGTTCGAAGATCCGCTCGCGGTGCTCGGCAGCGATGCCCGGGCCCTCGTCCCGCACCTCGACGAAAGCGCCTCCGTTGGCGCATCCAACCCGCAAGGAGACGCACGTGCCTTCCGGCGCGTACTTGATCGCGTTGTCCACCAGGTTCAAGAGCGCCTGGCGAAGCGCCAGCCGGTCACCCTGGGCGACGACGCTTCCTTCCGCGCGAGTTTCGAGCGTCTGGCCACGCTCCTCGGCGAGGACGGAGATTTGATCGGCGACCTCCCGAGCCAGGGCAGAAAGGTCCACCGGCTCGGAACGCAGCTGCGCCTGACCCGCGTCCGCCCGGGCGAGCGCCAGGAGTTGATCGGTCAGCCGGGAAAGCCGATCGACCTCCTCGAGCATCGTTCCGATGACCTCACGGTAGTCCTCGCGGGTCAAGGCGCCGCGGAGGCCGACCTCTCCCACGCTGCGAAGCGCCGTCAACGGCGTGCGCAGCTCATGAGAGGCGTCGGCCGTAAAGCGGCGTAGTTGAGCGAAGGACTGCTCCAGCCGCGCCAGAGTGTTATTGAAGGCGTCGCGAAGCTGGTCGAGCTCCGTGCTAGTGTCCTTGAACGCGAGCCGCTCATGAAGCTGTTCGGCCGTGATCCTTCGAGCGTGCTCGGCCATCCTCGAGAGCGGCCCCAGGGTGCGCTGAGCCAGGAGATAGCCGCCCAGACCGCCGAGGGCCAGAACCCCCAGAGACAGTGCCGCGAGCTCGAGCCAGAGCCGGTGGAGCTGCCGGAAGACTCCCACCTCAGAGACGATCGCGCGGACGAGGAACTCTCTTCCACCCACTCGCACCGCCTGGGTCATGACGCGGACGGGCCCGTCCGGCAGCAGAAGTGTGGCCACCTCGCTGGAGGGTCCGGCGACCCGCCGTGGCGGCCCGAGAGCGACCGCGCGGAGCGTGCCTGTGGCGAGCAGCCGCTCGCCGCCCGTGGTCCAGACCTCGTACCAGTGGCCGCCGCCCTCCTCCTCGTCAATTTCCTTGCCCAGAAAGCCCTCCGGCCACGAAGGCCTCCCCTGCGGGCTGACGAACAGAGCCTGCGTCGCAAGCTCGATGTCCTCATGCACGTCTCGGTCGAGCTCGGCCCGGGCGTGGGAGGTCAGGGAGATCACGATGCCGGCGGAGAAGGCAAGGAGACAGAGAGCGATGATCGCGCCGTACCAAAGCGTGATGCGCGTCTTGAGGCTTCGAAAACGCTTCCGCCTGGCGAGCGCTCGCGCCGATTCGAGAACCGGAGTCACGCCTCGCCCTCCCGGACGATGAAGCCCACCCCGCGCACGGTGTGAATCAGGCGCACGGCCGGCTCCTGGTCTATCCGCTTGCGAAGCCGAGCGATGTGAACGTCGATCACGTTGTCGAGAGGAGTGCACCTCTGCGTCTCTCCCCAGACGTCGCGAGCGAGCATCTCGCGCGAGACAAGCGTCCCCTTGTGCCGCACCAGGTATTCGAGCAACTCGTACTCGCGGTTCGTCAGCTCCACCCGCCGGCCGCCGCGGGAGACGGCGCGCGCACGCACGTCGATGACGAGATCGGCGATAGAGAGGTGCAGGAGCTGATCTCCACGCCCACGTCTTATGAGCGTCCGCACCCGGGCGAGAAGCTCGGCGAATGCGAAGGGCTTGACGAGGTAGTCGTCGGCGCCGGCGTCGAGCCCGGCTACGCGATCCTCCACGGCATCTCGAGCCGTCAGCACGAGGACGGGCGTCAGCACTCCTTTGAGCCGCAGCGTGCCGAGGATTTCAAGACCGTCCCGCCCTGGCAGCATCCGATCCAGAATGATGAGATCGAAAGGCCGGCTGGAGGCAAGGTAGAACCCCTCCTCGCCGGTATGGGCGACGCTGACCCGGTAACCTTCGGACTCCAGCCCATCGCGCAGCGCGCGCGCGACCTTCGGCTCGTCTTCGACGACAAGAAGCTGCGGCGCCGCTGACGTCTCAGCGCCGGCGGCCATGCCCGCCTTCCGCACAGGGCATTCTAACCTCCGGAGGAACGCCCGGGCGCGGGGCCGCTGCTGCTTTCACGGCGCCGCCGGGCGGAGGCGGTCAGGTCGGCAAGAGAAAACGCGCGCCCGTTCTCCAGGGCGCGCCGTCCACACGAGATTTCCGACCCGACCGGATCCTCACCAGATCCAGAGAAGCGAATCTCCTTCCCGTCCCACTTGCCGATCTCCTCGGGCAGGCGGAACACGGCCGCGCGTCGATATCTCACAGCCGCAATCGCGCGCTCCGAAGGTGAAGAGATTCTGAAGAGTTGTTCAGGA
The DNA here is from genome assembly GCA_033853815.1 of Thermoanaerobaculia bacterium. Taxonomy (GTDB): domain Bacteria; phylum Acidobacteriota; class Thermoanaerobaculia; order UBA5066; family Gp7-AA6; genus JAWOLE01. The sequence goes on from JAWOLE010000375.1 coordinate 3,238, forward strand.
TCGGGCAGACTTGCGTCTGACCTCGTCGCGGCAACTGCCGCACACTCAAGAGATTCTGAGGGCTCAGGCGCGCGACTCGCCACTCGCTCGGCCACGCCGATGGTGACTTCGGATCATGCACATTATGAGGGCGGGGGTACCTTGCCCCTTGAGTCCACTCACCGATGCGAACCGCGTTGGAGCACGTGGCCGTTCAACGCTCAAACTGGGGCGCGCGGCTCCTGGACGAATGAACCGACCGGAGGAAACCATGCGAAAACTGCTCATCGGCGCCCCTTTGATCACCGTCCTGCTGACGCTCGTCGGAGTCGGGCCGCCGGCCAGGGCCAACCGGGCATCGCCGCAGACTCGCATCGTGTCCCGAGACTCATCGATCCTCAGCGCGCTATCAAGCTACTTCACCAAGAAGGAGCTGGAGGCGGGCGTTTACGTCGGCTCCGAGTACTGCATCGCCTGCCATCCGGACTATGCCGGCTGGAGGGACACGCTGCATGCCGACGCCCTGATCCGGCCGATGGTGAAGTGGTCCCTGGTGCCGGGCAAGGGCGTTCTGGCGGACTACGACAACAACGGTGTCGATGATTTCGTCCAGGGACTCGACTTCAACACGATCTCCTCCCCCTTCGATCAATACAAGCCCAACGCCCCGAAGCTCAGCGTGAAGAACGGCCAGTACACGATCACCATCGGGAAACTCGATATGCCGGTGGTGTTCGTCAAGCAATGGCGCTGGCCGGACACGGGCGAGTGGTTCCAGCTCTTCGCCGTGAGGGTCCCCGTGGCGGACTCTCCGACGGGCTATACGAGCGCCGTCTACTCCTCGCCGCTCGACTACGTCACGGAGGGGAATACCTGGGAGGCCTACGCGCCCGAAGCCTGGTACGGCAGCGACAACCAGCCTCTCTTCGGTCCGGCGGCCGCCACCAGCCAGGTCGTGCCTGTCGGCGAGAGCTGGGACCAGAACTGCGCCGGCTGCCACGCCAGCGGCACGCGAAGCGTCTCACAGAACTCGCGGGGAGAGTGGGCATTCCAGCCCTACCCGGCGACCATCTATAACGTGGACGACCCCGGGTATTTCGACTACGACGGAGACGGCAACAAGAAGATCATGAACATCGGCTGCGAGAGCTGCCACGGCCCGGGCTCCCAGCACATCCTCGGCCTCCATGACCCGACCAAGATCGTCAACCCCGCGAAGCTCGGGACTCACGATGCCAACCAGATTTGCGGCCAATGCCACTCGGTGATCGCGTCAACGCCGACCGGCGTCATCGGCTGGCCATACCAGGAATCGACCGGCATGAGCTGGCTGCCCGGTTCCGGTGAGCAGCTCCGCGACTTCGCCACGGCCGCCGAGGTGTGGTGGCCCGATAACAAAATCGGCATCGACACGAGCCAGTACCCGGAGTTCTACAATTCGACCAAACCGAGCTTCCAGTTTCATCCCGTCCGCTGCACAGAGTGCCATGACCCCCACAAGGCGACCGGGAACCCGGCGCAGATCGTTTCCAGTATCGCCGCGGGCTCCCTCACCATCTCGACCAGGGTCGAGGACAACACGCTCTGTCTGGCCTGCCACGCGACGCACGGCTCCTTCGCGAACATCACCCAGCAGCAGGTCGCCGATTATGCGGACAATCGAACGGCCATCGGCGCCGTCGTCGAATCTCACTCGCACCATCCTTACGGACCCGAACGGGCGATGGGGCTCTCGCGCTGCACGGGGTGCCACATGGCCACGACCGGAGGGCCGGACGAGCTGAAGCTACACACCCACACCTTCGAGGCCGTCCCGCCGGAGAAGACCCTCAAGTATCAGGACCAGGGCGGAATGCCGAACGCGTGTGCGCTCTCCTGCCACCGATCGAAGGTCAACTCCTTCGACCTCGGCCTCGACTCGGACCCGGTGACCGTCTGGGACAACGCGTTCGAGAAGAGCCTCGCTACGGCCCTCCAGGCGTATTACGGGCCGGGAGGGAAATGGTGGGACACTGCCAAACCCGCCGGAAATGCGAGGGCGGCGGCATCCTTCGTGATCTCAAAGCCGAGCGGCAGCTCGCCGCACTCCGGCAGCCACTTTCAGCACAGATGCACGCGCCGGCAAAGCGCCCTGAAACCCAAGACCGGTCCAGGCCCGTAGTTCCTTAGCACGTTCTCGGGAGTCTCGGGACGGCAGGTCGCCCCTCGAGACTCCCGCTCCCCTCGTAGCCGCGGTTGAAATGCAAACGCGTCGTCGACCTTGCGGGACGCCAACGTTCATCTTCCGAGCAGGGTTGCGAGAACCCCGACAGCGGCGCCCCCGAGAACAAGCCAGGTCGTGTTCACTCGGAAGCGGAAGAGGAGGATAACGCTCGCAAGAGCGACGGCTGCCCCGAGCCAGTCTCGCACCGCGGCTGCGCCCAACTGGCCCGTCACGACCGCCATGAGCGCCAGCGAGGCGACGTTCAACCCGTCGAGCGCGGCCGCTGCGAGAGCCGACCGGCGCAGTTTCGGGATCAACGGAGCGCTCGCGGCGACAAGAACGAACGAGGGAAGAAAGATCCCGATCGTGGCCACGAGCGCCCCTCCGGGCCCGAGAAGGACGTAGCCGATGAACGTGGCCGTTGTGAAAACCGGCCCCGGTGTCACCTGCCCCACCGCGATCGCGTCGAGGAGTTGGCTCTCCGTCAGCCAGTGCAAACGCGCGACGAAGTCGGCGCGCAGGAAGGCGAGCAGGACGTAGCCGCTTCCGAACAGAACGGATCCGATCTTCAGGAAGAGGAGAAAGAGCGGCCAGAGCGCCGCCGATCCAACCGCCGCCGACGTCGCCGCGCCGGCCATCAGCATCCGCAGAGATCGCACTCCGGGGAGCGGCAACCATCCGAGTCGCCGGTCGGGCCCTTGCCCCGCGAGCGCTCGGATGCCCAGGGCAAGCGCGGCGGCCCCGAACAGAACGAGGAGTTCGTGTACACCGAGAAGGGTCGCCGCCACAGAGACGATGGCGACCGCTCCCAAAGTTCTCGTCTTGACTGCCTGGCGGCCGAGACGCCAGATCGCCTGGGCTATGAGTGCGATCACCACCGGCTTGATCCCGCTGAGAAGCCCGGCTGCGGCGGGAAGACTGCCGAAGCGCACATAGGCCCAGGCAAACCCCGTCACGAGGATTGCCGCCGGGAAGATGAAGCAGGTTCCGGCAATCGCGAGCCCCGGCAGACCCGCGCGGCGATATCCCACATGAATCGCCATCTCTGTCGAGTTGGGGCCCGGGATCAGGTTGGTCGCGCCGAGCATGTCGAGGAACTGTTCTCGCGTCAGCCATCGACGCCGGCGCACAACCTCGTCTTCCATCATCGCGATGTGGGCGGCGGGTCCGCCAAAGGCGATCGTGCCCAACTTCAGGAACAGAAAGGCGACGTCGCGGAGCGATTTTCTCGGGTCGCCCGGCTCGCTCAACGGCGGCGCCGTTTGGGGGGCGTCGGCACAGGCGTCGGAAGCGGCCTCGGCGGGAGCACGAGGATCTGCCCCGACATCTCGGGAGGATGCATCGCGCAGTAGAAGGTGAAGAGGCCTTCCTGGTGAAAGGTCATCACGTAGGAAGTCTTCTTCAGCGCCGGCAGCATGACCTTCATCAGAACGTCGTACCGTGGATCCATGAGCATGAAGTCGTGCAGGTCGTCCTGTTGCAGGTTCCAGAAAGTCACCTGTGTCGGCTCGTCACGGTGCACGGCAAAGAAGGAGGGAGAGAAAGCGTAGACCTCTCCAAACGCCCGGATCGTCTCCTTCGGGCCGGTCTCTTTGACGGCGATGGCCTGCGTCTGGACGACGACCGAAGCCCGGACCGGCCCGGAGGTCGCGACGCTCACCACACGGGACGCCGCAGGACCCGGCAGGAATCCCTCCTCCTGGGCCGCATGAGGCGAGGGTGTCCGCGCAACGCCGACGGCCAGGAGGAGGAGCGACGGAAGGGCCGTCGTCCTCATATCGAGCCGCGGGCGAATCCGGGAGACTTCGAGTCTGGCGGCCGGCGGCGGGAGCCCTTCAAGGGATCGCTCTACTTGCCGCTGAGCCGCTGGCGTTCGAGCTCGAGCCGGTGATAGTCCGCGAGAGCCTTGCGGACGATCTTCTGCAGGTTCCTCATCCGACGCGCGCACCGGACCCGCTCCCGCTCGGCCAGGCCCAGCCGGCGGCGGTACACCGCCTCTCGCCACAGCAGGTCCACGGCGCGCCTCCAACGGGCGTAGAGGAGCTCCGCCGCCGGGTCGAGGACGTCGGCCACGGGCGTATTTTCCCTCCAGGGCGCAAGGCCCGGTCCTGATGCATTTGCATCATTTGCCCTATCGAGCCCGTGCGCCCCCGAAGGGGGCCTCGCCGGCGTCTCCCGGCCTCCCGGCTTCTTCGCCCGGGCCCGCCGCGTTATCCTCCTCGCGAGGATTCGCGGCAACACAGGCCAGGCGCAGCGACATGCCGACTCCCGGGCCCGCAACGGAGACCGTTCCCGAAACCGAGGGAAGAGACCTCCCGACGGAGGCCCCCCCGCCGACTGCCCCGGAAACCGGAGAGAAGAAGGCGAGGGCCGGGGAGTCGCGATGGTTCTGGGCGACTCTCGTCCTCTCGAGCACGACCATCATCGCCTTCGTCTTCGCAATCTGGGAGCTCGTGCTGAACCGCTGGTTCCGGGAGATGGACTACGTCACGCTCCACCGCCTCTACATCACCCGCGGCGTCGCCTCGTCTCTCCTCCTGGCCGCCTGGGCGGCGTGGTACGTATCGCGCCAGCGCCGGCGCAGCGAGGAGGAGCTTCGCCGCTCGCGGGAGTACTACCGCCGGCTGCTGGAGGCGTCGCCGGGCGCCGTCGTCCTCTACGACTCGTCCTTGCGGGTGGCGGAGTGGAACGCGACGGCGGAAAGCCTCTACGGGTTCAGCAAGACCGAGGTGCTCGGCCGGCCCCTGCCGACGGTGCCGCCCGAGGGCGAAGAGGAGCTCGAGCGGTTCCTCGAGCGCGCGCGGGGCGGGGCGCCGACGCTGGACGTCGAGACCGAGCGCCGCGACAGGGCGGGCAACCGCTTCGAAGTCGAGCTCTCGCTGCTGCCCTTCCCGGAGGACGCGGGGAGGGAATTCTTCCTCGAAGTCACCAGCGACATCCGCGAGCGGGTGCGCCTGCGGCGCGCCATGCTGGAGATCGAGAAGCTCGCCAGCATGGGCAAGATGGCGGCCGGCACGGCGCACCACCTGAACACTCCCCTGGCCTCGATGCTCCTGCGTATCCAGATGATGCGCGAACGGGAGTCCGGCTCGACCGCTTCGGACCTCGAGCAGCTGGAGAACGGGATCCAGTTCTGCCAGCAGTTCGTCCGCCGCCTGCTCGAGTTCTCCCGGCGCCCCGCGCTGCAGAGGCAGCCCGAGGAGGTGACCCAGATCGTCCGGTCCGTGGTCCACTTCCTCGCGCCGCCCCTTGAAGCCAAGCGGGCGCGCGTCACGATCGACGTGGACGGCGCCGAAGGGGCGCAGGTCCTCGCGGACCGCAACCTGATCGAGGCCCTCTTCGCGATCCTCCTCGCCAACGCGCTCGACGCGATCGCCCCCGGAGGTTCGATAAGGATCCACAGCGGCCTGTCGGGCGGCAAGTCGATCCAGTTCCGCATCATCGACGACGGCTGCGGCATCGCGCCGGAGAACCTGGCGCACGTCTTCGAGCCCTTCTTCACGACCAAGGGATCGGCCAAGGGCACCGGGCTCGGCCTCGCGATCGCCAGGAACATTCTCTCCGAACACGGCGGCTCGATCCACCTGGAGAGCGCGCCGCAGAAGGGAACCACGGTGTTCCTGGACTTCCCGCTCTGGCAACCTCCGGCGGCTCGCGAGGCCGGCCGGGCAACGTGAAGCGTTCCGCGGGCTCCCCCGCCACGATCCTCGTCGTGGACGACGACGCGAGCATGGCCCGCACGCTCGAGGAGTTCCTGCGGCGCGAAGGCTACGCGGCCGAGGTCGCCCTGTCGGCCGCCGAAGCCGTCGAGATCGCCGAGCGCGACCCCCACCTCGCGCTCGCGCTGGTGGACCTGATCATGCCGGTGACCGACGGGCTCGGCCTGATGGAGCAGCTGCACCGGTCCAACCCGGACCTGCCCGTCGTCATCATGACCGGCTACGGGACGATCGAAACGGCCGTCGAGGCGATCAAGCGCGGGGCTGAAGACTACCTGACCAAACCCTTCGACCAGCAGGCCGTCCGCAAGAAGGTGGCCCGCCTGATGGAGGTCCACGAGCTGCGGGAGCGCGTCGAGCAGCTGGAGGCGGACCTGGAGCACTACCCGTCCTTCGAGACCTTCGTCTCGGTCTCCCCCGC
>JAWOLE010000376.1:0-13256 GCA_033853815.1 Thermoanaerobaculia bacterium
TGGAGAAGCACTGGAGCGAGATCGGTGGCAAGCTCGCGGGGAAGATCCACATCACGGCGGGAGAGATGGATACCTACTACCTGAACAACGCGGTCCACCGCCTGGACGACTTCCTCGCGACGACGACGAACCCGCCCTGGGGCGGGACAATCCTCTACGGGCCGCGCAAGCCCCACTGCTGGGCGGGCCCCCTTTCCCTGCCGGAGCGGATCAAGCAGATGGCCGCGTACGCCGCGGCCCGCGCGCCGAAGGACGCCGACCGTGCCTGGTGGCGGGATTAGGGAGAGCTGTTCTGTGATCCTGAGTCGCGCTGGGAGGACGTAAGACGTAGGTGGTAGGACGTGGGGTCGAGATCTCAACGCCCTTCGTCCTATGTCCTACGTCCTAGCTAGTGCCGCGGCTCCTCCTGCCGGATGTTGCCGACGAAGCACTGGTGGACGAATTCCTTCGTGAAGCGGGTGACGACGGCGGCGGGGATGTCCTCCTCTTTGATTTCATGGAAGTCGAAGCGGATCGAGCCATCCGAGCCCACCGTGCCGACGAGGTACCCGTAGGTGTTGGTCTTCGCCTCCTTCGCGTGGGTGGCGCCGGGCGGCAGGGCATAGCGGATCGCCCCGGTCGTGCCGATGATCCAGCCGGGCAGGACGCCGCCGTGGGCGCGCCAGTACGGCGTGTCGTAGATGCCGCTCATGTAGAAGTGGGAGTGGCTGGAGAGGACGTAGACCTTCTTGCCGGCGGCCTGTGCCTTCAAGAGGGCCGCGTACACGCGGCGGCCGCTTTCTTCTCCCTGCGCCCAGTTGCTCATGCTGTGCTCCGGAGCGAGGCTATCGGGCAGCGGGATATGCATGCCGGCGACGATCGTCGTGATGGAGGAATCCGAGGAATCCCGGCGGAGGACGCGATCGAGCCAGGCGGCCTGTGAGGAGTCGAACTGGTCGTCCGAGGCGTTGTCGAGCGTCACGAAATCCACCCCGTCCTCCGCCCAGTGGTAATAGGTCTTCAACTTCCGATCGTTGGGGTTGTCGCGCAGCCGCTGGGCCTGGATGGGCGCGGCGTTCAGCCAGTCGGCGAACTGCGCCAGGTACTCGAAGCGGCTCTTGGGCGCGACGAGCTCGTGATTGCCGATTCCGAGGAACACCGGAATCGTCCCGAACGGGCCGATCTGGTTCAGGATGAAATCGTCCCAGGCGGTCCTCTGGTACTCGCTGATCGATAGGACGGCCGGGCCCCCGGCCGCGCGGCGCTGGGCCAGGAGGTCCTGGTCGAAATCGTAGAGCGCGCGAAAGTCCCCGAGGTGCCAGTAGAACTTCGCGCCCGCCGACGCGGCCCCTGCGGCGACCGCGGGCATGATGACGTCGCCGCAGTTGCGCGAATCCCCTCCCACGACGAACTTCCAGGCGCTGCCCGAGGCGGCCGGCATCGGCGCGGGCTGCGGACCGACTGCGGCGGCGCAGGCGCTGGAGAGGGCCAGCGCGCCGACGATCGTCAGGCAGCGCCAGAGGTTCCTTTTCATGAGGCCCGGAAACGATATCAGAGCGGCCCGCATCTCAACCTTGCGGGGCGTCGAAAGGCCGCCTTCCCGGGGCGTACTTGACGACGCGCGCTTTCTCGAGCGTGACGAGACCCTCGGAGACCATTTCATCCAGGATCGGGAGGAGACGCTCGACGCGCTCCTCGGTGTCCACGACCTCGATGACGACCGGCAGGTCCTCGGACAGCCGCAACAGGTGCGCGGTGTGGAGGACGCTTCGGGCGCCGAAGCCGGCCACGCCATGGAAGACCGTGGCGCCGGCAAAGCCGTCCTTCCGGAGCCTCTCGAGGAGCGCCTCCGAGAGGGGCCGGTGATGCCACTTGTCTCCCTCTCCGATGAAGATCCGGACCAGGACCTGTTCCCCGTCGAGAATGCGCACGCGAACCTCCCGTTCTAACCGCCGACCGCGGCGCGGGCGAGGATGACGCCGGCCGCGCCCGCCAGCAGGCAGGAGACGACGGTGACGGCGATGTTGGCGAAGCCCAGGAGCCACGCCCTCTCCTGAAAGTACTGGAGCGTCTCGTAATTGAACGTCGAGTAGGTCGTGAAGCCGCCGAGGAAGCCCGTCGTCAGCGCGAGGCGCAGTGTCGGCGCGATTGAATTCGTCGCGAGGCCCACGTGCACGATCGCGCCGAGCAGGAAGGAGCCGATCAGGTTGACCGCGAGCGTTCCGTAGGGGAAACCCGTGCCGAGGGCCGCGAGGATCCAGCCCGACAGGGCGTATCGGGCGCCGGTCCCGGCGGCGCCGCCGAGGCAAATCCAGAGAAACCGCGACATCCGTGTCCTCCCGTCAACGCCCGGGAGCGACAATCCCGCGACGTGACCGTCGTAGGAGTCATCGGCCGTCTCGGCGACGGCGGTTGCGGCGGACTCCACCGCCTGTCTTCGGCGAGAGTCTACCATCCGGCCGGAGTTCGGGGCACTTGACAGGCGCGCCCTTCATATCTATAGTTATCGATCTATGAAACAGACGGGGGAGCTCGTCTCCGCCTTCAAGGCTCTCGGCGATCCGACACGGCTGAAGATCCTGGAGCTGCTGCGGGCTCGCGGGAAGACCTGCTGTGACCTCGTGCGGCGCGAGGAGCGCGGGCTCTGCGCCTGCGACATCGAACGGGCTGTCGGGCTCTCGCAGGCGGCGGTCTCGCACCACATGGACCTCTTGCGCCGCGCCGGGCTCGTCGAGGCCGAGAAGCGTGGGCGCTGGATGTTCTACCGCCGGAACGAGGCCGCCCTGGCGGGCCTGGGCGAGGCCCTCGCGAAGGCGGTCTAAAAAAAATTGAGCCGATTCATCGATTGTTCGCGAACCGTCGAAATGGAGGTGGATATGTCCGGAGAATTCGTGACCGAAGAGAAGGACCCCGCGGCGAAGAACGGGATCCGGGACATCGTGAAGGAGAAGTATCGGCTGGCCGCGCTGCAGGTCCAGGAGGGACGCGCCACCTGCTGCGGGAGCGCGCCGTCGGCGTCCGGGCTCTCGGGAGACCCGGTCACGTCGAATCTCTATTCGGACGGCGAGACGAGCGCGCTGCCGGAGAAAGCCGTCCTCGCCTCGCTCGGATGCGGTAACCCGACGGCCCTGGCGGAGCTCCGGCCTGGTGAGGTCGTCCTCGACCTGGGCTCGGGAGGAGGGATCGACGTCCTCCTGTCGGCCAGGCGCGTCGGCCCCAAGGGGAAGGCCTATGGCCTCGACATGACCGAGGAAATGCTCGAGCTCGCCCGGGAGAACCAGAGGAAGGCCGGGGCGGCGAACGTCGAGTTCCTCAAGGGAACGCTCGAGGAGATGCCTCTTCCCGATGACAGCGTGGACGTCGTCATCTCCAACTGCGTCATCAATCTCGCGGCCGACAAGGACCGCGTCCTGCGCGAGGCGTTCCGCGTCCTGAAGCCGGGCGGCCGGTTCGCCGTCTCCGACATCGTGACGAAGGGTGAGGTCCCGGCGCCGATCCGGAAGAGCGTCGAGCTGTGGATCGGCTGCCTCGCCGGGGCGCTCTCGGAGGAGGAGTACACGTCGAAGCTCGCCGCGGCCGGCTTCGAAGGGATCTCCGTCGAGCCGACGCGGATCTACCGCGTCGCGGAGGCGCGGGACTTCCTGGCGAGCGCCGGCATCGACGTGTCCGCCGCCGAGTCCGAGATCGACGGGAAGTTCCGCAGCGCCTTCGTCCGCGCGAGGAAACCGGCGGGGAGCTGAGGGCGGCAGCCTCCGCGTCGGAGGACATAGCCTCGGCCATAGGCCAGCGCGCCCGCGGCGCGGCGCTCGAGAGTCCTTGCGTCGGCCTCGAAGGGGCTCGAGCTCGATCACCAAGTACGAGAACTCCGCTCAGCCGAGTAGCGGACGCGCCCGACCCGGGCTCAGGGGACGTCTTTCCGGCAAGGGCCGGTCAGGCGCGGGAGGCAATCAGGCTGTAGAGGAGGGCGGTCAGGACGAAGAGCGCCACCGCGACGTAGGTCCAGTCGCGCTGGCGGGCGAAGGCGAAGATCGTGAAGGCCACGCGCGCCACCGGCGTGGCGAGCAGCAGAAGGAGTCCGAGCTGGATCAGGCCGCGGCCGGAGAGCGATCGCGCGTCGCTGACGATTCCGGCCAGGCCTCGAAGGCTCGCGGGCTCCCCGCGGAACGCGTGATAATCCGGCGCGGAACCGCCGTGGCGGGCGAGAAAGAAGACCGCCCCCGCCAGCAGCACCGCGGTCGAGGCCGCCACGCCGAAGTCGAGCAGGTTGCCGACCACCCGCTCGACCTGCCGCTCGGTCCAGCGCCGTTTAGCGATCGCCATTCCTAGAGCCTCCCGGTCAGGCCGTTGTAGATCATCTCGACGGCCAGCGCCAGAATGACCAGGGCGAAAATCTTTCTCAGGATTCCGCTCCCGGTCCTTTCGAGGGCCCGGGTCCCGGCGAGCGAGCCGCCGAGCACCCCGAGCATCACCGGCATGGCGATACCCGGGTCGATGTAGCCGCGGGCAAGGTACACGCCCGCGCTCGCGGCGGCCGTGACGCCGATCATGAAGTTGCTCGTGGTCGTCGAGACCTTGAAAGGAATGCGCATCGCCTCGTCGAGCGCCAGCACCTTCAGCGCACCCGAGCCGATGCCGAGCAGCCCCGACAGCGAGCCGGCCGCGAACATCACGCCGAAGCCGGCCGGCACGGCGTGCACGTGATAGGTCCTCGGGCCCTCTCGCGTCGGGTAACTTCCGTCCATTCCGAGGCGGACGGCCAGCGGATCGGGCGAGTCGCTGGTCCTGGTGCGTGGTTTGTGGCGGAGCGAGAAATAGGCCGAGGCCACGAGCACGATCCCGAAGATCACGGCGATTCTCGAGCTCGGAAGCCTCGCCGAGAGAAACGCGCCGGTCAGGGCGCCCAGAGTCGTCGCGATCTCGAGAAACATGCCCACGCGGAGATTCGAGTAGCCCTCCTTCACGTAGGCGGCCGCAGCTCCGGAGGAGGTCGCGATGACCGAAATCAGGGAAGCTCCCATCGCGTAGCGGATGTCCACGCCGAACACCAGCACGAGGAGCGGCACGATGACGACCCCGCCGCCCAGGCCGGTGATCGCGCCGAGGAATCCGGCGAAGAGCGAGCCCCCGCCTACGAGCAGCGTGAATTCCGTGTTCGTCATCGCGCCTTCAGGCCGGCGCGCCGTCGATATTCGAGCCAGATCAGGGACAGGACCATCAGGTCGAATGCCGTCAGAATCAGCAGACCGATCGAACGAGTGTGGACCAGGCGGTAGAACTGATAGAAAACGAATGCGCCCAGGAAGGCCAGCGCCGTCGGGTATGCCCACATCTTTCCACGTAAGAGAACCGTCACCAGAAACACCTTGACGACGCCATGAACGACAAGATAGGCGCTCGCGAAGAGCCTCGTGTCGAGTGACAGACCTTCGACGGCATGCCGCAACAAGTTGGCCACCCGGTCCCCGGGGTCCTCCGACAGCTCGTGAGCGGTGAGAGAGACGACGACCGTATTGAGCGCGCTTTGCGGGAGAAGCCAGAAGAGAAAGCCACCGATGATCTCCAGAACCCCATCGGCGCCCTTGATGAGAACGCCGATCTCAAAAAGGCGATGCAGGTTGCGTCGCCATGCGCGGACGAAGGCCGTCACTGGCTATTCTCGGCCTTCCGATCGCCTTCGGGACCAAACGGACAGGTAGAAGGCCGGCATCAGCAGCAGGTTCAGGGCGGTCGAGGAGAGAAGGCCGCCGACGATGACGACCGCCATCGGGTATTCGATCTCCTGGCCCGCCCGGTTGCCCCCGATCACGAGGGGCAGCAGGGCGAGCCCCGTCACGAGCGCCGTCATCAGGACCGGGGAGACACGGTCGAGGGAGCCGCGAACGACCAGATCCGGCCCGAAGCTGACCCCCTCGCGAATCTCCAGGTGGCGGTAGTGCGAGATCAGCATGATCGCGTTGCGCGCCGTGATGCCGAAGAGCGTGACGAACCCGACGAGCGCGCCGAGCGAAAGAGTCACGCGCAGGACCAGAGCCGCCGCGATGCCTCCGATCAGGGCGAGCGGGAGGTTGACGAGAACGAGGGAGGCCAGTCGTCCGGAGCGAAAGTCGGTCAGGAGCAGGAGGTAAATGCCGACGAGCGCCAGGGCTCCGACGAGCAACAGCTCCCGGATGCTCTTCTGCTGTTCCGCGTAGTCGCCGGAGAGCTCGACCGAGTAGCCGGGGGACAGCGCCAGCGAGCGCAGCCGGCGCTTGAGATTCGCCGCGTAGCGGGTGACGCTGCCTTCCACGTCGCAGGTCACGCGCAGGCGGCGCTGTCCGGCCTCCCTTGCGATCGCGTTGGGGCCCTGGCCGACAGAGACGTCGGCGAGCGTCCCGAGCGGAACGTTTCCGGCCGGCGTCCGGATCGGGAGGTTGCGGATGGCGTCGAGATCGCCCCGGCTCTCCTCGGGGTACTTGACGACCACCGGGAGGATCTGCTGGCCGCCGAAGATCTCGTTGACCTTCGTGCCTTCGAACGCGGTGGCGACGGCCTGCTGCAGGTCATCGATCGTGGCGCCCGCCTGCGACGCCTTTTCGCGGTCGAAGCGGATGACGATCTGCGGGACGTTCGTCTCCACGCCCACCTGGATGTCTCTCGCGCCCGGAATCGAGTCCATCACCTGCGCGATCTCCAGCCCCTTTCCGCGCAGCACCGCGAGGTCCGGGCCGGAGACCGAAACGACGACCGGCGCGGTCTCGCCGCCGATGACTTCTTCGATGCGCTCTTTCAGGAACTGGTTGACCGAGAAGGAAAAGCCCGGGAAACCCGCGACCGCTCGGCGGACCTCCTCGATCTTGTCGGTCACGCGGCTGATCGCCGCCGAGAGCTGGACATCGAGCTCCGAAGCCTCGACACCCACGACCTCGTCGGCGAGTTCCGCGCGCCCCGCTTTCTGGGCGATCGAGACGACGCCGGGAACCTTGAGGAGCTTCTGCTCGACTTTCTTTCCCATGTCCACGCTCTCCGCCAGGGCGGTCCCCGGCAGGCCCACCATGTGCACGATGAAGTTGTTCTCCTGGAAGGCCGGGAGAAATTCGCCGGCGAGGAAGGGCAGGCCCGCAAGCGACAGGACGAAGAGCCCGATCGCCGCCGCGAGAAGGAGTCCGGGACGATGGAGCGACCGGGCGAGGAGCGCCCGGTAGCGTCTCTTGACGAAGGCGACGAAGCGACCTTCGCCCCGGCCGCCGGTATCCCCGCCGAGGAGCACGGAACAGGCCGCGGGCGTCACGAGGACCGCCACGCCGAGCGAGGCGAGCGTCGAGAGGACGTAGGCCTGACCGAGCGGCGAGAAGATCTTTCCGGCGATCCCCGAGAGGAAAAACACGGGAAGAAAGACGAGAGCCACCAGGAAGGTCGCATAGACGACTGAGCTGCGCACCTCGAGCGACGCGTCAAAGATCACGTCCTGGGCCGGGCGAGGGTTGGGCGCGGCCCGGTTCTCGCGCAGCCGGCGGTGGATGTTCTCGACGTCGATGATCGCGTCGTCCACGACTTCGCCCAGCGCGATCGCGAGGCCTCCCAGGGTCATCGTGTTGATAGTGGCCCCGAAGGCCCGCAGCACGAGGATCGCCGTCAGGAGCGATAGCGGAATGGCGATCAGGGTGATGGCGGCCGTCCGCAGATCCAGGAGGAAGAGCAGCAGCACGGCCGCCACGAGGACTCCTCCGATGAGAAGAGTCGTTCTCAGGTTCCTGACGGCATGTTCGATGAAGGACGCCTGCCGGAAGAGGCGGTTGTAGAGCGCGAGGCCCGGCGGCATGTGACGCGCGGTGTCCGCGACGACGGCGTCGAGCTGACGGGTCACGTCGAGGGTATTGACGCCCGGCTGGCGGGAGACATAGAGGAGGACCGCCGGGCCGCCATTCAAGGAGGCGTCGCCGATCGGAAACTCGGGGCCCAGCCGGACTTGCGCGATCCGGTCGAGCGTGAGGGGACGGCCATCCCGATAGGCGACGACGGCACTCTTCAGATCGTCGGCGCTCGCGGCCTGGCCGAGCGACCGGATGGGAAAACGCTGTCCGTGGACCTCCGCGGTGCCCGCCGGACCGATCGACGTCGCGTTGCGAGCGGCGTCGGCCACGTCGCGCAGGGCGAGGGCGTAATCGCGCAGCGCGCTCGGGTTGACGATGACCTGGTCCTGGGCCACCCGGCCGCCATAGACGACGACCTTGGCCACCCCGGGGACGGCGAGAAGCCGGGGTTTGAGGGTCCAGTCGGCGAAGGTCCGGACCGCGATCGGGTCGAAGGGGCCAGACGAGGTCACTCCGAGGACCTCGATCGTGCTCGACGCGGAGGTCAGCGGGGTCAGGACGGGCGGCGTGACCACGGCCGGCAGATCGCGAACGACGGTCTCGAGCCGCTCGGTGACGACCTGGCGGTCGCGGTAGACGTCGGTGTCGTCGGCGAAGATGGCCGTGATCCCGGAAACTCCGGGCATGGATGTCGAACGCAGGATCTTCAGGCCGGGGCTGCCGTTGATCGCGGTCTCCAGCCGGAACGTGACGAGCGCCTCCACTTCTTCGGCCGAGAGGCCGGGGGCCTCTGTCTCCACGCCGACCTCAGGCGGAGCGAACTCCGGAAAGACGTCCATGGGGGAGCGGGCGGAGACGAAGACGCCGCAAAGGAGAAGCGAGAGCGCCAGCGCCAGGACGACGAGCCGGTTGCGCAGCGAAAACCCGACCAGACGAGAGAGCATCGAGCGAATTCAGTCCGAGTCTTCTTCCGTCTTTATCTGCGACTTCAGACGTTCCGACTCGAGTAGCTGCGCGCCTTTGACGACGATCGACTCTCCCGCGGCAAGCCCCTGGACGACCTGAGTCCGGCCGCCTGCGGAGGCTCCGATCTTGACCGCCCTGCGGTGAAACGTTCGGCCGTTCGCGACGTAGACGTAGGCCCCGTCCGCCTCCAGGAGGACGGCCGAAGAAGGAATCGAGAGGCCGGGGCCTGCGGGAGCCGTGATCCCAAACGTTGCGAGCATCTGCGAATGGAGTTTTCCGGCCGGGTCCACGATCGCGATGCGCACCGTGAACTGCCGGGTCTCAGCATCGGCTGAGCGGGAAATGGCGACGACCTTTCCGGAGAACTTTTGGCCGGGGAAGGCGGACGTCTCGACGTCGACGGCCTGGCCGACGGCGACCTCGCGCAGGTCCGACTCCGGCAGCGCGGCAAGTCCCCAGATCCGGGAAAGGGGGGCGATGTCTTTCTCCGATCCGGTCAGGCCCAGGTTCTCGCGCTTGGCGTCCGCCTGCGCGGCTGCGCTTCGCGCCTGATCGAGCTCGCTTCGGGCGGCGTCGAGGTCCTGTCGGGCGACGATTCCCTCCGAGGCGAGGTTCGAGATGCGGGCATAGTTGGCCTTCGCGAGATCGAGCTTCGCGTCCGCGTTGCCGGCGTCCGACAGGGCGGTCTGCTCCTCGGGGGTCCAGGGCGTGGCCGAAAGCGTCCCGGTCAGCGTGACCACTCGGGTAGCCCCGGTCGCAGCGACCGGCGCGACCTCGATCCCGCCGGCCCGGGCGGCGTCCGGCGACAGCGTCACCTGGTCCGCGGGCCCCTTCGGAGCCGGCTGCCTGTCGGCCGTCTCTCTGTCACAGGAACCCGCCAGGAGAGCCAGGACGCAGCCGAGCAACAGCGTAGCGCAGCAGTGCCCGCGGTCACTCATGCGGTCGAATTATCCGCCCTCCTCCGCCATCGCGAGCGGTCCACCGGAATCCGTCGTAGAGTTCGCTGCCCATGGGATCGAGCTACTGCGACTTCGCGCAGGGGCATCCTTTGCACGGGCCGTACCACGACCGCGAATACGGATTTCCGATCCGGCGCGAGGCGGCGCTCTTCGAGCGTCTGGCGCTCGAGATCAACCAGGCGGGGCTCTCCTGGCTGACGGTCCTGAAGAAACGGGAGGCCTTCCGACGCGCCTTCGAAGGCTTCGATCCGGAAAAGGTTGCTCGCTACGGCGCTCGCGAGCGGCGGCGGCTCCTCGCGGACGCCGGCATCATCCGCAACCGCCTGAAGGTGGACGCGGTCATCGAGAACGCGGGACGGGTTCTCTCCCTCCGCCGCAGCCACGGGTCCTTCGCCCGCTGGCTCGATGCTCACCACCCGCTCGGCCGCGAGGAGTGGCGCAGGCTCTTCCGCGAGACCTTCGTCTTCACGGGCGGAGAGATCGTCAGCGAGTTCCTGATCAGCACCGGCTACCTCCCCGGCGCCCACCGCCGGGACTGTCCGATCTTCGCCCGGATCGCGGAGCGCAGGCCTCCCTGGGCGCGGGCCGACGGCCAGGATTGAACAGGGCAGCCCGGCAGGGCGAAAATGAGGCCAGGGCGGACGCGGCCAGCTTCCGAGAAATGTCAGAGCGGCCCTCAAGGTCTTTTTGTCTCAATCGCCTGAGAGAAGGAACGTCTCTTGCAATCCCTCCTGGAGGGGAGGGTTTGCCATGCGGGAAAGAACGAAAAAGACCACGGGGAGACGGCAGCCCGAGGAAGCCCTCGAGGATGAAAACGACATCACCCAGCCGATGCGCGTCATCTGTTCCCAGGCCGGAGCGCCGCGAAGCTCACGTGTGTACTGGTTGAAGAAGATCGGAGAGTCGGCGCGCCGCCAGACTCCCGATTGGACGGAGATCGGGGGCCAGACCGAAGACCAGGGAGAACTCGGTCCCGAGATCTCGCCCGAAGCCAGGCAGCGCGGCTCCCGTTAGACCTCCAGCCCTCTAGCGTCAAGAGAGGGCCTCCGTTGTAGCCTTCTCCCGTGAAACTCACCTGGAAGCGTTGGACCTGTGCGCTGGGTCTGCTCGCTCTTTCCGCGCCCGGGTTCGCGCAGGCCGTGCCCTCCAGCCGGCGTCCGGGAGTCGCGCGCGGGGCGACCCTTCTTCCCAACGGGTGGAGGATCGCGCCTGCCGGGCGCCACATGAACATCGGCGACCTGCCCCTCGCGATGGTCGAGTCTTCCGATGGGCGCTACCTGGTCGTCGCGGGAAACGGCTACGTCAGGCCTACGCTCGCCGTCGTGGACTTGAAGAACTTCACGGTCAGACAGAAGCTCTCCGTCGAGAACGCCTGGCTGGGCCTCGCCTGGGACCCGGAGGGCGCGAGGCTCTACTCCTCCGGAGCCGCCGCGAACACGGTCGAGTCCTTCCGGTTCGAGAAGGGAAGACTCGCCCACGAGGCGACGGTTCCCATAGCCGAGCCCGACAAGAAGAAGGAGACGTTCGTCGGAGGGGTCGCCGTGCGGCCGGACGGCGCCCGCCTCTACGCCGTCAACGTCATCGGCCGGACGCTGTCGGCTGTGGACGTCGCCGGCCGCAAGGTCGTAAAGACCGTGGCGCTCGCCGCGGAGCCGTACACGTGCCTCGTCGCTCCCGACGGCAAGACGGTCTTCGTCTCTCTGTGGGGAGGCGCGAAGGTCCTCCTCTTCGACGCGGAGAGCCTGGAGGAGAAGGGGGACGTCCCCGTCGGCGAGCATCCCAACGCGATGGCGCTGTCGAAGGACGGCTCGCGCCTCTTCGTCGCCTGCGCCAACACCAACGCGGTCTGGGTCGTGGATTTGCACTCGCGGAAGGCGACCGAGCAGATCGCGATCTCCCTCTATCCCGGCGCGCCCCCCGGATCGACCCCCAACGGGCTCGGGCTCTCGCCCGACGGGGCGACGCTCCTCGTCGCCAACGCCGACAACAACACGGTGGCCGTGGCCGACGTCGGCACGCCGGGCGAGAGCCGGGTCTCCGGGTTCATCCCCACCGGCTGGTATCCGACGGCGGCGGCCTTCAGCCGCGACGGCAAGAGAATCTTCATCCTGTCGGGAAAGGGGCTCTCCTCATCGCCGAACCCGCGCGGCCCGCAGCCGGCGATTCCCGCGGCCGACGGCCAGTTTGACGCGGCCCTTCTCCAGGGGTCTCTCTCCGTCCTGCCCGCGCCGGACGCGAAAGCGCTGGCCGCGTACACGAAGACGGTCTACGCGCTGACGCCCTACAGCGATGCGACGCGCCTCTCCCCCGCCCGCGCGCCCCGCCATTCCGCCGTGCCGCCGCGGGTGGGAGCCGCCTCGCCGATCAAGCACGTCTTCTACATCATTCGCGAGAACCGCACCTACGACCAGATCCTTGGAGACATACCGGAGGGAAACGGCGACCCGTCCCTCTGTCTCTTCGGCGAGGACGTGACGCCCAACGCCCACGCGCTCGCCCGCGAGTTCGTCCTGCTCGATAACTTCTACGTGAACGCCGAGGTCAGCTACGACGGTCACGCCTATTCGACAAGCGCCGGCGCGACCGACGTCGTCGAGAAGATCTGGCCGATGAACTACGCGCACCGCGGGGGCCCGTACCTTTCCGAGGGAGGCGGCGTAATGCGCAACGCCTACGGCAACCTGGCCGCGCCGGCGCATGGGTACATCTGGGACGCGTGCCGGCGCGCCGGAGTGTCGGTGAGGAGCTACGGCGAATTCGTCCAGGGACCGGAGGCGGAGCCTTCGTCCGAGGAACAGGCCGCCGGCCGCAAGAAGCCGCTCGGACCCTTGCGGGCCTCCGTGCCGGGGCTCGAGGGCCGGATCTGTCCCGACTATGCGCCCTTCGATCTCTTGATCCCGGACGCTCGCCGCGTCGAGGCCTGGTTGAAGGAGTTTCGCGAGTACGAGAAGAACGGAGGCCTTCCTTCTCTCTCGATCCTGCGCCTGGGAGGGGACCACACCGCTTACACGCGCGCCGGCTATCCCACGCCCCGCTCCATGATCGCGGAGAACGACCAGGCTCTGGGAAGCATCGTCGAGGCTATCTCGCACAGCCGGTACTGGAAGGAGTCGGCCGTCTTCGTGCTCGAGGACGACGCTCAGAACGGGCCGGACCACGTGGACGCGCACCGCTCGGTCGCCCTCGTCGCAAGCCCCTACGCGCGCCGGCGCGCCGTGGACCCGGAGCTCGCGACGACCTGCGGGATGCTGCGCACGATCGAGCTCATCCTGGGGTTGCCTCCGATGAGCCAGTGCGACGCGGCCGCCGCGCCGATGTACGGCGCCTTCCAATCGAAGCCCGACCTGGCGCCCTACCGTCGGCGCGACGCCCGGGTGCCGGTCGACGAGATGAACGACCCGAACGCGCCGGAATCGAAGGCCTCCCTGCAGCTCGATCTCGAGGAAGCCGACCGCGTCCCGGACATCGCCGGCAACGAGATCCTCTGGAAAGCCGTGCGCGGCGAGGACTGCCCGATGCCGCCTCCGGTCCGCGCCGCCTTCGTCCGCCCCCTTCGCGACGA